>NZ_MAPV01000078.1:0-61007 GCF_001700505.1 Streptomyces mutomycini
CGCGTAGTCCCGGCCCCGGCTGACGAGCACCGAACTGTCGGGCCCGGGGTCGACCAGATACCAGTACTCGCGGGTGGAGGCGTTCTGGTCGACGGTGAGCGTGAAGCGCTCGCCCGGCTCGGCAGTGATGCTGGTGTCCTTGACCGGGTGGCTCGTGGTGCGCGCGGAGCCGCCGGCCGGTTCGTCGCTGCCGGAGCCGCAGCCCGTGGCGAGAGCGAGGAGCGCGGCCGCCGCGATCGCGGCACCGCCCCTGCTACCGCGGAAGGTAGACACTGTACGCGTTGGGGAGATCACTGTCGGAAGCCTTGCCCATGTGGCCGTTGATGAAGTCGTCCTCGCTGACCCAAGTGGTCGAGCCCCAGGGGTTGTACACCTGAAGCATGTCACCCTCCTGGGCGATGATGGTCATCGCGTGGGCGCCGTCCTTGCCCGAAACGTCGACCGGCACCGGATGCCCCTGCGCCACCGACTTCTCGACTTCGGTGAGGACCGCCCTGCGGTCGGCGGCGCTGTCCAGGTCCTGACGCTGGTAGTCGCTGCCGGTGGCACTGCCGACGGCGGTGTCATTGATCCGTTCCTGCCCCTCGGGCCCCATGCCCGTCCAGTTCTCGCCGCCGTCGCCTTCGGTGTGCAGCCGGTGCTGTTCGGCCACCAGCCGCTGCCTGAAGGCGTCGGGGTCGTCCTCCTGCCCGTCGGGACCGCCGGTGAGTTCGAGCGCGTACAAGGGGTCGATCATGGCGCGGGAGGTGACGGTGGACGACGCCACGCAGGTGCCCTCCGAGCCGTCGCCGCCCTGGATCCACCGCTGACCGTCGAACGTGACGGAGTCCGTGTTGTTGTTCGAGCCGTTCGCCGCCAGGCCCTCGTCGTTCATGCTGTCCTCGGCGGTGACCACCGGAGTGAGGTGCCGGCGCATCCAGTCGGGGTCCTTGCCGTGGATCTTGTCCTGGAACTCCCCGATATCGGCGACACTGTGGCCGGCGGCCAGGGCCTTCATCAGATAGGCCCGCTCCTGCGGGTTCTCCGATTTCGCCAGCATCCGCTCCATGGCCATCTCGTCGTCGAGGCTCAGCAGGTCCATACGCGTTGACGCGCGCGCCAGCTCACCGGCCTTGAGGATCTCGTTCAGCTCCGTGTCGGCGCCCGCGACACCCGCGTCGGCGAGCATCAGCTTGTCGACGGCGGTGAGTTCGCTGGTCTCCATCTTCCCGGCCCGGGCCTCGGCGGCCCACTTGTTCAGGTCGCGGGCCGCGACGCGGGTGGCTTCCTGCGCCTCGGAGACGGCGGCGTGCATCAGGTCGACCGCGTAGGAGCCGAGGTGGGCGGCGTTCTTCCGGTCCCACTCCTCCTCGTCGTTCTCGCGCAGGTCGTCGAAGAACCCGTCCCTGCCGCCGAGCATCTTCTTCTGCTCCACCAGCTGTCCGCGGCCCTGCTCGTCCTTGCGCTGCGCGGCGCCGATCGCGTCGGCCAGCGTCAGCAGCACCGTCGCGCTTTCCTGGAACGCCTCGCTCATCTGGGTCGCGGCCCGCCCGGCGGCTTTCACCACGTCGGAGGCCAGGACGCCCGTGTCGCCGGCCCACACTTCCGGAAGACCCTTGCGACCCACCCGGTCGACCTGGTCGAAGACGCTGCCGACGTTGCCGACCTGGCTTCGGTAGAGGGTTGCCAGGCCCTCGATGACACCTTGGTTCCCGCCCGGTGCGGGCACCGAGAGGGCGTCGTCAATCAGGTCGAGAACCTCGTTCTTGCTCCCGGCACCGAGCAGCTTCTTGGACAGCCCGGCGAGCCACGCGAGGCGGAAGGAAGGGGAGTCGAAGGGAGAGGGGAGGAACGACACCGGCTCGCTCCTCAGTAGCTCGACAGGACCGAGCTGCGCCCGCCCTGCTTCGGTGTGCCGCTGACACTGCTCGTGCCACCGACGGAGACACTGTCCACGCCTGTCATCACCAGACCGTCGCTGCCGCGGTAGGCGCTCTTGGCCAACTGCACCTTGCCACCGAGCTCGTGCAACGCCGACGCCAGTGTCTTGGCCTCCGCCTCCCACGCCTTGACGAACGCGTTGAGCGCCGAGGCGGCGTCATCGCCGCCGGCGTCGTCGTACGAGTAGCTCGTGCGGGACTTGACGGCCGAGCTGACGCCGTCCATATCCGTTCCGGCGTCGTCGAGTTGCTGGGCCTGGCCGGTCATACCTGCCTTGATCCGGTAGCCGTCGAAGCCCACCGCGCCTCCCCCGTATGCGTTCGATCTTGACCGCACGCAGGCTAACACTCACTACATATAAGACGATCGCATGTCATCCGCCCCACACAGCTCCTCGACATCACCCACCCACGGCACTCCTGAGCGCTCGTCCCCGGCTCGGCGATCGGGCGTAACTCATTTAGGCGTGCGGCGCGTTCGGGCTGACGCCGAGGCCCACCCCTCTCTTCCTCGAACCCCGAACCTGCGCATCCACCTTGCAGGGCGGGCCCGGCGCACCCAGACCCGGAATCGACTACGGACGCGGCTGTTCGGGGCGGGCCACGAGGACCTCGACGCCGTCGGCCTGGAGCGCGTCGAGGTCGAAGGCCGGGATGCCGGAGTCGACGATGACGAGGTCGAAGGCGGTCACCGGGGCCAGCTGGTAGAGACCGCGGCGGCGGAACTTCGTGTGGTCGACGAGAAGGACCTTGCGCGCACAGGCGTCCATCAGGGCACGCTTCACCGCCACCGTCTCCTGCGACTGGTGGTAGCAGTGGCCACGCGTGATGGCGGTCGTGGAGGCGAAGAGCGTGTCGGCGCTGAGACTGGTCACGGCGTCCACGGTGCGCAGGCCGAGGAAGGCGTCGTAGGCCGGGTAGTAGGTGCCGCCCAGCGAGATGAGCTCGATGCCCGGGCTGTCGGCCAGCGCCTGGGTGACGGGCCCGAAGTTGGTGATGACGGTCAAGGGGGTGTGCCGGTCGAGGAGACGGGTGAGCGCCAGCGCCGTCGTACTGTCGTCGATGACGACCGCTTGCCCGGGTTTGACCAGGGGCAGGGCGGCGCGGGCGATGGCGTCCTTCGCCGCGGTCATGGCGCGGGCACGGTGGCGGACATCGCCGTGGAAGGCGGTCGAGGGCTGGGCGGTCGCGCCGCCGCGGACCTTCCTCAGCCAGCCCCGGTCCTGCAGGTGGTCGAGGTCCCGGCGGATCGTCATGGCGGTCACGCCCAGTTCGTCGGCCAGCTGATCGATCCGGACGAACCCCATGTCCACGACGCGCCCCTTGATCCGCTCCCTCCGCTCGCGGGGTTTCCTGCCGCTCATGTCGGCCGGGTGCCGGTCGTCTGCTCCCATGGAAGCTCCTGTTCCTTTTCTGTGAAGTGAACATCCCCGGACCGGCCCCTTGCCTCGTTCCCCGCTCCCTCCGCAGAGGCCGTCTGTGCACCTGCCGGCACTGTCGCCCGCTTCGGGACGACGGCATACGGCCGGACCTCTCATCACGCCTCGCGGATCCCACCCGCCCGCCATTTCGCCGAGCGAACATCGAAGGCCGGATAAGCGGCACGGCAATTGTTCAATTACTGCGGTCCGTTGACACAAATGAAACATCTGAGTTTCCTGAGCGTTGCCTTCAGTGTCCATGAGCAGGGAGTGGAACATGAGAAGACCGGCACGTCTTGCTCTCATAGGGATCCTCGCCATGGGCACGCTCGTATCGTGCGCGGAGGAACCGGCTACGAGTGGCTCCGACGACGGCAGCGGCGTGGGCAAGGTCGCGTTCCTGATGCCTGACCTCGCCTCCACCCGGTACGAGCAGTACGACGCCCCACTCTTCAGGAAGCGCATGCGTGCGCTCTGCCAGGAGTGCGGGGTCATCTACCAGAACGCCGACAGCGACGCCTCGTTGCAGCAGCAGCAGGCCAACTCCGCAATGGCGCAGGGCGCCAAGGTAATCGTGCTGGACCCGGTCGACTCCGACTCGGCGTCCACCATCGTGCAGACGGCGCATTCCCAGGGCGTCAAGGTGATCGCATACGACCGGCCGGTCTCCAAGAAGCCGGCGGACTTCTACGTCTCGTTCGACAACGAGGCGATCGGCGAGTCCATCGGCCGGTCGCTGGTCGGCCGTCTCGAGAAGGCGGGGGCGAAAGGCGGGCTACTCCAGGTCAACGGTTCTCCGACCGACGCGGCTGCCGGGCTGATCAAGAAGGGCATCCACAAGGCCGTGGATGACAGCGGGTTCGACCTGCTCGCCGAGTACGACACCCCGGAGTGGTCACCGGAGAAGGCGCAGCAGTGGGTGAGCGGTCAGATCGCCCAGTACCCCGGCGGGATCGCCGGTGTGGTGGCCGCCAACGACGGCACCGGGGGCGGGGCGATCGCGGCCTTCAAGGGCGCCGAGGTGGAGGTCCCTCCGGTCACCGGCAACGACGCCGAGCTGGCGGCGGTCCAGCGCATCGTCTCGGGCGACCAGTACAACACCATCAACAAGCCCATCAAGACGGTCGCGGAGGCGGCGGCGGAGGCCGCCCATCAGCTGATGGAGGGTGAGACGCCGAAGGCGGACTCGACGCTCTTCGGCACGCCGTCGCAGCTGTTCGAGCCGACGGTGGTGACCCGGGAGAACCTCAAGGAGGTCGTCTTCGGCCCTGACGGGGTGCTCAAGGCCGAGGACGTCTGCACCCGCGTGTACGCCGACGACTGCCGGCGGCTGGGCATCGAATAGCGGCCGTCCTGTGCCAGAGCGAGAGAGGGGACCCATGACAAGCTCCGCGATCCCCGGGACGGCCTCCGGTACGCCTCCCGGACCGGGCCCCGGAACCGCCGGGACCGGCGTGCTGTCGCTGAGGGGAGTGAGCAAGCAGTTCGGCGCGGTCGCGGCGCTGAGCGGGATCGACCTCGATGTCGCGGCCGGTGAGGTGGTCGCCGTGGTCGGGGACAACGGGGCCGGAAAGTCCACACTCGTGAAGATCCTGTCGGGGGTGTACGCCCCCGACGCGGGGACGGTCTCCGTCCACGGCAGGGAAGTCTCGTTCGATTCCCCGGGCGCCGCACACGCGCTGGGCATCGCGACGGTCTACCAGGACCTGGCGCTGTGCGAGAACCTCGACGTCAAGGCGAACCTCTTCCTGGGCCAGGAGCTACGGCCCTGGATGCTGGACGACGTCGCCATGGAGAAGCGGTCCTGGGAGCTGCTGCGTGAGCTGCGCGCCAGGATTCCCTCGCTCGACGTCCCGGTGGCCGCGCTCTCGGGCGGTCAGCGGCAGACGGTGGCGATCGCCCGGGCTCTGCTCGGCCGGCCGGAGGTCGTCCTGCTCGACGAACCGACGGCCGCCCTCGGTGTCGCGCAGACCGCCGAGGTGCTCAACCTCATCGAGCGGCTGAGGGACAACGGGCTCGGCATCGTCATGATCAGCCACAACATGGAGGACGTCCGGGCGGTCGCCGACCGGGTGGCCGTGCTCCGGCTCGGCCGCAACAACGGTGTGTTCGACGCCCGGGGGGTCTCCTCCGAGGAGATCGTCGCCGCGATCACCGGCGCCGCCGACAACGCCGTTTCGCAGCGTGCCACGCGGCGCGCGGCCATCCCTCGGGAAGAGGAGGAACAGCAGTGACCTCTCTCGGTTCTCCGGTGGCGGCGGCCACCGGCCGGCCGGACGAGCCTCCGGCGGCCCGGCACGGTTTCCGCGACAGCGTCCGCGGCACGGTCCGCCGGGCCCGGGACGGCGACCTGGGCATGCTGCCGGTCGTCGCCGGTGTCGTGGTGATCTGGACGATCTTCCAGTCGCTGAACCGCACCTTCCTGTCCAGCACCAACCTGGTGAACCTGGCGTTCGACATGGTGCCCCTGGGGGTGATCGCGCTCGGCATCGTGTGCGTCCTGCTGGTCGGCCAGATCGACCTGTCGGTCGGCTCCGTGAGCGGCGTCGCGGCCGCGACCACGGGTGTGGTGATGGTCCGTCACGAGCAGTCGGTGTGGCTGGCGATCCTGGTGGCGGCCGGCGTCGGCGCGCTGATCGGCTGGCTCTACGGGCAGGTGCTCAACCGTTTCGGTGTGCCCAGCTTCGTCGTCACCCTGGGCGGCCTGCTGGCCTTCCTCGGCACCCAGCTCTGGCTCCTGCGGGGCCAGAACGCCATCAACCTGCCGTACGACTCCGGCCTGGTGAGGTTCGCGCAGGTGTGGTTCGTCCCCGACGTGGCGGCCTACGCCCTCATGCTCCTCGCGGCGGGCGGTTTCCTCGCGGTCGGCCTGACCCGGGCCCGCAGCCGCCGCCGTGCCGGGCTGTCGTCCGTCTCGCCGCGGTGGCTGGCGGCGCAGTCCCTCGCGCTGGCGGCGGCGCTGCTCTTCGCGGTGTACTACCTGAACCGGACGCGCGGTGTGCCGTGGATGTTCGTGCTCTTCGTCGGCCTGGTCCTGATCCTGCACTACGTCCTCACCAGGACCGGGTTCGGCCGGTCGCTGTACGCGGTGGGCGGCAACGCGGAGGCCGCGCGCAGGGCGGGTATCGACGTACGCGGCGTGTACACCGCGGCGTTCGTCCTGTGTTCCACGCTCGCCGCGACCGGTGGGGTCCTGGCCGCGGCCCGTCTCGCCGCGGCGAACCAGAGCACCGGCACCTCGGACGTGAACCTCAACGCCATCGCCGCCGCGGTGATCGGCGGGACGAGTCTCTTCGGCGGCCGTGGTTCGGCTTTCGCCGCCCTGCTCGGCGTCGTCGTCATCCAGTCGATCTCCAGCGGGCTCACCCTGCTCAATCTCGACTCCTCGTACCGATTCGTCATCACGGGCTGCGTGCTGCTGGTCGCCGTCGGCCTGGACTCCGCCGCCCGCCGTTCGCGGCAGGCACACGGAAGGGGCTGAGGGCATGACGTCGCTGGCCATCGACGCCGGCACCACCACCGTCAAAGTGGTCGGATACGGATCGGACGGGGAGGAACTGACAGTCTGTCACCGGCCGACCCGGGTACTGCGGCCCCTGCCCGGCCGGGCGGAGCAGGACATGGGCCACGTCTGGGGGGCGGTCGCCTCCGCCACCCGCGAGGTGGTGGCCGCGCTGCCCGAGCCGCCGGAGCTGGTCGCCGTCACCGGGCAGGGAGACGGAGCGTGGCTCGTCGACGACCGGGGCAGGCCCACCGGGCCCGCCGTGCTGTGGAACGACGGCCGGGCCGCCGATCTGGTCACCGGGTGGGAGCGCGACGGCACCCTGGAGGAGGCCTTCAGGATCTGCGGCTCCCGGCTGTCCACCGGCATGCCCAACGCCGTACTGGCCTGGATGCGGGAGCACGACCCGGACCGGACACGTCGCTCGCGCCACCTGCTGACCTGCGGCGGCTGGCTCTTCCTGAAACTCACCGGAGAAGCGGCCGTGGACGAGTCCGAGGCATCGGCGCCCTTCCTCGACCTCGGGCGACGCACGTGGTCCGACCGGCTGTTCGAGCTGTACGGCGTGGAGTGGGCCCGCGACCTGCTGCCCCCGCTCCGGGACGACGACCACCGGGTGACCGCGCTCAGCAGCGCCGCGACCGAGGAGACGGGGCTGCCCGCCGGGATCCCCGTGGTGCTGGCGCCCTACGACATCTGTGCGACCGCCATCGGCTCCGGGGCGGTCAGCACCGGCCGGGCCTGCACCGTACTCGGCACGACCCTGTCCACCGAGATCGTCACCGACTCCGCCGACTGTGTGCTTGACGACGAGCCGGTGGGCATCACCGTCACCCTGGGCGTCCCCGGACACTATCTGCGCGCGTTCCCCACCATGAGCGGCGGCGACATGCTGCACTGGGGCGCACGGCTTCTCGGGCTCGGCTCGGTCACCGACCTGATGACCCTGGCCGAGCGCGGCGCCGAGGACACGGCCGGAGTGCGGTTCCTGCCCTATGTCTCCTCCGCCGGTGAACGCGCCCCGTTCTTCGACCCGGGCGCCCGCGGTTCCCTGTCCGGTCTGTCCCTGGACAGCGGCCGCGAGGACGTGGCCCGCGCGGTGGTGGAGGGCGCCACCATGGCCATCCGCGACTGCCTCGCCGCCTCCGCGGCCGCTCCGGAGCTGTTGACCCTCAGCGGCGGCGGTGCCCGGAGCGCGTACTGGACACGGCTGATCGCGGATGTCGTCGGTCTGCCGGTGGCGATCACCGCGGACACGGAGACCGGGGCCCGCGGCGCCTGGCTGACCGGCATGGTCGCGACCGGCCGTGAGCCGGACTTCGCCACCGCGGCGGCACGGCACGTGCGGATCTCCGCCACCTGCGAGCCTGACCCCGCCAAGGGCCGGGCCGTGGGCGACCGATACGCGGAGTTCCTGCGGCTGCGGGAGCTGCACAGGCCGATCTGGGCGCTCGGACGCGGCGGCGCGGGCCTCGCCGGCGGAGCCGGCGCGTGACCGGCGCCGCCCCGGACGTGTGGCTGGGAATCGACCTGGGCACCCAGGGAGTCCGTGCGGTCGCCGTGACCTCGGACGGCCGGCTGCTCGGCACGGGATCGTCGCCGCTGACCAGTCACCGGCGGGGCGAACGCCATGAACAGGACCCGCAACAGTGGTGGAGCGCGGTCTGCTCGGCCGTCGGGCAGACCTGCGCCGCAGGCGCCGATCCACGCCGTATCCGGGCGGTGGCCGTCGACGCGACCTCGGGAACCGTCACTCTGACCGACCGGCACGGCCGGTGCGTGACCCCCGGCCTCATGTACGACGACGGCCGCGCCACCGTGGAGGCGGAGCAGGTCAACGCGCTCGGCGAAGAGCAGTGGGCCAAGGCCGGCTACCGGCGGATGCAGCGGTCCTGGGGGCTTCCCAAGCTCCGCTGGATGCTCGACCGGTACCCGCACGCGGTGGCGGACGGCTGGCGCCTCGCCCACCAGAACGACGTGATCAACCGCAGGCTCGTCGGGCACGACGTGCCCACCGACACCAGCAACGCCCTCAAGTCCGGGGCCGACGCGGCGACGGTGACCTGGCCCGAGCAGGTGTTCGCCGAGCTGGCGATCCCCACGGGGGTCCTGCCCGGTCTGGTGGTGCCCGGCACGGTGGTCGGCGAGGTGTGCGCCGGTGCCGCGGCCGAGTGCGGGCTCGTCCCCGGCATTCCCGTGGTCGCGGGGATGACCGACGGCTGTGCCGCCCAACTCGGCTCCGGGGCGACCGCGGTCGGCAGCTGGAACTCGGTCCTGGGCACCACACTCGTCCTCAAGGGCGTCACCGAGGACCTGCTGCATGATCCGAGCGGCATCGTCTACTCCCACCGGTCCCCCTCCGGTCACTGGCTGCCCGGTGGCGCCTCCAGCACCGGGGCGGGCCTGGTCGCACGGGAGTTCGCGGGCGCCGGCCTGGACCGGCTGACCGACGAGGCGGCTCCCCTGCTGCCCACCGGCCTGCTGCGCTATCCGCTGGTCTCACCCGGGGAGCGGTTCCCCTTCGTCGCCCCGGACGCCGTCGCGTTCAGCAGCCGCGAACCGGCGGGCCGCGCCGAGGACTTCGCCGCACTGATGCAGGGCGTCGCGTATCTCGAACGCCTGTGCTTCGACTACCTGGACCTGCTCGGCGCCCCCACCGACGGGACGGTCGTCCTCACCGGCGGCGCGACCCGTAACCCGGTGTGGAACCAGCTGCGCGCCGATGTGCTGCGCCGGCCACTGTCCCTGCCCCTCCATGCCCAGCCCGCGCTCGGCATGGCCGTACTCGCCGCGTCCTCCTGTGGGGGTGCGGGCGGTCTGGACCGTGCCGCCGCCGCGATCGTACGGCCCGGCCGGGTCCTGGAGCCGCGGTCCGTGCATCGGTCCGCCCATCAGGAGGGCTACGCCCGGCTTCTCGATCTGCTGGTCCAGCGCGGCTGGCTGTCCGAGACCGTCTCGGCCCACGCACGGGAAAGGACCGCGCCATGAGCCTTCATGTCTTCCTCGTCCGGCACGGGGAGAGCGTCTGGCACGAGGAGAACCGCTACGCCGGGATCACCGACATCGACCTGTCCGAGAACGGCCACGTCCAGGCCGCCCTGCTCGCTTCCTGGGCGGGGCGGGCGGACCTCACGGCGGTGTGGTCCTCCCCGATGCGTCGCTGCCTGCAGACGGCGGAGGGGAGCGCGGCCCGCGCCGGTCTGCCGCTGTCGGTCGAACCACGGCTGCGCGAAGTCGATTTCGGCATCGCCGAGGGGATGACCCGCGCCGAGATGCGGGAGCGCCTGCCGGGCACGCTCAAGGCATTCGAGGCCGATCCTGTGGGCAGCCACTTCCCACAGGGAGAGGATCCCGCCGCGGCCGCCGAACGCTGTGCCGGCTTCCTCGCCGGCCTGCGGGCCGGTCAGCGGGAGGGACGCGTCCTCGTCGTGGCCCACTCCACCGCGATCCGGCTCACTTTGTGCCGACTGCTCGGTGTGCCACTGCGGGACTACCGCCGTGTCTTCCCCCACCTGGCCAACTGCGCGCTCAACGAACTGATCCTCCGCGACGGCACACCCTCCCTGCTGGCGCTGAACCAGCACGTGACCCCAGGAGTACCGGAGTGACCACTATTCTCGCGGCCGGCGACCACTTCGTCCGCAGCTCCCTGTTCACCGACAGCCTCCGTCCGCTCGCGCCCGGAGCCGCCTTCCGTGAACTCACCCTGCCCTGGCCCGTCGAGCCCTTCGGTCCGGTGGCCGAGGTCCACGAGGCCTCCGGCACCGAGGAGCAGCTCATCGAGGCCCTGGACGGTGTGGACATCTGCGTGACCCAGATGGCACCGCTGACGGAACGGGTCCTCGACGCGAGCCCCGGGCTCCGCCTGTTCTGCGTCGGCCGGGGCGGCCCGGTCAACGCCAATCTCGCGGCGGCGACCCGGCACGGTGTCGCGGTCACCTTCGCCCCCGGCCGCAACGCGACCGCCACCGCCGAGCACACGGTCGCCCTGATGCTTGCCGCGACCCGCCGCGTCCCCGAAACCCACCACGACCTCACCGGGGGCATCTGGCGGGGTGACTACTACCGATACGACAGCGTCGGCCCCGAACTGGAGGGCAGCACGGTCGGCATCGTGGGATACGGCGCGATCGGCTCGCGGGTGGCCCGCATCGTCCGCGGTTTCGGTGCCCGTGTCCTGGTCGCCGACCCGTACGTCGGCGAGGCGGACCTGGGCCCTGCGGAACTGGTGGACCTCCCCGAACTGATGCGCCGCTCCTCCTTCGTCACCGTGCACGCCCGGGCCACCCCGAAGACCGAGGGGCTGCTCTCCCACGAGCTGATCGGGCTCATGCCTCCCGGCGGCGTTCTCGTCAACTGCGCCCGCGGCTCCCTGCTCGACTACGACGCCGTGTGCGACGCCCTGGACGAGGGACGGCTCTTCGGCGCCGCCTTCGACGTCTTCCCCGAGGAGCCGCTCCCGGCCGGCTCCCGGCTGCGGCGTACCCCCAACGTCGTCATGACCCCGCACCTGGCCGGCGCCAGCAAGCAGACCGCCCACAACGCGTCCGCTCTCGTGGCCGATGAGGTCGCCCGCTTCCTGGCGGGCCGCGCCCCGGCCCACTGCGCGAACCCGGAGGTGCTGCGGACCCAGCACTGACGGGCACCCCAGGCGTTCTCCCCGCTCGGGCACCACCGGGTTCGCCCCGCGCTCGCCCCTCGGGCGTCGCGGGGCCCACGGTGCGGCCCGGCTCACGACCCCGTGGAAAGGAAACCGCGTGCGCCGCGAACTCCGGACGTTCCGCTCCGTTCTCGTCGCCGGGATCAGTGTCCCGGCCTTCCTCCTTGCCGCCTCTTCCCCCGGCAACGCCGCCGAGGGTGACCGCGGCGGACGGCAGCCCGCGCTCCCGTCCTACGTACACGGCGGAGCCTGGCCGACCAGCCATCTGCAAGGGGTGACAGTGGACCGCAAACGCGGTTTCGTCTACTGGTCGTTCACCCAGAAGCTCGTCAAGACCGACCTCGGCGGCAAGGTCGTCGGGACCGTCGAGGGCCTCACCGGTCACCTCGGTGACATCGACGTCGACGACCGGGACGGCAGGGTCTACGGATCGCTCGAGTACAAGGCGGCGGAGTCGTTCTACATCGCGGTCTTCGACGGCCGCGGGATCGACCGGGTGGGGATGAACGCCGAGCGGGACGGCGTCATGACCGCGGTCCATCTCGACGAGGTGGCAGCGGACTTCACCGCCGACATGGACGGCAACGGCGTCTTCGACGGCGACACCGCCGCCACCCCTGACCACCGCTACGGATGCAGCGGCATCGACGGCGTGTCGTTCGGCCCCGGGTTCGGCGAGCGGGGCGGCAGGCAGACGCTGAAGGTCGCCTACGGCGTCTACTCCCACACCGGCAGGACCGACAACGACCACCAGGTGATCCTGGAGTACGACATCAGATCCTGGGGCAGGTACGCGCGGCCGCTCTCCCAGGACTCCCCCCACCACAGCGGCCCCGATCACCACGACGGCAAGTTCTTCGTCCACACCGGCAACACCACCTACGGCGTGCAGAACCTCCAGTACGACCCGTACACCAGGAACTGGATCATGGCGGTCTACAAGGGCAGGAAGGCGGGCTTCCCCAACTACTCCTTCTTCACCGTCGACGGCTCCGCCGAGCCGGTGCGCGGCGAGATCAAAGGACAGCCCGTGCCGGAGACCGGCCGTCTCCTCACGCTGCGCGACGCGGGTCTGCGCGACGACGCGACGGGCATCCGGGGCTGGGAGTTCCACGGCAGCTACGGCTTCGACGCGCTGGGCGACGGACGTTACTACGTGGCCGAGGGCCGGGCCGTGGAGAAGGACGGCGTCGTCCAGCAGGAGGGCGAGATCCGTCTGCACCGCTGGACGGGCGAGACCCCGGGACCGTTCGCCCCCCTCGGCTGACGGCCGCAGGACCGGACCTCGCCCACCCCGGCCACCGGCTGACGGCCACCGGACCGGGCCGTCGCCCATCCGGGCCGCCGATGAATACGTCCGCCGATCGCCCGGTCGGACCGCCGGCCCCGGACGGCGCGATCGCCGCCTCGCCCGCCTCACTCCCTCCGCGGAAGTTGCCAGACCTCGTCGATCGCGTCGCCGGTCAGCACCTCGCGGGGGTCCCCCTGCCCCCGCAGCCGGCCCTCCTGGAGCAGCAGGACGTGGCCGGCGGACCTGGCCACCTCGAGGTCATGGGTCGCCTGCACGACCGTCACCCCCTCCTCCGTGACCTCGGCCAGCACATCGGCGATGAGCCGCTGAGCCGTCGCGTCGAGGCCGGTGGTGGGCTCGTCGAGCACGAGCAGATCCGCCTCCTGCGCCAACCCCTGCGCGACGAGGGCGCGCTGGCGCTGGCCCCCCGACAGCTCCCCCAGCTGCCGGTGGGCGAGGGAGCTGATGCCGAGCCGGCGCATACTCGTCTCCACGACGTCCAGGTCCCGCCGTGAGAGCCGTCGCCACGGCCCGCGCGCCCCCCACCTCCCCATCGCCACGGTGTCCCGCACGGTCAGCGGCAGCGCATCGGCCGCCCTGCTGCGCTGTGTCACGTACGCCGCCCGTCCGTCGGTCCGGCGCTCCACCTCACCCGCTGTTACCCGGATCACCCCGGCGATCACACCGAGCAGCGTGGACTTGCCCGAGCCGTTCGGTCCGACCACGGCGGTTGTGGTGAACGCCGGTATCCGCAGGGTCAGTTGATCAAGCACCGCACGGTTCGCATAACCGGCCGACACGCCGTCGAGCCCCACCTGTCGCTGCATCTCCGAGCCTCTTTCCGCCGTGCTTGATTGTAGTGATAATCATTTTCATTGTAGTGTCCTGCCGCATGGAATGGTTGATGGGCCCCTTCGAGGTGGCCTTTGTCCAACGGGCCCTGTGGGGCGGCATGCTCGTGTCGCTGATCTGCGCCCTGGCCGGTACGTGGGTCGTGCTGCGCGGCATGGCGTTCTTCGGGGACGCGATGTCGCACGGCATGCTTCCCGGCATCGCCCTCGCCTCGCTGACGGGAGGCAACCTGCTCGTCGGCGCCGCCGTGAGCGCCGCCGTCATGGCTCTCGGCGTCAGCGTCGTCGGCCGGTCACCCCGGCTGTCGCAGGACACCAGCATCGGCCTGCTGTTCGTGGGGATGCTGTCGCTGGGCGTGATCATCGTGTCGCGTTCGCAGTCGTTCGCGGTCGACCTGACCGGGTTCCTCTTCGGTGACGTGCTCGCCGTGCGTCCGGCCGACCTGGCCTACCTCGGGGGCGCGCTGGTCATCGCACTGGTGATCTCCGTGCTCGGCTACCGGCCGTTCGTCGCGCTGGCCTTCGACGAGCGCAAGGCACACACGCTTGGGCTCCGGCCGCGCCTCGCACATGCGGCTCTGCTGGCCCTGCTCACACTGGCCATCGTCGCGTCGTTCCACGTGGTGGGGACGCTACTGGTCTTCGGCCTGCTGATCGCGCCGCCCGCAGCCGTGCTGCCGTGGGCCCGGCGCATCCCGGTGATCATGATCGGCGCCGCCTGCCTGGGAGCGAGCGCGACCTTCATCGGTCTGCTGCTCTCCTGGCACCTCCACACGGCTGCCGGGGCGAGCATCGCGGCGACGGCGGTCGTCCAGTTCCTGCTTTCCACCGCCGCCTCCGGCCTGCGCAACCGGTGGGTGCGCTCTGCCGCCGTGCCCGCGCCCGCCACCTCCACGACCCAACGCCCGCACATGGAATACGGACACCCGTCATGACACCCAGGAAGATCCGAACCGCAACAGCACTCTCCTGCGCCGCCCTTGCCTGCTCCGGGCTGCTCGTCGGTTGCCAGAGCGACAGCGACACGAAGGCACCGCCGAAGGTCTCGGCGAAACCCCACGGGTACGTCGAGGGAGCCGAAGAAGCATCCGAGCAGCAGTCCCGGCTCGTACTCGCCGACGCGGGCACGGGTGCGGTCAGGGTCCTGGACCTGATCACCGAGGACATCACCTCGCTCAAGGACGGCGACGGCGTACGAGGTCTGCGCACCGACGGCCGGTTCGCCTACCTGAGCGGCGCCGGCGGCACCCACGTCGTCGACACCGGTGCCTGGACGGTGGATCACGGCGACCACGTCCACTACTACCGTGCCGCCGTTCGAGACGTGGGACGCATCGCGGGTCCGGACGCCGCCCACATCCACAGCGATCAGGCGGTCACCGCGGTGTCCGCACAGGAGGGCGGCACCCGGCTGCTGGACCGCGGGAAGCTCGAGGCCGGCACCGTCCCCCGTGCCGGCGAGCTCACCGGCGCGGGAAGCGGGCCGGTCGTCCCCTACAGGGAACATCTGCTGGTCACCGGGGCGGGTGCCGGAGAGGACACCGTCGAGGTCCGCGACCGGGAAGGCGTCCGGGTCATCGCGCTGAAGGAGCCGTGCGCCCAGGTGGGCGGCGAAGCCGTCACCCGCCGGGGCGTGGTCTTCGGGTGTGAGGACGGCGCGCTGCTGGTCAGCGAGGACAAAGGCACGTTCGAGGCGGAGAAGATCCCGTACGGCGCGGCGGTGAAGGACGCGGAGAGGGCGGTCGGCTTCCACCACCGGGCGGGCAGCACCACGCTCGCGGCCAGGTCGGGAGACGACGCCGTCTGGGTCCTCGATGTCACCGACCGCGCCTGGACGCGCGTCGACACCGGCCCGGTCGTGGCCGCCAACACCGCCGGGGAGGGGTCTCCGCTGCTCGCGCTCGGCAAGGACGGGGTGCTCACCGCCTACGACATCGACACCGGGAAGAGCGTCGCGCGCAGGCAACTCCTGTCCGAGGGGGCCGAGTCGGCCTCGGTGGAGGTCGACTCCACCCGCGCGTACGTCAACGACGCCGCGGCCAGGAAGGTCTACGAGATCGACTACAACGACCGGCTCCGGCTCGCTCGGACCTTCCCGCTCGGCTTCGCCCCGACGTACATGGTGGAGGCCGGCCGATGAGCACCGGTTCCGCGACCTTGCGCAGGCGCCGGGTGGCCGGGCGTCTTCTGCTCACCTCCCTGGCCGGCGTCCTGCTCCTGGGGGTGGTGAGCGGCTGCGCGGGCAGCGAGCGGGGCCGCCCCTCGGTGGTCGTCACCACGAACATCCTCGGCGACATCACCCGCAACGTCGTCGGCGACCAGGCCGAGGTGACCGTGCTGATGGAGGCCGGCGCCGACCCGCACTCCTTCGGTGTCTCGGCCCCGCAGGCGGCGGCCGTCGAGCGGGCCGATCTGGTCGTCCACAACGGCCTCGGACTGGAGGAGAACGTGCTGCGCCATGTGGCGGCCGCCGAAGAGGCCGGCGTCCCCGTTCTGGCGGTCGGGGAGGCCGTCGATCCGATCACCTACACCACCGGGGAATCCGCCGACGAGCCCGATCCTCACTTCTGGACCGACCCTGAACGGGTCGGTGACGCGGCCGTGCTGATCGCTGATCAGGTCACCGAGCACGTGCGGGGCGTCGACAAGGACGTCGTCGGGAGGAACGCGTCCGCCTACGGATCGCAGGTCGCCGAACTGACCACGTGGATGCGGGAACAGTTCGACGAGATCCCCTCGGAACGCCGCCGGCTGGTGACCAACCACCATGTCTTCGGATATCTGGCCCAGCGCTTCGGGTTCCGGGTCGTGGGCGCTGTGATCCCGAGCGGGACCACCCTCGCCTCGCCGAGCGCGTCCGACCTCAAGTCCCTGGCCGACGCCATCGAGACGGCGGGGGTGAAGGCGATCTTCGCCGACTCCTCGCAACCGGACCGTCTGGCCCAGGTACTCCGACGCGAGAGCGACATCGAGGTGGACGTCGTGCCGCTGTTCTCCGAATCCCTCACCACGAAGGGAGAGGGGGCGGCCACCTACCTGGAAATGATGCGCGCCAACACCCGGTCCATAGCCACGGGACTGGGCACCGAATAGCCACGCTGTCGCCGGTCATGAGCGACAGCCATGGAGAGGAAAACACGAAGTGAAGCATGTAGCACGCCCGAGGAACGCGGCTGCCGTCGCCGTACTGCTCGCGGTCTCCGTAGCGCTCACCGCCTGCGGGGGTGGCGACGGGGAGCCCGCCGCGAAGACGGCGGACAAGGCGTCCGGTTCACCCGCCGGACAGGTCGCGGACCCGATCGTCACCACCTACGACGGGGGCCTGTACGTACTCGACGGTACGACCCTGAAGCTCGCCGAGGACATACCGCTGGAGGGTTTCAACCGGGTCAACCCGGCAGGCAGCGACCGCCATGTGATGGTCTCCACCACGACCGGCTTCCAGGTGCTCGACGCGGCGAACCGAAAGCTCACCGGCGTCGAGTTCGAAGGCAGCAAGCCCGGCCACGTCGTACGTCACGCGGGCAGAACCATCCTCTTCACCGACGGTACCGGCGTGGTCACGGTCTTCGACCCGGAGGATCTGGGCGACACGAAGCCCCGCGCCGAGACGTACACCTCGGCCGCCCCGCACCACGGGGTCGCCATCCAGCTCGCGGACGGCAGGCTGGTGACCACCCTCGGCACGGAGGAGAAGCGTGTCGGAATCGCCGTACTGGACAAGAACCGCAAGGAGATCACCCGCAGCGAGGAGTGCCCCGGCGTCCACGGGGAGGCGGCCGCGCAGGGCGAGGCGGTCGTCATCGGCTGCGAGGACGGCGTCCTGGTCTACAAGGACGGCACCATCAAGAAGGTGAAGAGCCCCACGGAGTACGGACGGGTCGGCAACCAGGCCGGGTCCGAGGAGTCGACCGTCGTCCTCGGCGACTACAAGAAGGACAAGGACGCAGAACTGGAGCGGCCGGAGCAGGTGTCGCTCATCGACACGGAGACGGGCAGGATGCGGCTCGTCGACATCGGGACGAGCTACACCTTCCGTTCGCTTGCACGCGGTCCGCACGGCGAGGCCCTCGTCCTGGGCACCGACGGCCGTATCCATGTCATCGACCCCGCCACAGGCAAGGTGACCAGGAAGATCTCCGTCCTCGATGCGTGGCAGGAGCCTCTGGACTGGCAGCAGCCCCGCCCGGCACTGTTCGTGCGCGACCACACGGCGTACGTATCGGACCCGTCGGGCAAGAGGCTGCTGGCCGTCGACATCGAGTCGGGCAGGCAACTGGCCTCGGCGGAACTGCCCGAGGCGCCCAACGAGCTGAGTGGCGTCGTCAAGCAGCACTGACTCCCCTCCGGGGCGCGGGGGGGCGCGTTCCCGCAGGGCGGGAGCGCGCCCCCCGTGCAGTGGACCGCCCGGACTTGCGCAGGTCACCGCGTGCACGGCCGTCTGCTGTGCGACGGGCGTCCACGGGTACTCCCCGGCTTGTCATCGTCCCCCGCCTGGCACTACTGTCGCCACGCCTTGGTGATCGGGAAATCGGTGTGATGCCGGTGCGGCCCTCGCCACTGTGATCGGGAAGTCCGGCTCCGGCCCTCGCGGGCAGCCACTGGGTCCTTGTGACCCGGGAAGGCGGAGTTTCGGGCGGTGTTACCCGTAAGCCAGGAGACCGGCCAAGGCACTTCAACCATCCACGAGGTGCTGGAGAGGGTCTGCTGAGCCATGCACATAGCCGAGGGATTTCTGCCTCCGGCGCACGCGATCGCATGGAGTGTCGCGTCCGCGCCGTTCGTCGTCCACGGAGTCCGGTCACTCACGCGTGAAGTCAGGGAGAACCCTGAGAGCACGCTGCTTCTGGGGGCTTCCGGAGCCTTCACGTTCGTACTGTCCGCACTGAAGCTCCCCTCAGTGACGGGAAGTTGCTCCCACCCCACGGGTACGGGGCTCGGGGCGATCCTGTTCCGCCCTCCGATCATGGCGGTCCTGGGCACCATCACCCTGCTCTTCCAGGCCCTGCTGCTCGCCCACGGCGGCCTGACCACGCTCGGCGCCAACGTGTTCTCGATGGCGGTCGTCGGCCCCTGGGCGGGTTACGCGGTGTACAGGGTGCTGCGCCGGTACGACGTGCCGCTGATGGTGGCGGTGTTCTTCGGCGCGTTCGTCGCCGACCTGTCCACCTACTGCGTCACCAGCGTGCAGCTGGCGCTCGCCTTCCCGGACCCGGGCAGCGGGTTCCTGGGAGCGCTCGGCAAGTTCGGCTCCATCTTCGCGTTCACCCAGATCCCGCTCGCGGTGAGTGAGGGGCTCCTGACCGTGCTGGTGATGCGACTCCTCGTGCAGTCCAGCAAGGGGGATCTGACCCGGCTCGGGGTGTTCCTCGCCGGCAAGCAGGCCCGGACCAGGACGGTTGAGACGGAGACGGTGTCCCGATGAACAAGAACACGAGGATCAACGCCCTTCTCCTGCTCGTCGTGGCCGCGCTGGCCGTCCTGCCCCTGGCCCTCGGCCTCGGCGACGGCCAGGAGGAACCGTTCACGGGCGCCGACGCCCAGGCCGAGACGGCGATCACCGAGATCGCTCCCGATTACGAACCCTGGTTCTCCCCGCTGTACGAACCGCCGTCCGGTGAGATCGAGTCGGCACTGTTCGCCCTGCAGGCCGCGCTCGGCGCGGGAGTCCTCGCCTACTACTTCGGCGTACGGCGCGGGCGCCGTCAGGGCGAAATGCGCGCGACCGCCCGACAGGACGGCGGGGGTGCCGGACCCGGTGCCGGGAAGTCCGCGGCGCGGAGGAACTGAGCGCACGTGCTGCCGATCGACGCGGCGGCGCACAGCAGTCGCTGGCGCCGCCGCCATCCCGTGGACAAGGCCGTGCTCGGACTGGGACTCACGGTCCTGGCCATTTCGCTGCCGCCCTGGCCAGGGGCGGCCCTGGTCCTCGTCGCCGCCCTGGCCGTGCTGCTGGGGCCGGCGGGCGTGACCGCCCGTCACCTGTGGCGGGCCTACCGGGTGCCCCTGGGATTCTGCGTCACCGGGGCTGCCACACTCCTCGTCCAGGTCGGCGGGCCCGAGGGGCTCGTCGGTCCGGCCGCCGGCGGGCCGGTGCGCGCGGGTGAGCTGCTGCTGCGCACCTCGGCCGCGTCGCTCGGGGTCCTGCTGTTCGCCTTCACCACTCCGATGTCCGACCTGCTGCCCCGCCTGGTCAAAGCTGGGGTACCCGCAGCCGTGGTGGACGTCGCCCTGGTGACGTACCGCATGAGCTTCCTGCTCCTCGACTCGGTGCGCCGGATCAGGGAGGCCCAGGCGGCCCGGCTCGGGCACACCACCCGGGCGGCGGCGTGGCGGTCCCTGGCAGGGCTCGGAGCCACCGCGTTCGTCCGGGCCTTCGACCGGGCCGCGCGGCTCCAGGCGGGGCTGGCCGGGCGCGGCTACGACGGAACCCTGCGCGTCCTGGTGCCCGAAGCCCGCCTCTCCACACGGTTCGTGGCGGTGAGCGTCGCGCTGCTCGCGGCCCTCACCTCCCTGACCTTCGCCCTGGAAGGGCCCCTGTCATGAGCGAATCCGCACTGCTCGCCCTGCGGGGCGCGTCCTACGCGTACGAGGACGGCCCCGCCGTGCTCAGCGGTCTCGACTTCGAGGCGCGCGAAGGACGTGCGCTCGCCCTGCTCGGCCGCAACGGCAGCGGCAAGACCACCCTGATGCGGCTCCTCAGCGGCGGACTGCGCCCACGCGACGGGCAGCTGACGGTCGGGGGCCGTCCCGTCACGTACGACCGCAAGGGGCTGACCCGGCTGCGCACCACTGTCCAGCTGGTGGTGCAGGACCCCGACGACCAGCTGTTCGCCGCTTCCGTCTCCCAGGACGTCTCGTTCGGACCACTGAACCTGGGCCTGCCCGATACCGAGGTACGCGCCCGGGTGGACGAGGCGCTCACCGCCCTCGACATCACCGCCCTGGCGGACCGTCCCACTCACCTCCTCTCCTACGGGCAGCGGAAACGGACCGCCATCGCGGGCGCGGTCGCGATGCGACCCCGTGTACTGATCCTCGACGAGCCGACCGCCGGGCTCGATCCGGACGGCCAGGAACGGCTGCTCGACACGCTCGGCACCCTCCGTGAAAGCGGCACCACCGTCATGATGGCCACGCACGACGTCGATCTCGCCCTGCGCTGGGCCGACGACGCCGCCCTCCTCACCCCGGCCGGTGTCCGCGCCGGTCCCGCGCCGACGATGCTGGCGCGCAGGGAACTCCTGCGGGAGGCGGGGCTACGGCTGCCCTGGGGCATCGCGGCCGCTCACACGCTGCGCGCCCACGGCCTGTTGGGCGAAACCGCCCCCGGTCCCCGCACCCCCGAGCAGCTCGCGGCGGACTTCGGCCCGTCATGAACCAGGGTGCCGATCCGACAGTCGATCGAGTGAACCCCAGTCGCATTTCCCGCCGGTAACCACTTACTCACATGCCGAACCACTGTACGAATATGACGAGCGACACCCCACAGGTAGATGCAATAGCCACCCAGTCGCGGATGATCTCAAATACTGAGAACCGATTGTGAGGCACATCCCCAGGCCACAGCGTTCCTGCTATTGATCCGGCTCGATCGGCGTCGACTTTCGGACTCTTCACAAAGGGTTAACTCCATATGCCCTTCGGCCTGTTAGCGTCCCTAAGGAAGGGTGCGGTCCAGAAGGAGGTGCAGGGTGCGCGCAGCAGCGGTCCGGTTCGTGCTCGCGTTCCTGATGGGCTTCCTGCTGGCCCCCTTCTCCGGCACGTCGTCGACAGAAGTACACACGTCCGCCCGGGAAGTTCATGCGGACGGTCTTCGGGATGCGACCGCCGGAACGCCGCACCGCGCGTACGCCGCATGCGGCACCCTCGATCGCGGGGGTGAGCCGAACGGCCTTCTGCGCCATCGTGACCGGCACCGCTCCGCGACCGTTCCCCCTCCCGAGACGCCGTCGCGAACCGCGGTGACGGGTGAGGCCGGAGGCCTGCTCGGACCGGCTGCCGTCGCTGCGATGGGCACGCATCACTCCTCCAGATCCTCGAACGCGCACTCCACTCCCGTGCTTCAGGTGTTCCGTTGCTGAGCTGACCGGACACACTCGTCGCCGCCCCTGACCGCAGCCCTGCGGGCCTCGTCCTCGGGGGCCGCGTCGACCTGCCTTCCGGGCCCCAGTTCTCGTACGCATACCGACGCGCCGGTCTTCGGCGCGCCAGGAGGAACTACTGGCATGCAATCAATCGTCGATCACTCCGCGGCAGAACCCCCGCACGTCAGCGACAGCGCCGTCTGGGCCCCCCCGCCCGGCGACGTACGCTCGGCCCCCTTCCGCACGGGATGAGGGCCGCCATGGACCGTCTCGCCACGTTTCCCCATCTGCGGCAGGATTTCGCCGCTTCACTCGTCGTCTTCCTGGTCGCGCTGCCGCTGTGTGTCGGCGTCGCCGTCGCGTCGGGGGTGCCGGCCGAACTGGGCCTGATCACCGGCATCGTGGGCGGTCTCGTCACCGGCTTCATGCGCGGCAGCAGCCTCCAGGTGTCGGGTCCGGCCGCCGGTCTCACCGTGCTCGTCTTCGAGGCCGTCCAGTCCTTCGGACTGCCCGCGCTCGGGGTGATCGTGCTGACGGCGGGACTTCTGCAGCTGGCCATGGGCGCCCTGCGGCTGGGCCGCTGGTTCCGGGCCATCTCCGTCTCGGTCGTCGAGGGGATGCTCGCGGGCATCGGCCTCGTCCTCATCGCGGGTCAGCTCTACGCGGCCGCCGGCATCGAGGCGCCCCTTTCCGGTACGGGCAAGATGGCCGGTATCCCGGGACTGCTCACCGACGCCCTGTCCAGCCCAGCGGCTCTCGCCTCGCTCGCGGTCGCGGCCGGGACGATCGCCCTGGTCGTGGGGTGGAGCAGGATGCCGAAGCGGGTGCGGGCCGTTCCGGGCGCCCTCGCCGCGGTCGTGCTGGCCACCCTGGCCTCGCTGGTGTTCGACCTGCCCGTCGGCACCGTGCAGGTCCAGGGGCTGCTCGACGCGGTCCGGGTGCCCGCCCTGTCGGAGTTCGGCGGGCTGGCGAGCCTGAGTCTGCTGGGTACCGTGGCGGCCTTCACCCTGATCGCCTCCGCCGAGAGCCTGTTCAGCGCGGCCGCGGTGGACCGGCTGCACGACGGGCCGCGCACCCAGTACGACAAGGAGCTGATGGCCCAGGGCACGGGCAACACCGTGTGCGGCCTCCTCGGCGCACTGCCGATGACCGCGGTCATCGTGCGCAGCTCGGCCAACGTCCAGGCGGGCGCGCGGACCAGGGCCTCCCGGGTGCTGCACGGCGTGTGGCTGCTCCTGTTCGCGGCGCTGCTCCCGTCGGCCCTGGCTCTCATCCCTCTGCCGGCCCTCGCCGGGATCCTCATCCACGCGGGATGGAAGCTCATCCCTCTGCGCTCGCTCGCCGCCCTGTGGCGCGAGCACCGCGGCGAGGCGCTGATCCTGGTCGTCACGGCCCTGGCGATCGTGACGGTGAACATGTTCGAGGGTGTCCTGACCGGTCTCGCCCTGTCGGTGGCCAAGGCCGCCTGGGACGCTTCCCACATCAGGCTGGAGGTCGTGGACAGCAGTGCCGACGGCGTGCGGGCGCGACTGTCGGGTAATGCGACCTTCCTGCGGCTGCCGAAGATACTCGACAGCCTGGAGGCCCTGCCCAAGGACCGCCCCATCGCCCTGGATCTCTCCGGACTGCACCATCTGGACCACGCCTGCCGCACGGCACTGGAGAACTGGGCGGAGCGGCACAGCTCGTCCGGCACCGAGCCCGTACAGCTGACCCGGACGGACGCGGTGACGACCGCGATCTGAACCGGAAACACGGACGACTCGCCGGGGCGCCCCAGCAGGCGTCCCGGCGAGTCGTCGCCGGTGGTCAGCCGTTGGGCAGGATGACCGCGCGGCCGTTGATTTTGCCTGCGTGCAGCCGCTCGTAGGCGAGCGGGGCCTCGTCGATGGAGTATGTCTCGACGTGGACGTCGACGTGACCGGCGTGGGCGAGTTCGATGACTTCGGCGAGCTCGCTGCGCGAGCCCCAGTACGGCGCGGAGACCGACGTGGAGAACGGGAGGACGCCGAATCCCACGGGCAGCACGCCGCCGCCGATGCCCACGATGGTGATGTCGCTGTCGACGGAGGCCATCGCACCGGCGGTCTTGACGGTCGGTGCGGCGCCGACGAAGTCGAAGACGGCCTTGGCACCGATGCCACCGGTGAGTTCGCGGACCTTGGCTGCCGCGTTCTCGTCGGACAGCACGGCTTCGTGGGCGCCGACGGCCCGGGCGAGCGCCAGCTTCTCCTCGGTGACGTCGAGCGCGATGACACGTACGGCGGTCATGGCGCGCAGAAGCTGGATGGCGACGTGACCGAGGCCGCCGGTGCCGATGACCACGGCGGTGGCGCCGGGCAGCAGCTTGGGCAGCGAGCGCTTGATCGCGTGGTACGGGGTGAGGCCCGCGTCGGTCAGCGAGACCGTCCTGACGGGGTCGAGGCCGCCGATGGGGGTCAGGTGACGGGCGTCGTCGACGATCATGTACTCGGCCATGGCACCCGGGTTGCCGAGTCCGGGCGGGTTGATGCCGAGGTCGGCGGCCCGCAGGCAGTAGTTCTCCCGGCCCTCCGCACAGTTCACACAGGTGCCACAGCCCCATGGGCCGTAGACGGCGACGGCGTCCCCCACAAGAACGCCCTCGGCACCCTCGCCGAGCGCGGCGACCGTACCGACGCCCTCATGGCCGAGCGTGAGCGGCAGTTCGTAGGGGAACCCCTCGGCGGGCCAGCTCATCACCGCGATGTCCGAGTGACAGACACCGGCGGCGGTGACCTTCAGCAGGATCTGACCGGGGCCGGCCACGGGCTCGGGAATCTCGACGACCTCGGGTGCGGCGCCGATGGTGCGGTACTGGACGGCTTTCATGAGGCTCCTTCGTTCTCCGTACTTCCTTTGTGAACCCCGCGGTGGCTGTGCGCCACTCGGGGATCAGGAGGCGCGTGTCGGTGAAGCCCGGGCAGACCCTGTTGATCCCGACGTTCCGTGCCGCGTGCGCGTGCGATGTCCGAGGCACGCGTGGTGGAAGGCAGTAGTGGAGGAGAACATGACTGCGGCGCGCCGGGCCGTGCGGGGGTGTGAGACCCCCGCACGGCTGACGCGCCGCGGTCCGCCGACAGGCCCTCCGGCTAGGACAGGGATTCCGCCTCTTCCGGAGTCTCCTTCCGGTCCCGGCTCAGGGCACCCGGCCACCAGGCGGTGCGTCCGATGTCCATGACCAGTGCGGGCACCAGGAGCGAGCGCACGACGAGCGTGTCCAGCAGGACGCCGAAGGCGACGATGAACGCGATCTGCACCAGGAAGGCGAGCGGGATGACCCCCAGGGCCGCGAAGGTCGCCGCCAGGACGACGCCCGCCGAGGTGATGACTCCGCCCGTGGTGGTCAGTCCGCGCAGTACGCCCTGCCGGGTTCCGTGGATCAGGGACTCCTCGCGGACGCGGGACATCAGGAAGATGTTGTAGTCGACGCCCAGGGCGACCAGGAAGACGAATCCGTACAGCGGCACGGAGGAGTCGGTGCCGCTGAAGCCGAAGACGTGCTCGAAGACCAGCGAGGAGATTCCGAGGGTGGCGAGGAAGTTGAGCGCCACCGTGGCCACGAGGAGCAGCGGCATCAACAGCGAGCGGAGGAGGCCGATCAGGATGACGAGGATGATGACCAGCACCACCGGCACGATGATGTTGCGGTCGTGCTCGGCGGTCTTCTGGGTGTCGTACTGCTGCGCGGTGTAGCCGCCCACGAGCGCCTCCGCACCCGGTACGGCGTGGACCGCATCGCGCAGCCGGGTGACCGTCTCCTTGGCCGCGTCACTGTCCGCCGCGTCCTCCAGGGTGGCGTCGATGCGCACCCGGCCGTCCACGACGAAGGGTTCTCCGCCGCCGGGGCGTCCGGATTCCGTCAGCACGGAGACGCCGGCGACACCGGGGACCTCCTCGGCGGCGGCGACCACCCGGGCCGACCGGTCCGCGCCGGCGATCACGACGGCTGGGTTGCCGGATCCGCCGGGGAAGTGCCGGCTCAGGGTCTCCTGCGCCGTGACGGACGGGGCGTCGTTGACGAAGGTCTCCTTGAGGGGCACGCCCTTGGAGTTCAGCGTCGGCATGAAGGCCGCGCAGGCCAGGAGGCCGATCAGTGTGACGGCCCAGACCTTGCGCGGGGAGCGGTCGACCAGCCCCGCGACCCGCGACCAGATTCCCGTGGAACCGGACTCGGGCTCGGTCCGGCCCTTCTTCGGGCCGGACGGCCAGTACGCGGCCCTGCCGAGCAGGACCAGGACGGCGGGCAGGAAGGTGAGAGCGCTCAGGACGGAGCACACGATGCCGATGGCACCGACGGGTCCGAGAGCGCGGTTGTTGGTCAGGTCGCTGAGCAGGAGGGCCAGCAGCCCGAGGGCCACGGTGGCGGCGCTGGCCGTGATCGGCCCGGCGGACTCACGCAGCGCTGCGCGCATGGCGGTCCACCGGTCGGGCCGCCGTACGAGCTCTTCACGGAACCGCGCGGTGAGCAGCAGCGCGTAGTCGGTCGCGGCTCCGATCACCAGGATCGACAGGATGCCCTGGACCTGGCCGTCGACGCGGACGATGTCGTGGTCCGCCAGTACGTAGACGATCGCGCAGGAGACGCCGAGCGCGAACACCGCGCCGATGATGATGATCAGTGGCAGCAGGACGCTGCGGTAGACCAGGAGCAGGATGACGAGCACGGTCACCAGTGCGACACCGAGCAGCAGCCCGTCGATTCCCGCGAAGGCGTCCGAGAGGTCGGCCTGGGACGCGGCCGGGCCCGCGAGCCCGACCACGGTGCCCGGGACGTCTTCCACCGCGCTCCGGACCTGCGCGAGGGCGTCGGGGAGCTCGTCCCCGAGATCGGGCCTCAGCTGGACCACGCCTTGCAGTGCCTTGCGGTCCTCGGACAGGAGTGCGGGACTCACCTTGCCGGTCACCCCCGGCCCGCCCTCGACCGACGCCAGGGCGGCGGTCGCCGCCTTCTGCTGCTCCGGACCGAGCTCCCCGTCGTCCTTGTCCGACGTCCAGACCACGACGGCGGGCACGGTCTCCTGCCGGCTGAACGCCTCCTGGGCTTCGACGACCCGGGTGGACTCGGCGCTCTGCGGCAGGAACGCGGCCTGGTCGTTGGTGGCTACCTCGCCGAGTTTCCCCGCGTAGGAGCCGAACGCGCCGCCTACGACGAGCCAGGCGAGGACGAGGAAGACGGGAACTAGAATCAGCCGGCGAACCGGCTTCGATGCGGTGGACATGGCACTCCTGGGTCGGCCGCTATCTCTCAATCATGATGTATCTCAATCATTGAGATTACATGCTCCGCGAGGCGCCCCCGCACCGGCACGGCGGTTCAGCGTCGGGGAACCTGCATACGTGCGAGTTCACCGTTCATCCGCGCGAGGAAACGCAGCGCGGCCTCCAGCTCCTGCGGCTCCGCCTTTGCGCGCGCGCCGGCGGCCGCCTCCGCGAGCGGCATGAAGAACGACCGTGCGGCCGCCCTGGCTCCGGACTCGTAGTAGAGATGCACGACGCGGCGGTCGGAGCTCTCCCGCGCACGCCTGATGTGACCCGCACGCTCGAGCCGGTCCAGGCACGCGGTGACCGCACCGGAGGTCAGTCCGAGGTGTTCACGCAGCCGGCCGGGGGTCAGCGGCGCCTCGGAGTCCAGGATGGCACCGAGCGCCTGCACGTCCGTCGCGTGCAGGCCCTGCGCATGCGCGAAGGAGTGGACCATCCGGTTGATCTCGCCGTTCATCCGGCGCAGCTCCACGGCGAGGGCCTGAAGCTCCGACATCCCGGTCGCATCCGCACCAGAACCGTCGCGAGGGTCGTCTGCACTGTCCACCGCCCCATACTAGGGCGCCTGCGGCAGCAGGCCGGCCCCCTCACCCGGCCGTGGGCACCACGGTCGCCGCCGAAGTCATCGACGAGGTGGGCGACTCCTTCGAGGACGAGGAGAGCGACAAGGGCTGACGCCGGGCCGGGAGACGTCCCGCCACCTCCTTCTACAGTGCTGTAGATTTGGCGCGCCGCCGCGGCAATGGGGAAGTCCCGGGGCGGCGGCCGGGAGAGCACCCACACCCACCAGGGAGAAGACAGCCGTCATGTTCGGAATCAGCGAGATCGCGATCTTCCTCATCATCGCCGTCCTGATATTCGGTGCCAGGAAGCTCCCCGAACTCGCCCGCTCCCTGGGCAAGTCGGCGCGCATCCTGAAGAGCGAGGCGCGGGCCCTCAGGTCCGACGGCGTCTCCCCCACCGTCCCCTCGGAGCCGCGGGCGGACGGAACGGACGACCCGCGCGTCATCAGGGGCACAGCCACCGAGAAGCCCGGCCCTCACTGAGTCCGCGCCCGCCCCGCCCCCGCAGGGGTGGGCTTCGGCGTGTCCCGGCCCCGTCGGCAAGCGGAATCCCCCGTACGGGGTACACGGTGGACGGAGGAAACACGAGCCGGAGCGAGGGGTCATGGAGAGCAAGGACGAAAGCGGCGGGCTGCGGTGTCTGGTGACGGGCGCGACGGGGTACATCGGGGGGCGCCTCGTGCCCGAGCTCCTGGAGGCCGGCCACCGGGTGCGTTGCCTGGCTCGCACTCCGGAGAAGCTGCGGGACTATCCATGGGCGGGCGAGACCGACGTGGCCAAGGGTGACGTGACCGACGCCGAGTCCCTGGGCGCGGCGATGCGCGACATCGACATCGCCTACTACCTCGTCCACGCGCTGACTTCCGGGCCGGGCTTCGAGAAGACCGACCGCGACGCCGCACGGATCTTCGGCGAACAGGCGAAGGCGGCCGGGGTCCGGCGCATCGTCTATCTGGGCGGGCTCACCCCCGCCGACGTCCCCGCACACGAACTGTCCCCGCATCTGCGCTCGCGGGCCGAGGTCGGACGCATCCTGCTCGATTCGGGCGTACCGACGACCGCGCTCCGTGCCGCGGTCATCATCGGTTCGGGTTCGGCGTCCTTCGAGATGCTGCGCTATCTCACCGAGCGGCTGCCGGTCATGGTCACCCCGAGCTGGGTGTCGACACGGATCCAGCCGATCGCCGTGCGGGACGTACTGCGCTACCTGGTGGGCAGCGCGCACATGCCCTCCGAGGTGAACCGCACCTTCGACATCGGCGGCCCCGACGTCATGACCTACCGCGACATGATGCAGAAGTACGCGAAGGTCGCAGGGCTTCCCCACCGGCTGATCCTGCCGGTCCCGATGCTGTCGCCGGGGCTCTCCAGCCACTGGGTCGGGCTGGTCACGCCCGTACCGGCGTCGATCGCCCGCCCGCTCGCGGAGTCCTTGCGCTACGAGGTCGTGTGCCACGAGCACGACATCGCCGACCATGTACCGGACGGTCCCGGGCAGCCCTTCTCCTTCGACACGGCTCTCTCACTCGCGCTGCAGAGGGTGCGTGAGGCGAGGGTGAGCACCCGGTGGTCCTCCGCGTCCACCCCGGGCATCCCGAGCGATCCGCTCCCCACCGACCCGGACTGGGCAGGCGGGAGCCTGTACTCCGACGTGCGCGAACTCGACGTGGACGCACCGCCCGAAGCCCTGTGGAGGGTCGTGGAGGGCATCGGCGGTGACAACGGCTGGTACTCGTTCCCGCTGGCCTGGGCGGTCAGGGGCTGGCTGGACCGTCTGGTCGGCGGCGTGGGCCTGCGCCGGGGCAGGCGCGACGCCCAGCGGCTGAGGGTCGGGGACTCGCTGGACTTCTGGCGGGTCGAGGAGATCCAGCCCGGCAGACTGCTCCGGCTGCGCGCGGAAATGCGCCTGCCCGGCCTGGCCTGGCTGGAGATGTACGCGGAGGAGGGGAAGGACGGGCGTTCGCACTACCGGCAGCGGGCCGTCTTCCATCCGTCCGGACTGCTCGGACACGCGTACTGGTGGAGTGTGTCGCCCTTCCACGCGGTGGTCTTCGGCGGGATGGCTCGCAACATCGCACAGGCGGCGGCCCGGGGGCCGGCAGGTGGCCGACGATGAGCGTGGCGATCGTACTCTTCACGTCGGACCTGCGGCTGCACGACCATCCGCCGCTGCACGCGGCGCTCGCTTCGGCCGACGAGGTGGCGCCCCTCTTCGTGCTGGACGACGGTGTGGAGGCCGCCGGGTTCGGCGCCCCCAACCGGCGCGCGTTCCTTGCCGACTGCCTCCGGGACCTGGACTCGGGGCTGCGCGAGCGCGGTGGACGCCTGATCATCCGTCAGGGCGACGTTGCCGACGAGGTCGGCCGGCTCGTCGAGGAGACGGGGGCGGGCGCGGTCCACATGGCGGCCGGCGTCAGTGGTTACGCGCAGCGGCGGGAGGAGCGGCTGCGCGAGACCCTCGGGCGCGTGGGCTGCGGGCTGAACGTGCACGACGCGGTGATCACCACGCTCGCGCCCGGTGCGGTGGTTCCCTCCGGGGCGGGCAGGGACCACTTCGCCGTGTTCACCCCGTATTTCCGGCGGTGGTCCGAGGAGGGTCTGCGCTCTCCGTTCCAGGCGCCCCGCACCGTGCGCGTACCGGAGGGCCCGGCGTCCGCGGCGCTGCCGACGCGGACCGGTCTGCGCGGCCTGTCGCCGGGGCTGGCTGAGGGCGGGGAGACCGAGGGGCGCAGGCTGTCCGCCGCTTGGCGCCGTCACGGGCTCGCGTCGTACGAGGAGCGCCACGACGACATGGCGGGCGACGCGACCTCGCGGCTCTCGCCGCACCTGCACTTCGGCACGCTCTCCCCCGCCGAGCTGGTCCACCGTGCCCGCGCCGCGGGCGGCCCGGGCGCGGATGCCTTCGTACGGCAGGTGTGCTGGCGGGACTTCCACCACCAGGTCCTGGCCGCTCACCCGGCTGCCGCCCGCTCCGACTACCGTTCACGGCAGGACCGTTGGCGCACCGGGCGGGCGGCGGAGGACGAGACCGCGGCGTGGAGGGAAGGGCGCACCGGCTATCCGGTGATCGACGCGGCGATGCGCCAGCTGCTCCACGAGGGCTGGATGCACAACCGGGCACGGCTGCTGACCGCGAGCTTCCTCACCAAGACGCTGTACGTGGACTGGCGGGCCGGAGCGCGTCACTTCCTGGAGCTGCTCGTCGACGGGGACATCGCCAACAACCAGCTCAACTGGCAGTGGGTGGCCGGGACGGGGACGGACAGCCGGCCCAACCGGGTCCTCAACCCGGTGACGCAGGCCAAGCGGTACGACCCGGACGGTGCGTACGTACGCCGCTGGGTGCCCGAGCTCGCTGGGATCTCCGGGCCCGCCGTGCACGAGCCGTGGAGACTGCCGGAACGGGAGCGCGCCCGCTACGACTACCCGGAGCCGGTCGTCCAGCTGTCCGAAGGGCTGGCCAGGTTCAAGGAGGCGAGAGGGCTCGGCTGAGCCCGCTCCGGCCGAGCCGCGCGGACCCGGCGGGCCGGTCCGCGCTCCGGCTCAGACCTTGCGGTAGCGGGCGTTGGCCCAGGAGAAGAGGCCGAAGGCTGCCAGCCCGAGGGCTATGAATGCGAGCAGCCACGGGCCCGCGGGTGTCTCGGTGAAGGAGCGCAGGGTGTCGTCCATGCCCTTGGCGCGGCCCGGCTCGTGCTGGACGGCCGCAGCCACGGCGAACCCGCCCGCGGTCGCGAAGACCGCGCCCCGCACGGTGCCGCCGAAGACGCCCAGGATGTCGACGGCCTGACGGGTCTTCTTCGTCATCTCGGACATCTTCAGGTGCTTGTGGTACTTGCGGGCCAGGGCCCGGTAGGCCATCCAGAGGCCCGCGCCCGCCACCGCGGCACCGGCGATCCCCACGATCCACTGGCCGCCCGTCCATTCGAGGGCGCGTGCCGTGACGTCGTCGGTCTGGCGGTCGCTCGATCCGCTGCCGCTCCCCTTGTCACCGGCCGCGTAGGAGAGCACGGAGTACGAGACGAAGGCGTAGAAGAGGAAGCGTCCGGCGGCCATGGCCCGCTTGCCCGCCTTGTGGCCGTCGGGGCCTGCCTGGCCGAAGAGCGCCTCGGACAGGCGCCACAGCGCCATGCCGGCCAGCGCCACGCCGAGGGCCCACAGCAGAACGCTCCCGAAGGGCTTCTCGGCTATCTCCGAGATGGCACCCCCTCGGTCGGCCTGTTCGCCGCCTCCGTCGGAGAAGGCGATGCGCAGGGCCAGCAGGCCCACCAGCAGGTAGATCACTCCGCGCGCCACGAACCCGGCGCGGGCCCCGACGTCCATGGTCCGGCTGCGCGCGGCTCTTCTGGCCTGACCACGTGCGTTCATCGACAGTGCGTTCGCATTCATGCACTGCCGGATGCCCCTGAAACGGCGATCAATGCGGGGACCAGGGTTCGCGAGCCCGGGGCGATCCGGACGAGAGGTCCTACGCGCCGTCGTCCCCCGGCTCGCCCTCGTCCGACGACGCCCGGCCCTTGGCCCGCCGGCTGACGACGGCGGCCGCGGCCAGGGCGCTGCCCGCGAACGCGAGGGCCACGACCCACGGCCGGTCGAGGACGTGTCCGGTGGCATGGTCCAGGGAGTAGCGGCCGGCACCCGTCACACCGATCGCGGCGGCGGTGAAGCCCAGGAACGCCGGGTACTCGTAGCCGCCACCCATCGCGAAGAAGCCGGCGGGGGCGTGTACGGCGACGGCCCCCGCCATCGTGCCGGCCGCGGCGGCGCCGGCCGCGGGGGTGGCGAGCCCGAGGGCCAGCAGGACCCCGCCGCCCGCCTCTCCGATCCCGGCGGCAAGGGCGCTGTGCTTCGGCGGGTCGAAGCCCATGGCTTCCATGGCCGCGGTGGTTCCCTCGATGCCCCCGCCACCGAACCACCCGGCCAGTTTCTGGCTCCCGTGGGCCGCCAGCACGGCTCCCGTACCGACCCTGAGCACGAGCAGTCCGAGGTCACGTCGGTTGATGCAGGTCATGGGGTGTCTCCCGTGGATGAGGCGGAACGAGGAGGAGCGGCGGCGTCGGGCCGTACGGATCCACTCTCGTCCGGGCCGGGCGGCGGGGTCCGGTGGTGCTGGGCCATTCGTGGACCGGCCCCTGGGAGAACTGCGACGAAGGTCATTGTGCAACTAGTTGCATAAAGGCGCGCGGGTGGTCTACAACTGGGCTCGACGACACCTGCGAGGAGACCCGGATGAGCCCGTACCCCACCCTGCTGAGCCCGCTCGACCTCGGATTCACGACGCTTCCGAACCGGGTCATGATGGGGTCGATGCACATCGGCCTCGAGGAGGTCGAGCGCGGATTCGAGCGGATGGCCGCCTTCTACGCGGCCCGCGCGCGCGGCGGGGTGGGGCTCATGGTCACCGGGGGTATCGCACCCAGCGAGCGTGCGTGCTCCTTCCCGGGCGGCGCCAAGATGACGACCGAGGCGGAGGCGGAACAGCACGCCGAGGTGACGGCGGCGGTGCACGCGGCGGGCGGCAGGATCGCGATGCAGATCCTGCACTTCGGGCGCTACGCCCACCATCCGGACCTGGTCGCGCCGAGCGCGCTCAAGGCGCCGATCAGCGGCTTCACCCCGCACGCGCTCAGCGACGACGAGGTCGAGGAGACCATCGAGGACTTCGTCCGCGCCGCCGGGCTGGCACAGCGCGCGGGTTACGACGGTGTCGAGATCATGGGCTCGGAGGGCTATCTGATCAACGAGTTCATCGTCGCGGCGACCAATCACCGCGACGACCGCTGGGGCGGCTCGTACGAGAACCGCATCCGCTTCCCCGTCGAGATCGTGCGCCGGGTACGTGAGCGGGTCGGCCCCGACTTCATCCTGATCTACCGGCTGTCCATGCTCGACCTGGTACCCGGCGGTTCCACGCTGGATGAGGTCGTCCGCCTCGCCCGCGAGATCGAGGCGGCCGGCGCGACGATCATCAACACCGGCATCGGCTGGCACGAGGCGCGCATCCCGACCATCGCGACCTCCGTGCCGCGCGGCGCCTTCACCTGGGTGACGGAGAAGGTGCGGGGCTCGGTCTCCGTGCCGCTGGTGACCAGCAACCGCATCAACACCCCCGAGCTGGCCGAGGAGATCCTCGCCTCGGGCCGCGCGGACATGGTGTCGATGGCGAGGCCCTTCCTCGCCGACCCCGACTTCGTCGCCAAGGCCGCCGAGGGACGTGCCGACGCGATCAACACCTGCATCGGCTGCAACCAGGCCTGCCTGGACCACATCTTCAGTCTGCAGATCACCTCGTGCCTGGTGAATCCGCGTGCCTGCCACGAGACCGAGCTGGTGCTCTCACCGACCCGCGTCCGCAAGCGCGTCGCCGTGGTCGGCGCCGGGCCCGCAGGACTGGCGTGCGCGGTCACGGCCTCCGAACGCGGTCACGCGGTCACGCTGTTCGACGCGGCCGACGAGATCGGCGGTCAGCTGAACGTCGCGCGCCGGGTCCCCGGCAAGGAGGAGTTCGACGAGACGCTGCGCTACTTCCGCACCCGGCTCACCGAGGAGGGGGTCGAACTCCGGCTCGGCACGCGGGCCACGTCCGCGGCGCTCGACGCTTACGACGAGGTCGTCCTGGCCACCGGCGTCGAGCCCCGCTCCCCCGCGATCCCCGGCGTCGGCCACCCCCGGGTGGTCACCTATCTCGACGTCCTGCGCGACGGCGCACAGGTCGGTGACCGGGTGGCGATCGTGGGCGCGGGCGGCATCGGCTTCGACGTCGCCGAATTCCTGACGGACGGGGGCGACGGGGCGAGTCTCGACCCGGAGGTCTTCTTCCGGCAGTGGGGCGTGGACACCGGGTACGCGGACCGGGGCGGGCTGCGCACCCCCGAACGTCCGAAGCCGCCGCGCACGGTGTACCTGGTCCAGCGCAAGGCGACCAAGGTCGGGGCGGGTCTGGGCAAGACCACCGGCTGGATCCACCGCACCGAACTGCGTCACCGCGGCGTGACGATGATCGCGGGCGCGTCCTACGACCTGATCGACGACGAGGGCCTGCACCTCACCGTGGACGGGGAGCAGCACCTGCTGCCGGTCGACACCGTGGTGATGTGCGCGGGCCAGGAACCGCGCCGTGAGCTGTACGAGGAGCTGCGCGCCGCGGGCCGCCCGGTGCATCTCATCGGCGGCGCCGACGTGGCGGCCGAGCTGGACGCCAAGCGTGCGATCCGCCAGGGCACGGAGCTCGCCGCGGAGTTGTGAGAGCCCGGTCCTGCCGTCCCTAGGATGCAGTCCATGTCACTCCCGCACGCGATCCTCACCGCCCTGCTCGAGAAGCCTTCGTCGGGCCTCGAACTGACGCGCAGGTTCGACCGGTCGATCGGCTACTTCTGGCCGTCGACGCACCAGCAGATCTACCGCGAGCTGGGCAGGCTGGAACAGGCCGGTCACATCCGGGCCCTGCCCACGGCTCAGCCGGCCCGCGGCCGGAAGAAGGAGTACGAGGTGCTGGCCGCGGGCCGTGAGGAGCTGGCGGCCTGGGTGTCGCTCGCCGAGGACCCGCGGCCCGTCCGTGATCCGCTGCTGCTGAGGATGCGGGCGGCCGCCGTGGTCGGTGCCCCGGGACTGGCCGGGGAGCTGCGCAGGCACCTGGTGCTGCACCAGCGGCAGCTGGCGGAGTATCTGGAGATCGAGGAGCGGGACTTCCCGCCGGAGCGCACTTCGGAGGAGGACCGGCTGCGCCGTCTGGTGCTGCGCGGGGGCATCGACCTGGAGACGTTCTGGACGGGCTGGCTGACCAGGGCGATCGGCGACCTGGACGGTCCGGTGGCGGGGAGCGGGACCGGACCGGGGGCTTCCTAGCCGGGGCCGGACCGGCTCCCGACCGGTTCCGGGCGCAGCGTGCGTGGCCCGGGGGCGCGTGGGGTGGTCAGGGACTGACCGGTGATGACGACCCTGGACGGCGGCCCCGTGACGACGGGCGGGGAATCGGGTCCGGCGTCGGCCGTGCTCCGTGCCTGCGCCCGGCTGAGCAGGAGCACGCCCTCCACGGCGGCCGCGGCTCCGACGACCGCGGGGATCAGCCCCAGCACCCCGCCCTGGAGGCGTTCGCCGAGCAGGACCAGGCCGATCGCGGCGGCGGCGACGGGGTTGGCGAGGGTGACGACGGCGAGCGGCGCGCCCAGGCCGCCCCGGTAGGCGGTCTGGGAGAGCATCAGGCCGCCCAGGGCGAAGAGGGACACGAGCGCCGCCACGGTCACCAGCCGCCAGCTCAGCAACGGGCCCGAGTGATCGGTGGCGGCGACCGTCAGGGTCTGGGTGAGGGCGGAGGCAACCCCTGACGTGATGCCCGAGGCCGCGGCGTGCCGGAGCCCGGGCCTGGCACCCGGCCGGCCGAGCACGGCGACGAGCGCCATGGTGACGGCGCCGACACCCAGGGCTTCGGGGAGGCTCAGGGTGTCGTGCGGCGCGGCGCCGCCCGCGGCCAGGAGCAGCGCGGCGAGCCCGACGAGCGTGAGGAGTGTGCCGCGCCACTCCGTACGGCTGACCCTGCGGCCCGCGGAGCGGGCCCCGAGCGGGACGGCTGCGACGAGTGTGAGCGCGCCGAGCGGCTGGACCAGGGTGAGCGGTCCGTACTTCAGCGCGGCGACGTGCAGCAGTGCCCCGCCGGCGTTCAGGCCGACCGCCGACCACCAGGCTCCGCGGCCCAGCAGGCGCAGCGCTCCGGCGGAGGGGTCGGTCCGGCCGGCGAGCCGGGCCTGCGCGACCGCGGCGGCCGCGTAGGCACCGGCGGAGACGAGGGAGAGCGCGACGGCTGTGAGTGTGGGGTTCATCGCCGTGCTCCGGAGCGCGCGTAAGCGGGGGGCCCGTAGCGCTGGGCGGGTACGACGGCGGGCCGGGACAGGCGCGTACGGACCGGTGTGCGCGGCAGCCTGAGCGCGGCGTAGGCCACGGCGAGCAGGGCGGCGACCACGATCGCGTCGAGCCAGTAGTGGTTGGCGGTTCCCACGACGACGAGCAGAGTGAGCAGCGGGTGCAGAAGCCACAAGAGGCGCCAGCGGGAGCGTGTGGCGACGATCAGCCCGACGGCGACCGCCAGGGCCCAGCCGACGTGCAGTGAGGGCATGGCCGCGAACTGGTTGGCCATCGAGTCGGTCGCGGGGCTGTCTGCGTACACCGTGGGCCCGTAGACCTGCCCGGTGTCGACGAGGCCCGCGGCCCGCAGCATCCGTGGCGGGGCGAGCGGGAAGAGCAGATGCAGGGCGAGCGCGGCGCCGGTGAGTGCGGCGAGGACCCGGCGTGACCAGACGTAGTGGCGCGGACGGCGCCAGTACAGCCAGGCAAGGAACGCGAGCGTCGCCGGGAAGTGCACGGTGGCGTAGTAGGTGTTCGCCGCCTGGACGAGTGTGTGGCTGTGCAGCAGTGCGCCCTGTACGGCTCCTTCACCGGGCAGGCCGACGGCTCGTTCGAGGTTCCAGATGTGTCCGGCGTTGCGGAAGGCCTCTTCCACATGGCCGTTCGCGGCCTGCCTGCCGAGCTTGTAGACGAGGAAGAGTCCGGCTATGAGAAGCAGCTCACGGACGAGGGGCGGTCGGGCTGAGGTGTCCGGCTCCCGCTCCGCAGGCTCGCTGCGGGTGTGCATCACCCGTGCCCCTTTGCTGACGGTGCGCTGTTACGACGCCGACATGGCGAGTCCATGCCGTATCGATACGCCAGTGTACCGATACGTCTCCGTATCGGTACACTGGCGTATCGAGGGTCCCCAGCCGCACAGGTCGCAGAGAGGGAAGCAGATGCCGTCGCCCGGTTCCGCACAGGAGTCAGCACCCGCGTCACGCCGGTCGAAGATCACACCGGAGCGGGCACAGGAGCTCTACAACGCCGTGCTGGACCTGCTCCGGGAGAGCGGTTACGACTCACTGACCATGGAGGGCGTCGCCTCGCGCACCCGGTGCGGAAAGTCGACGCTCTACCGCCAGTGGGGCTCGAAACCGGAGCTGGTCGTCGCCGCACTGCACGGCACCCGTCAGACCCTGTTCTCGGACATCGACACCGGCAGCCTGAGCGGCGACCTGCACGAGGTGGCCCACGCGGTGGACGCGGCATCCGGCCAGGACACCGCGCTGATGCACGCACTCAGTCACGCAGCGCTGCAGAATCCCGATCTGCTCTGCGCACTGCGCTCCACGCTGATCACACCGGCCATCGCAGCGATCGACGCGATGGTCGAGCGTGCCGTCCGGCGCGGCGAGCTCGACCCCGACAACCCCGCGACGGACTACGTGGCCGCCCAGGTGCTGGGCATCATGCGCGCCCGGCCGCTCCTGGAGGGGCGGTACGCCGACGACGGCTTCCTCACCCGCTTCATCGAGTGCGCCGTGCTTCCGGTGCTCGGACTCCCCTCCCTCCCGCAGGCCCCTCGGGAAAGCGGGAGCTGATGAACGTGGGCCGTCGCCGGAGCGGATGACGACGACCCGCCCGTGCGCCGCACCGTGGGGACGGGGTCGGCGCACAACCGGCCGGCCGGTGGTTTCCGAGGGGACCACCGGCCGGCCGCTTCACACCCCGCACCCACCACCCCTTCTCGTCGGCTTGACGATATGCCGGTGAGCCCATTATCGTCGCCATGACGAGAAAGAGGGGGTCCCCGACATGGCCGACATCACCAGGCGCTTCGGCTGGCGGCACCTGCGCTCCGCGCCCACCGCCCACATCCGCCACCACCGGCGCGGCAGGCTCACCCACGACGGCCCCGGGCTGAGCTTCTGGTACCGCTCGCTCTCCGCGGCGCTCTCCGAGGTGCCGGTCGACGACCGGGAACTGGCGATGGCGTTCCACGCCCGTACGGCCGACTTCCAGGACGTGACCGTGCAGGCCACGGTCACCTACCGCATCAGCGATCCGGCCGAGGCCGCCGCCCGGCTCGACTTCTCGGTGCACCCCGACACCGGGGTCTGGCGGGCCGCACCCCTGGAGCAGATCGCCACCCTGCTCACCGAGACCGCACAGCAGCACAGCCTGGACGTCCTGGCCCGCACCCCGCTCGCCACCGCCCTGGTGGACGGCGTCGCGACCGTACGGGAGCGGGTCGCCACCGGGCTCGCGGCCGAGCCCCGGCTGCCGGCCACCGGTATCGACGTGGTCGCCGTGCGCGTCGTCGCCATCCGGCCCGAGGCGGAGGTCGAGCGCGCCCTGCGCACCCCGGCCAGGGAGCAGATCCAGCAGGAGGCGGACCGGTCGGTGTACGAGCGCCGGGCGGTGGCGGTCGAGCGCGAGCGCACCATCGCCGAGAACGAGCTCGCCAGCAAGATCGAACTCGCGCGCCGCGAGGAGCAGCTGGTCGACCAGCGGGGCACCAACGCGCGGCGCGAGGCGGAGGAGAAATCCGCGGCCGACGGAGTGCGTGCGGCCGCCGAGGCCGCCCGCACGGTGCGTCTGGCCCGCGCGGAGGCGGAGGCCGCCCGTGAGGTGGGTGCGGCACGGGCCGAGGCACAGGCGGCGTGGCTTCGGGCGCACGCGGACGTCGATCCCGGCACGCTGCACGCCCTGGCCGCGACGCGGCTGGCCGAGAATCTGCCCCGCATCGACAGCCTCACGCTCTCCCCCGACGTCCTGACGGGCCTGCTCGCCAGGCTCGGCAGGCCGGAGCCGGAGGAGCGGGCGTGAGTCTGGCCCCGCGTGCGGTGCTGGTGCACCGCACGACCGAGTACGAGGAACTCCTGGCCCGGCACGGGACGCACGGGCAGGCCGCGTTCGTGCTGGCCGGCCGCGGCCGGTCCGTCGACGAGGTCGCCGAGCGCCACCGGCGCAACGAGCGCGCGCTGGCCGAGGTGGCCGCCGCCGTGCCGTTGCGGTGGCGCAGCACCCGGGTGGAGCGGGCGGACCTCGACCGCTTCCTGTTCGGGCCGGAGGACGTGGTCGTCGTGGTCGGGCAGGACGGACTGGTCGCCAACGCCGCGAAGTACCTGACCGGCCAGCCGGTCGTGGGCATCGACACCGACCCGGGCCGCAACCCCGGAACCCTCGTACGCCACCGGGTCCGTGACGCGGCGGCACTGTGCCGGGCCGCCGTGTCGCCCGGCGGGCGGGTGGACGCACTCACGATGACCGAGGCCGTCGCCGACGACACGCAGCGACTGCTCGCCCTCAACGAGATCTACCTCGGATCACCCGGCCATCAGACCGCCCGCTACCGCATCGGCCCCGACGGCGCCCCGACGGCCGGCGAGCCCCAGGCGTCCTCGGGCGTCCTGGTGGGCACCGGTACGGGCTCCACCGGCTGGCTGCGCTCCCTCTGGCTCGAGCGGGGCGGTCCGGTGCGGCTGCCGGCCCCTTCCGATCCGCGGCTGGTCTGGTTCGTGCGCGAGGCCTGGCCCTCGCCGGCCACCGGCACCTCGACGGTCGTGGGCGAACTGGGGCGCGGAGACGGCCTCAGGCTCACCGTCGAGTCGGACCGCATGGTGGTCTTCGGCGACGGGATGGAGTCCGACGCGCTGGAGTTGACGTGGGGTCAGTCCGTCCGGCTCGGCATCGCGGACACCACCCTCAACCTGGTGGCGTGACCGCCGTGCGAGGATGGCGCGGTCCGTGCGGACCCGTGTCCGACCAGCCGGGAGCAGAGCAGCGATGACCACTGATTCCGCGAACACTCCCTCCCGGAACACCCGCCCGCCGCTCGCCCAGGCCGCACTCGGGGTGGGCGTCGTCGTACAGGACGGGGAAGGCAGGATCCTGCTCGGCAGGCACCGGAGCGGTACCTGGGAGCTGCCCGGCGGCAAGGTCGACCCGACGCACGAGTCGGTCGCGGCCGCCGCCGCCCGCGAACTGCGCGAGGAGACGGGGCTGCGGGTGCCGGAGGACGCCGTGACGGTCTTCGCGATGGTGCACGACGTGGTGGGCGGCATCAACCGGATCAGCATGGCCGCTCTGGTGCGGGTGGAGTCCGCGGACCCGCAGGTCACCGAACCCCATCTCATCAGCGCGTGGCGGTGGACCGCCCCCGAGGAGCTGCCGGGCCCCCTGTTCGACCCGTCGGCCCAGATACTGGCTGTCTGGCGCCCGGATCTCGCCGTCGAGCACCCGGCGGCGCACCATCTGCGGATCGCACCTCCAGGAACATGACCTAGAACCATTAATTATTTGCCTAGGCCTCATAGGCAGAGTTAGCGTCGATGCCATGAGAGCCGTAAGTGAGCAGGACATCCGGGCGTCGTTCGTCAACTGTTCCAAGGGAGAGGCGAAGCGCCTGCCGCTGCCGCGCGACCTGGAGGAGCGGCGCTGGGACGATCTGGACTTCCTGGGCTGGCGCGACCTGTCGGCTCCGGACCGCAGCTACATCGTCACCGAGTTGCGCGGCGAGCTGGTCGGCATCACCCTCCGCTTCCCGTCGCAGCAGCGCGGATTCCTGCACCGCAGCATGTGTTCGGTCTGTCTGACCACACACCCGGGCAGCGGGGTGTCCCTGATGACCGCGCGGAAGCGGGGACAGGCGGGCAGGGACGGCAATTCGGTGGGCATCCACCTCTGCACCGACCTGGACTGCTCGCTGTATGTGCGCGGCAGGAAGACCGCGGCCCCCGGCGGGCGCTTCGAGGAGTCGCTGACCGTCGAGCAGCAGATCGCGCGGACCAGGGACAAGCTCTCCGCGTTCCTGGACACCCTTTCCGCCTGACCGGCAGAACATGCGGCGACAGGGCGGCGGATGTACCAATAAGGGGATATTCCGCGAGATCGGAGCAGACCCATGGACGACTACGATCGGAGCAGACCCATGGACGACTATCCGCTGCTGAACCTCTTCCTCACCATGATGTATCTGTTCCTGTGGGTCCTGTGGTTCTTCCTGCTCTTCAAGGTGGTCACGGACATCTTCCGGGACCACTCGATGAACGGCTGGGCCAAGGCGGCCTGGGTGATCTTCGTGATCGTGCTGCCCTATGTGGGCGTACTCGTCTATCTGATCGCCCGGGGCCGGGGAATGGGGCGCCGCGAGGTCAAGGAGGCGGAGAACCGCGAGGCCGCGTTCCGGCAGTACGTGAAGCAGGCCGCCCGCGACGGCGGTGACACCGGAGCCGGCGGCGGCCACGTGTCCGACCTCGCCAAACTCTCCGAGCTCAAGGAGAAGGGCCACCTGAGCCAGGAGGAGTACGAGAGGGCCAAGGAGAAGCTGCTCGCCTGACACCGGCGCCACCTCCCGCCCAGGTCACCGGACCCGGGCGGGAGATCCATGTCCGGGCCCCGCACCCCGACCACCGGCCGGGCCACAGGCCCGTCAGCCCAGGCGGGCCGGTACGGGCGTTTCCCGCAGCGCCTCGACGACGCTCTCGACGTGCGCCCGCGCGGCGGCCTCCGCGGCTTCGGGATCGCCCGCGACCACCGCGTCGATGATCGCCAGGTGCTGCGGCAGCGACTGTGCCGGACGGCCGGGACGCAGCGCCAGACGGAACTGGTAGCGCACCATCTGGCCGTTCATCCGTTCGAGCAGGGCCTGAGCCACCTTCTGGTCGCTGACCTCACCGATGGACTCGTGCAGCCTGCGGTTGAGCACCGAATAGGCGTCCGGGTCCCCCTCCGCCACAGCGCGGCCCATCGCGGAGCCGATGTCCTTCAGCTCCTGGCGCACCTCCTTCGAGGCGTACTCCGCCGCCCGTCTGGCGCACAGACCCTCCAGCAGAGCCCGGCACTCGGTGATCTGGATCGCCTCCTCGACGGAGACCACCCGCACCCGCGCTCCGCGCCTGGGAATCAGCTCCACCAGGCCTTCGGCGGCCAGATCCTGCAGCGCCTCCCGCACCGAACTCCGCGTCGCCCGGAAGACCTCGGACAACTCCTGCTCGACCAGGCGCTGTCCGGGCACCATGTCGCCTGCCGCGAGCGCCTCCCGGATACCGCTGGAGACCGCACTCCGGCCCGTCCGGCCGGTGACCTGATTCGACGTCACCCCTCCGCCTTCCGTACATCGTCGGAACATCCTCGTCGCCGCGTGGAACCCACGCCGCCACCTCAGCGATGATGCCTGAAACTTTATCGTCAGGCATATTGTCAACAATTTCATCGACGGTTACGGTGGCGTGACAGCCGGCCGGGCGAGCCGGGACCTGGAGCGGCCTTGCGGCCGGATACTCCCGGGCGACACACGCAGGCACTTCGAAGAGGAACAGCGATGATCATCGACTGCCACGGTCACTACACGACGGCCCCGCCCGCGCTGGAGGCGTGGCGGCACCAGCAGATCGCCGGTCTCCGGGACCCCTCCGTGTCACCGCGGAAAGCAGATCTGAAGATCAGCGACGACCAGCTGCGCGAGAGCGTCGAGCCGAACCAGCTGAGGCTGATGGACGACCGCGGCATCGACATGACGGTCTTCTCGCCGAGAGCGTCCTTCATGGCCCATCACGTGGGGGATTTCAGCACCTCGGCCGAGTGGGCGGCCATCTGCAACGAGCTGTGCTTCCGTGTCGCCAGGCTCTATTCCAAGCGCTTCGTCCCGGCCGCCATGCTTCCGCAGTCGCCGGGCGTCGACCCCGCGACCTGCATACCGGAACTCACCCGGTGCGTCGAGGAGTACGGCGCCGTCGCGGTGAACCTCAACCCGGACCCCTCCGGAGGGCACTGGACCGCCCCGCCCCTCACGGACCGCTCGTGGTACCCCCTGTACGAGAAGATGGCCGAGTACGACGTCCCGGCGATGGTCCATGTCAGCACGAGCGTCAACCCCGCGTTCCACACCACGGGGGCGCACTACCTGAACGCCGACACCACCGCGTTCATGCAGCTCGTGCAGGGCGACCTGTTCACGGACTTCCCCACGCTCAGGCTGGTCATCCCCCACGGCGGCGGCGCCGTTCCCTACCACTGGGGCAGGTTCCGCGGCCTGGCGATGGCGCTGGGAAAGCCGCCGCTGGAGGAGCACGTCCTGGGCAACGTCTTCTTCGACACGTGCGTCTACCACCAGCCGGGCTCGGATCTCCTCTTCGACGTCGTGCCCACCCGGAACATCCTCTTCGCCTCGGAGATGATCGGGGCCGTCCGGGACATCGACCCCAGGACCGGCCGTCACTTCGACGACACACGCCGCTACGCCGAGGCCGCCGGGCTCTCCCCGGACGGGCTGGCCGACATCCAGGAGCACAACGCGCGGTCCGTTTACCCGCGTCTGGACGCCCTGCTGAAGCGCCAGGGCCGCTGAAACCCGCGGAAGGAAGTGAGCACAGCCATGTACGAACTCGGAGTGGTCCACCGCACGGTCGAACGCCCCGGCCCGGCGGACATCGAGGCCCTGAAGCCCTTCGGTGTCAGCACCGTCCACGAGGCCATGGGCCGCACCGGCCTGATGCGCCCCTACATCCGCCCCGTCTATCCGGGGGCGGCGTTCAGCGGTACCGCGGTCACCGTGCTCCTGCAGCCGGGCGACAACTGGATGCTGCACGTGGCCGTGGAACAACTGCAGCCGGGCGACGTCCTCGTGGCGGCCTGCACCACCGAGTGCGAGGACGGGTTCTTCGGCGAACTGCTCGCCACGTCCGTACGCGCCCGGGGCGGCGTGGGCCTGGTCATCGACGGCGGATGCCGTGACGTCCGCGAACTGCGGGCCATGGACTTCCCGGTCTTCAGCCGTGCCGTCAACGCGAAGGGGACCGTCAAGGCCACGCTCGGCTCGGTGAACGTGCCGGTCGTGTGCGCCAACGCGCCGGTGCACCCGGGCGATGTCGTGGTGGCGGACGCGGACGGTGTGGTCGTCGTTCCCTCGGGCCGGGTCGCGGAGGTGGCCGATGCCTCCCGCCGCCGGGAGGACAACGAGGAGGGCAAGCGCCGCCGTCTGGCCGCGGGTGAGCTCGGCCTCGACATGTACGGCATGCGCGGGCCACTGGAGGCCGCCGGGCTGCGCTACGTCGACTGACCGGCGGTGCGGGGACGGCCGGGCGGACAGGGGCGAGCCGCCCGGCCGTCCCCCGGGTGCGCCCGCGCTCCAGGACCGGCGCGCCCCCGCACCCTTCCCCACGACCCACGAGGAGATCTCATGAGTGTTCGTTCCCCCAGAACCCCTGGCTGGCTGGACTGGTACCGGGATCCGTCCGTGCCCGCGTTCCGGCTTCCGTCGGGTACCGTCGACGCCCACTGCCATGTGTTCGGACCGCAGGCCGAATTCCCCTTCGCCCCCGAGCGCAAGTACACGCCCTGCGACGCCGGGAAGAGCGAACTCGCCGCACTGCACAGCCACCTCGGCATCAGCCGCGCCGTCGTCGTACAGGCCACCTGTCACGGCGCGGACAACACGGCGATGCTCGACGCGGTCCGCGCGGCCGGTGGCAGGGCCCGGGGGATCGCGACCGTCCGTCCGGACATCTCCGACGCCGAACTGCGCACGCTGGACGCGGCGGGGGTGCGAGGGGTGCGCTTCAACTTCCTCCGCCGCCTGGTCAGTACCTCACCGAAGGAGGACCTGGCCAGGATCGCCGAGAAGGTCGCACCACTGGGCTGGCACATCGTGCTCTACTTCGAGAGCGCTGATCTCCCCGAGCTGGAGGGCTTCTTCGGCTCCCTGCCCACCCCGCTCGTGGTGGACCACATGGGCCGGCCCGATGTGACGCTGCCGGTGGGTGGTCCGCAGTTCACCCGCTTCCTCCGCTTCGTCGCCTCCAACGACGTGTGGGTGAAGGTGTCCTGCCCCGAACGCCTCAGCGTGACCGGTCCCGCCGCCCTCGGCGGCGAGAGGCACGCCTACACCGATGTCGTGCCCTTCGGCCGCCGCGTGGTCGAGGAGTTCGGGGACCGGGTGCTCTGGGGCACGGACTGGCCGCATCCCAACCTCACCGACCACATGCCCGACGACGGGCTCCTGGTCGACCACGTGCCGCAGGTCGCGGTCACCCCCGGGCAGCAGCACAGGCTCCTCGTCGACAACCCCATGAGCCTGTACTGGCCCGGCGAAGTCGTCTGACCCCCTCCCCGCCCGCACCCGCACTCCGACAGGGACCGTCCCCATGCAGCACGCCAATGCGGCGAACCGGCTGGACCGGCTGCCGATCTCCCGCTTCCACAAGACCACCCTGCTGGCCGTCGCCTTCGCCTACTTCTTCGAGTTCGCGGACATCAACAGCTTCGCGACGACCGCCCCCAAGCTGATCGACCTCTGGGGCGTGACGGTCAATCAGGTCGCCTACGTCACCTCACTGTCGTTCGTCGGCATGTTCATCGGCTCCATCGTCGCGGGAGCCGTCGCCGACCGGTGGGGCCGTAAGAAGACCCTGCTCCGCACCATACTGTTCTTCGGATTCTTCTCGTTCGTCTCGGTGTTCTCCTGGGACGTCTTCTCACTGGGCGTCTTCCGGGTGCTCACCTCGGCGGGTCTGTCGGCGATGACGGTCGTGGCGGTCATCTACGTCAACGAGATGTATCCGGCCGCCGTCCGCGGCAAGTACCAGGCGTACGCCATGGTCATCGGCATCTGCGGTACGCCGGCCACCAACCTGATCGCCAGTCTCGTGGTTCCGCTCAGCGACTGGTCCTGGCGGCTGGTGTATCTGTGGGGTGCGCTCGGCGTCCTCCTCGTGCTGTTCTCCAAGCACCTCAAGGAGTCCCCCCGCTGGCACGAGAGCAGGGGTGACCACGCCGCGGCCGACGCGGTCCTGCGTGAGATCGAGGCATCGGTGATCGCCGAGAAGGGGCCGCTGGCCGAACCGGCGGAGCCCGTCGAGGAGCCCCCGGCGGTCAAGGCCCCGGTGCGTCTGCTGCTGCAGAAGAGGTACCTCGCACCGACGCTGCTGCTCACCGTCCTGTGGGTGACCCAGACCATCGGCTTCTTCGGATACTCGAGCTTCGCGCCCACCCTGCTGGCCAAGGAGGGCTTCAGCGTGGAGAAGTCCGTCTTCTACATCGCTCTCACCACGGTCGGCGCACCCCTCGGCTCCTTCCTGGCCTCCCTGGTCACCGACCGGTTCGAGCGCAAGTGGTGTCTCGTCGCCTTCGGCACGGTCATCGCGCTGTGCGGTCTGCTGTACGGGCTGACCTTCGACCCGGTCCTGATCGTGGTCTTCGGCTTCCTGGTGAACCTCTTCGAGCGCGGCTACACCGCTCTCGCGTACGCCTACTCCCCCGAGCTCTTCGACACCCGGAGCCGCTCCCTGGGGACGGGGATCACCTACGGGATCGGCCGGCTGTCGAACGCCGCGGGACCGCTGATCATCGCGGCGCTCTACAACGGCACCGGCTACCAGAGCGTCTTCTACTTCATCGCCGGTGTCTGGATGGTGGGCGCAGTGGCCCTGGCCGTCTTCGGTCCCCGGACCCGGCCGTCCCGTCCGGCCGTACGGAAGCCGAAGGCCGTCACCCCCGCTTCGTGAGCCGCCGGGCCCTGGGCACCACGACCGGGGAGCCGTCGCCCGGTGCGCCGAGTATGTCGGCGTCCACCCCGTAGAGCTCCTTCACGAGGGCCTCGTCGACCACCTCCTCCGGCTTGCCCCGGGCGACGACGCGCCCGTCCTTCATGGCGACGAGCAGGTCGGCGTAGCGGGCCGCGGCAGCGAGGTCGTGCTGCACCATGACGACGGTGCGTCCGGTGGCGGCGACCTCCCTCACCAGTTCCAGGACCTCCACCGCGTGGCCGAGGTCCAGGGCGCTGGTCGGCTCGTCGAGCAGGATGACCGGGGTGTGCTGGGCGAGGACCATCGCGAGCCAGCACCGCTGGCGCTGGCCGCCCGAGAGCCTGTCCAGGCGCTCGGCGGCCAGTTCCGTCGTTCCGGTGGCGGCGAGTGCGTCGCGTACGGCGTTCTCGTCCTCCCTGGACCACTGGCGCAGCAGCCCCTGCTGGGGGTGGCGGCCGTAGCGGACGAGCCCCGCCACCGTGACGGCCTCCGGCGCGCGCGGCGACTGGGGCAGCAGCGCGACACGATGGGCGGCCCGGCGCCTGCTGAGCTCCCAGATGTCCTCGCCTCCCGCCCGGACGGTTCCCGATTCGGGACGGTGCAGGCGCGCGACGGTGCGCAACAGGGTGGATTTCCCACAGCCGTTGGGGCCGACGATCGCGACGACCTGGCCGGCGGGGACGGTGAGGCCGACGTTCTGGACGACGGGGCGTCCGGGATAGCCGGCGTGCAGGGCGGTGACTTCGAGACCGGGGGCGGTCTCGCGGGATGCGTCGGTCATGGGGACGGTCAGGCCTTTCCGGTGGCACGGTCCGGGCGGAACAGGACCCAGAGCAGGAAGGGGCCGCCGAGGACGCTGGTGACGACGCCGACGGGCAGTTCGACGGGTGCGGCGACGCGTCCCAGCGCGTCGGCCGCGGCGATCAGGGCGGCTCCGGTCAGTGCGGAACCGGTGATCGGCACCCGGGTGGGTCCGGCCAGCCGCTGGGCCAGGACCGGAGCGGCGAGGGCGACGAAGGCGATGGGTCCGCCGACGCCGACGGCCGTGCCCGCGAGGGCGACGGCGAGCGCCAGCGCTCCCGCGCGCAGCCGGCGCAGATCGACGCCCAGCGAGGCGGCCATGTCGTCGTCGAAGCGCAGAAGTTGCAGCCGGTGTCCGACGGCGAGGGCGAGCGGGACCAGCACCAGCAGGACGAGTGCCAGCGGCGTACCGACGCCCCAGTCCCGTCCGTTGAGACTGCCCACGGCCCACAGGAAGACGCCGCCCGCGGTGTTGTCGTTCTCACGGGACATGATCAGGTCGCCGACCGCGCCGATGAACGTGGAGACGCCGATGCCCGTCACGAGGACGCGGTAGCCGGCACTTCCCGCTCCGCCCGCGCACAGGACGACGATCGCGGCGGCCGCCACGGCGCCGATCGGGCCGAGCCACCAGTTGCCCACCACGGCGGTGGTGGAGCCGGCCGCGACGGCGACGACGGCTGCCGTGGCGCCGTCGTTGACACCGACCAGGTCGGGGGTGGCGAGGCGGTTGCCCGCCAGGGTCTGGGTGAGGCAGCCTGCGATGCCGAGTGCGGCGCCGACCATGAGGCCGGCGAAGATGCGGGGCAGCCGGAAGTCCCGCACGATCATGACGGTGCCGGGATCGCCCGTGCCGAGGAGCCCGGAGACGGTTTCCGGCAGGCTCATTCCGGTCGAACTCGCCATCACCGCGAGGGCCGTGAGGACGACGAGGACCGGCACGAGGAGCGCGGCGGCGAGCGCGCTGCGGCGCGGGAGGAGCCAGGAGAGCGTCCCACCGCGCAGCACGGTGCTGTCGGGCGGTGTCACGTCGGCGGCCCCGGTGTGCGCGCCGCTCCCGGCGGTTGAGGTGCGTCCGGCCGCTTTCAGGTCGGTCATGCCTCGGCCCCCGCGGTGGACAGACGGGAGGAGCGGGCGATCCAGACGAGCAGCGGACCGCCCACGAAGGCGAGCAGCACGCTGACCGGTGTCTCCCAGGGGCGGATGACGATCCGGGCGAGGATGTCGGCCAGGATCATGATGTCGGCCGCGATCAGTGCGGACAGGACGAGTTGGGCCGTCATGCGGGGTCCGCTCAGTGCCCTCGCGGCGTACGGGGCCAGCAGGCCGAGGAAGGCGATGGGGCCGGCCACGGCGACCGCGCAGCCGGCGAGCAGCGAGACCGCTGCTGCGACGACGAGCCGGATCCGGCCCGGGTGGTGGCCGAGCGAGCGGGCGCCGTCGTCGCCGAGGCCGAGCGCCGACAGCGGGCGGGCGCAGCCGAGCGCGGTGAGCAGGCCGAGGGCCGCCAGCGGCAGGAGGGGGACGAGATCTGCGGTCTCGACCCCGGCGAGCGAGCCGATCGTCCAGTACCGGTAGGTGTCGAAGGTCGACTGGGTGCCGAGCAGGACGTAGGAGGTGCAGCCGTGGAAGGTGGCGCCCAGTGCGGATCCGGCCAGGACGAGGCGCAGCGGTGAGCCTGCCGTACGCCCCGATCCGGCGAAGAGCAGGACGACGGCGCTCGCCGCCATGCCTCCGGCCAGCGCCCACACCAGCAGCGCGGCCGGGGAGTCGGCGCCGAAGAAGGTGAGCCCGAGGACAACGGCGAAGGCGGCACCGGAGTTGACGCCCAGCAGGCCGGTTTCGGCGAGCGGGTTGCGGGTGGCGGCCTGGAGGAGGCAGCCGGCCGCTCCGAGGCAGGTGCCCACCAGGAGGGCGGCGAGGGTGCGCGGAAGGCGTACGTCCATGACGGCCAGCCGGATCCGGGCGTCGGCGCGGGCGGCGGGGTCGCCGATCAGGAAGTCCCAGGCGCGTGCGGCAGGGCTGTCACCGGTGCCGATGACCAGGGAGAGCAGCACAAGGATCACGAGGAGAAGCAGAAGTCCCGCCATGGCCGGGAGGGTTGAGCGCCCCTGGGCCGGGGGACCTTCGGATGGGCGGGATCCGGCTGATCGTGGCCGACCCCCTTGCGCTATCGACATAAGGGTAGCCTAACCTAAACGCACTCGTCCGATTCCGGCGGGTCATGGGCACACCTGTGCCCTGAAGTGGCGCGCCGTGCACCGCTTCTCCCCGATGCAGACGTCGGGGGCGCCCAGCCGGAACAGGATTCGCCTGAATGCAAACGGAGATCCCAGGCCATGGCGCCGTATTCGTCCCCTTCGTCCCGCGGTATCGCACGTCCCGTCGTGTCGGCGACGCTGCTCAGCCTCTGCGCCCTCACGCTGAGCGCCTGCGGATCCGAGGACAAAGCCGGCTCCGCCGGCGTGGATGCCGCGGCGACGGCCCAGGTCACGGACGCGACCGGGACGAAGGTCGAGATACCGGCCGCGCCGGAGCGCGTGGTCGCCCTCAGCGAGATGGACCTCGACGCCGCCCTCGCCCTCGGCGTCGAGCCGGTGGGACTGACCGCCGGCCGGGGCCAGAAGGGCGCACCCCAGTACCTGGCGGACCAGGCGAAGAGCATCCCCGTGGTGGGCGCCGTCACCGGCCCGGACATCGAGAAGGTCGTCCGGGCGAAGCCGGACGTGATCCTCGCCGGTCAGCTCGCCGACGAGCAGGTGCTCGCGCAGCTGCGGAAGATTGCGCCGACGGTGGTCACCATCGGCGACGACAAGGACTGGAAGAAGGCCCTCCAGCTCACCGGGACGACGCTCGGCAAGCCCAACGAGGCCGAGAAGTTCCTCGCCGGCTACGAGAAGGAGGCCGCGGCCCTCAAGGCCGATCTCGGCTCGCGGGCCGGCGCGGACGTGTCAGTCGCCCGGTATTCGGCCAAGGGCACCGCGGTCATGCAGCAGGGAGTCTTCATCAGCGACGTCCTGAAGGACCTCGGCTTCGGGCGGCCGGGGATCCAGAACGAGCAGGGCGAGGGGCACTCGACGCCGCTCAGCGACGAGAACCTCGAGGAGATCGACGGCGACTGGCTGTTCATCGGCTCCCTCGACGCCGGCACCGACGCGGACCTCCTCGCACGGCTGGCGGAGAAGCCCGCCTATGGGCAGCTGGGTGCCGTGCGGGACAAGCACGCGACGGTCATCGACGGGACCAAGTGGACCAGCCTCGGTGGTGCGCAGGCAGCCGTCTCCGTGCTCGACGACATCCGGAAGGCCATGGTCAAGTGAGCCTCGGTCAGGAACTCGCAGGCCGTACCGCCCTCGTGACGGGAGCGGGCCGCGGCATAGGCGAGGCGGTCGTGCACGCCCTCGCCGGGCGCGGCGCGCACGTCCTCGCCACCGATCTCGCCGCGGAGGGCATCGCGGCGCTGGAGAAGTCGTACGACGGCCTGGTGACCGCCCGCACCCTCGACGTCACGGACCCCACCGCCGTCGAGGACGTCGTCGCGGAGGCCGAGCGCTCGCTCGGCCCGCTGGACATCGCGGTCAACGTGGCCGGAATCCTCAGTGGTTCGGCGGTCGCGGACCTGTCCGACGAGGAGTGGGCCGCCACGTTCGCGGTGAACACCCACGGTGTGTTCCACGTGTCACGGTCCGTCTCCCGCCGGATGACCGAGCGGGGTTCGGGCAGCATCGTGACCGTCGCCTCCAACGCCGCGGGCGTCCCCCGTACGAACATGGCGGCGTACGCGGCCTCCAAGGCCGCGGCGGTGATGTTCACCAAGTGTCTCGGCCTGGAAGTCGCGCCCCGTGGCGTGCGGTGCAACACCGTGTCCCCCGGTTCCACCCTCACCGACATGCAGCGCGGCATGTGGACGGCCGGGGACGAGGAGGCATCCGCCCGCCGCGTCCTCGAGGGGGACCCGGCGACGTACCGCACCGGGATACCGCTCGGCCGGATGGCGGACCCGTCCGACATCGCCGACGCGGTCGCCTTCCTGGTGTCCGACCGCGCCCGGCACATCACCATGCACGACCTGTACGTCGACGGCGGGGCCACCCTGCGGGCCTGAATCCCGCCCCGCCCCGTCATCCTCCCGACGCTCGAGCCATCCCCACCGGAGACCACCCATGTCTGCATCTCTGCGCGTCCCCGCCGCTCCTCCCCCGGTCGGCTCCCCCGGCGCGGCGACCGCCCTGCTGGAGGCCTACCGGCCCGGCACGGACCGCTTCCTCGCCACACCCCGGCACACCCTGCTCGGCTCCGGCACCACGGCGGCGGTGCCGCACGACGCACGGCCCCTGACCCTGCGGGTGCGGGAGGTCCTGGACGGCGCCCGGCGCGCGGGCGGTCCCGCCCCGGTCGTCGTGGGCTCCGTCCCCTTCGCGCCCGGCGGGGTGGCGGCACTGGCCGTCCCGGAGACCGTCAGATGGGCGGCCGCCCTGCGCGCGGACCCGCTCATCGCGCTGCACCGCCCGGACGCCGGCCAGGGCGACGACTGGCGCATACGTGAGGTCCCGGCGGCGGAGGAGTACTCCGCGGCGGTGGCCGCCGCCGTGGAGCGGATGCGGGCCGGGGAGTTCGACAAGGTGGTCCTCGCCCGCACGCTGGAGCTCACCTCGGCGCGTGACCTCGATCTGCCGGCCATGCTGAGCCGGCTGGCACGCCGCGACCCGGACGGGTACACCTTCGCGGTACCCAGCGGTCCGGGCCGCACGCTCCTGGGGGCGAGCCCCGAACTCCTCGTGGCCCGCCGGGGCGACCGGCTCGTCGCGAATCCGCTGGCCGGTTCGGCACCGCGCAGCAGCGACCTGGCGGAGGACGTCCGCAGGGCCGCCGCGCTGCTGGACTCGCCGAAGGACCTGCACGAACACGCGGTCGTGGTCGATGCCATCCGCGAGGCTCTCGCACCGTTCTGCGTGCGCCTGGACGTGCCCGAACGCCCCACCCTCGTACGGACCGCCGCCATGTGGCACCTGTCGACGACCCTGACCGGAGAGCTGCGCGACCCGTCGTCCACCGCTCTGGACCTGGCGTCGGCCCTGCACCCCACTCCGGCGGTCTGCGGCACGCCGACCGAGGTGGCCCGGCAGGTGATCGCGGACTCCGAGCCCTTCGACCGCGGCGCGTACACCGGCATGGTCGGCTGGCAGAACGCGGACGGCGACGGCGACTGGGTCGTGACCATCCGCTGTGCCGAGGCCGAGGGCCGGACGCTGCGGCTGTTCGCCGGGGCGGGCGTGGTGGCGGAGTCCTCGCCGGCCGCCGAGACGGCGGAGACCGGTGCCAAGTTCCGGACCTTCCTGAGCGCCGTGGGAGCCGCACTGTGACCACCCCCCGCACACCCGACGCGCCCACCTGGCCGCGCGAATTCGCCGAGCGCTACCGCGCGGCGGGCCACTGGCGCGGGGAGACGTTCGGCGGATTCCTGCGCGAGCGCGCCGCCGCCCACCCCGACCGCGTCGCGGTCGTCGACCCGGCGCCCGAACGCCGCGAGTGGACCTACCGTGAGCTGGACGAGCGGGCCTCGCGGATGGCCGCGGGTTTCGCGGCACGCGGCATCTCCCCGGGCGACCGGGTCGTCGTACAGCTCCCGAACACGGCGGAGTTCATCGAAGTCGTCTTCGCGCTCTTCCGGATCGGCGCCCTGCCCGTGTACGCGCTGCCCGCACACCGGGAGACGGAGATCGGGTACTTCTGCTCGTTCACCGAGGCCGTCGCCTATGTGATCCCCGACCGGCACGCGGGCTTCGACCATCTCTCACTCGCTTCGAAGGTCAAGGAGCGCACGCCGAGCCTGAGACACGTCTTCGTCGTCGGCTCGCCGGGTGAGCACACCGCCCTGTCGGAGGTGCCGTGCGCGCCCTCGGGGGTCGCATACGAGCCGCAGCCGCACGACCTGGCGTTCCTCCAGCTGTCGGGCGGCACGACGGGCGTTCCCAAACTCATCCCGCGTACGCACGACGACTACATCTACTCGCTGCGCGGGTCCAACGAGATCTGCGGCGTCGACGGTGACACCCGCTTCCTCGTCCTGCTCCCCGCCGCGCACAACTTCCCTATGAGTTCCCCGGGCTGGCTCGGCGCACTGTACGCCGGAGGGACCGTGGTGCTGTGCCCGAGCCCCGACCCGGCGACCGCCTTCCCCCTCGTGGAGCGCGAACGCGTCACGATGACCGGCATGGTTCCGCCCCTCGCACTGGTGTGGACCGAGGCCGGTCCCGGCACCGAGCACGATCTGTCGAGCCTGGACCTGGTGCTCGTCGGCGGAGCAAAGTACAGCGAGGCGGCGGCCCGCCGGCTCGAGCCCGCGCTGGGGTGCCGGCTCATGCAGGTCTTCGGCATGGCCGAGGGACTCGTCAACTACACGCGCCTGGACGACGACCACGAGACCGTCGTCACCACCCAGGGCCTGCCGATCTCCGGGGACGACGAGATCCGTGTCGTCGACGACGCGGACGAGGACGTGCCCGAGGGGGACTTCGGGCATCTGCTGACCCGCGGTCCGTACACGATCCGCGGCTACTGGCGCGCACCCGAGCACAACAGCAAGGCCTTCACCGAGGACGGCTTCTACCGCACCGGCGACATCGTGCGCCGCACCCCGACGGGCCACCTGGTCGTCGAGGGGCGCGCCAAGGACCAGATCAACCGGGGCGGTGAGAAGGTCGCCCCGGAGGAGATCGAGAACATCATCCTGGGCCACCCGTCGGTGCACGACGTGTCCGTCGTGGGGGTGGCCGACGAGTACCTGGGCGAACGCACCCTGGCCTACGTCATCCTGCGCGAGGGCGCAGAGCCGCTGAAGGCACTGGCGGTCAAACGCCTCGTGCGTGAACGCGGTGTCGCCGCGTACAAGATTCCCGACCTCGTCGAATTCGTCGACGCGTTCCCGCAGACCGGCATCGGCAAGGTCAGCAAGAAGGGCCTGCGCTCCGACGCCGCACCCGGCCGCACCGTACCCCCTCAGTTCTGAGATCAGCACCGTGTTCCGCCCAGAGCGGCACCGAAAGGTTCCACCCCATGGCTCTTCCCGCCATCGCCTCCTATGCACTGCCGACCGAAGCCGAACTGCCCGCCAACCGCGTGGACTGGACCGTCGACCCCGCGCGGGCCGTGCTCCTGGTCCACGACCTGCAGAACCACTTCCTGGGCGCCTTCCCGCCCGGTGAGCAGCCGCTCACCGGCATGCTCGCCAACACCTCCCGCGTGATCGAGGAGTACCGCCGCCTCGGTGTGCCGGTCGTCTACTCGGTGCAGCGGGGCGGCCAGACGGCGGAGGAACGCGGTCTCCAGCTCGACTTCTGGGGCCCCGGCGCCGCCGACGACCCCGAGGCGCTCGCGATCCCCGGCGCCGTCGCGCCCGCGGACGGCGACACCGTGCTGACCAAGTGGAAGTACAGCGCGTTCGTGCGCACCGAACTCGAGTCCCTGCTGCGCGGGTCGGGGCGCGACCAGCTGGTGATCACCGGTGTGTACGCGCACATAGGCGTACTCATGAGTGCCTGCGACGCATGGATGCGCGACATCCAGGCCTTCGTGGTGGCGGACGCCGTGGCGGACTTCTCGCGCGAGGACCACGACATGGCGTTGCGCTGGGCCGCGGGCCGCTGTGCGGTCGTCACGTCGACCGACGCGCTCCTGAAGGGGGTCTGAACACCGTGGCGCTCACCCTTGAACTGATCCGCCACGATGTCGCCGACGCCCTCGGTGAGGACCCCGCGGACATCCCCCTCGACGAGAACCTCCTGGACTACGGGCTGGACTCGGTACGCATCATGGCGCTGCTGGGCCGCTGGCGCCGGGACCACGGTGTGAAGGCGGACTTCGCGGACCTCGCCGAGCAGCCCGCCATCGAGTCCTGGGCACCGCTGTTGGAGGCCTCATGACCGCCCTGCTCACCGACGCCGACGGGGCCGGACCGGAACACCGCCCGGACGCACCGGACGCCCCCGCCGTCGAACTGCCGCTGACCGCCGCCCAGTCGGGCATGTGGTACGCGCAGTCGCTCGATCCGCCCAGCCCCGCGCAGAACACCGCGGAGTGCCTGGAGATCGACGGGCCGCTCGACCCCGAGCTGTTCGCGGCGGCTCTGCGCCGCGTGACCGCCGAGGCCGACGCCTTGCGGGTGTCCGTCGTGGACTCCCCCGACGGCCCGCGCCAGCGCGTCCTCCCCTCGGTCGCGCTGCCGCTCACGACGCACGACCTGCGGGACGCGAGCGATGCCGTCCGGCGGGCCGAGGAGTGGATGCGCGCCGACCTGGCCGAGCCCTTCGACCTGACGGCGGGTCCGCTGTTCCGGCACGCCCTGTTCCGCGTGGGCGAGGAGCGGTGGCTGTGGTACCAGCGCATTCACCACCTGGTCATGGACGGCTTCGGCTACTCACTCCTCGTACGCCGCACCGCCCAGGTCTACACGGCGCTCGCCCGGGGGGAGGCCCCCGGGCCCCGCGTCTTCGGGACACTGGCCGATCTGGTCGACGAGGATGCCGCGTACCGGTCCTCCGAGGCCTTCACCGCTGACCGCACGCACTGGACGGAGGCGTTCGCCGACCGCCCCGAGGTACCCCGGCTCGCGGGCCGCGGGGCGCTGCCCTCACGGACGTTCCTCCGCCGTACGGCCCATCTGGGTCCCGAGACCACCGAGGGCGTGCGGGAGCTGGCCTCCCGGCTCCGGGCCACCTGGCCGGACGTGCTGATCGCCGCTCAGGCCCTCTACACCTCGCGGGCGACCGGCCACCGGGAGGTGGTGCTCGGCCTGCCGATGATGGGCCGCATGGGTTCCGTCTCGCTGCGGGTGCCCGGCATGGTGATGAACGTGCTCCCGCTGCGGCTGGACGTGTCCCCGGACGCCACCTTCGCCGAGCTGGTCCGCCAGGTGGTGCTCGGCATCCGGGAGGTCCGCCGCCACCAGCGGTTCCGCTACGAGGACATCCGCCGCGACCTGCGGCTCCTCGGCGAGAACCGCGGGCTGGTCGGGCCGCTGGTCAACGTGATGCCGTTCGACTACGCCGTGGACTTCGCGGGCGCCCCTGCGCGGGCGCGCAACCTGTCGGCCGGGCCGGTCGACGACCTGACGGTGAACATCTACGACCGGGCCGACGGCCGTGGACTGCGCATCGACCACGACGGCAACCCCGCGCTGTACGCCGACGGCGAGCTGGCGGCGCACCAGGAGCGCTTCCTGAATCTCGTGGAACGGCTGAGCGGGGCCGACCCCCACGTACCGACGGCCGCACACGGCATCGCCACGGCGGCCGAACTCGAGCTGGTCCTGGGTACGTTCAACGACACCGAGCGCGCGCTGCCGCCCACGACGCTGATCGGTCCGATCGAGTCGCGCGCCGCACGCACGCCCGAGGCGACCGCCCTGGTGTACGGCGACACCTCGCTCACCTACGAGGAGCTGAACACCCGCGCGAACCGTCTGGCCCGGCACCTGCGGACGCTCGGCGCCCGGCCGGGCGCCGTGGTGGCGGTGTCGGTGCCGCGTTCGGTGGAGCTGGTCGTGTCCCTCCTCGCCGTACTGAAGGCGGGGGCGGCGTATCTGCCGCTGGACCCGGACTACCCGGAGCAGCGGCTCGCGTACATGCTGCGGGACGCGGCGCCGGTGTGCGCGGTGACCGACCGGGCCGGACGGCTCCCGGAGGACACCGGGACGCCGCTGGTCGTCCTGGACGGCCTGGACGTCTCGGGGTACCTCTGGGTGAACCCGTCGCGGCCGCTCACCCCGGCGCATCCGGCGTACGTCATCTACACCTCCGGCTCGACGGGCCGCCCCAAGGGCGTCGTCGTGTCGCACGGTGCGATCGACAACCGGCTGCGCTGGATGCAGAGCGCCTACGGGCTGACGTCGGACGACCGGGTGCTCCAGAAGACACCGTCGTCGTTCGACGTGTCGGTGTGGGAGTTCTTCTGGCCGCTGCGCCAGGGCGCGGTGCTGGTGGTCGCGGAACCGGGTGGCCACAGGGATCCGGCCTATCTGGCCCGGCTGATCCGCGAACAGGGCGTCACCACCTGCCACTTCGTTCCGTCGATGCTCCAGGTCTTCCTCGTGGAGGAGGAGGCGAAGGCCTGCGGAGGTCTCAGGAGGGTCTTCTGCAGCGGTGAGGCCCTGCCCCGGGAGACCGCCGATGCGTTCGGGCGTGAACTGCCCGGCGCCGAACTGCACAATCTGTACGGCCCCACGGAGGCGGCCGTCGACGTCACCTCTCACGCGTGCGCGGCGGAGGCCGCCGGCCCGGTGCCGATCGGCCGGCCCGTCTGGAACACCCGTCTGTACGTGCTCGACGCGGCGCTGCAGCCGTGCCCGCCGGGGATTCCGGGCGAGCTCTACCTGGCGGGGCGCCAGCTCGCGGAGGGATACCTGAACCGTCCCGGGCTGACCGCGTCCCGCTTCGTCGCCGACCCCTTCGGACGCCCGGAGGAGCGCATGTACCGCACGGGCGACCTGGCCCACTGGACGGCACAGGGCGAGGCCGTCTATCTCGGCCGCACGGACGACCAGGTCAAGCTCCGAGGGCAGCGCATCGAGCTCGGTGAGATCGAGACGGCGCTGACGGCCCGGGACGGGGTGGACGCCGCCTGCGCGCTCGTGCGGGAGGACCGGCCGGGCGAGCAGCGGCTCGTCGGCTACATCACCGGGGGCGCCGATCCGGTGGCCGTACGCGCCTCACTGGCTCGGGAGCTGCCGGAGCACTTGGTGCCGGCTGCGGTGGTGGCCCTGGAAGCCTTCCCGCTGAGCCCCAACGGCAAGCTGGACCGGCGCGCCCTGCCCGCACCGGTCTTCAGCGGCGGCGCGGGTTCGCGACGCCCCTCGAACGCGCGGGAGGAAGCCCTGACACGGCTGTTCGCGCAGGTGCTGGGCGCGGACCGGGTGGGCCCGGACGACACGTTCTTCGACCTGGGCGGTACCTCGCTGCTCGCCGTGCGGCTCGTGGCCCGCGTACGGGAGGAGTTCGGCGCCGAGCTGACCATCGGTTCCCTGTTCGAGTCCCCGACCCCGGCCACGCTCGCCGCGCGGCTCGGCTCGTCGGGGCCGGCGTCCGAGGACGCGCTGGACGTCGTCCTGCGGCTGCGCGGCGGGGACGGGCGTCCACCGCTGTTCGCCATCCATCCGGCCGGCGGGATCGCCTGGTGCTACGCCGGGCTGTCGGCCCGCCTCGGCCCCGAACAGCCGGTGTACGGCATCCAGGCCCGGGGGCTGGTCGGTGACGAGGCGCTGCCGCGCACCCTGCAGGAGGAGGCGTCCGACTACGTCCGGCACATCCGTGCGATCCAGGAGCACGGCCCCTACCGGCTGTTGGGCTGGTCCGTCGGCGGGGTACTCGCCCACACCGTTGCCGTGCTGCTCCAGGAAGCGGGCGAGCAGGTCGAACTGCTCGCGCTGCTCGATGCGTTCCCGGCCGAGCAGTGGCGGGAACGGCCGGCCCCCGAAGAGGGTGACGCGCTGACCGCGGTGCTGCGGATGGCGGGCTTCGAGCGCACGCACGAGCGGAACCGCGAGGACGTGCTGGGGACCCTGCGCCGGGCGGGCAGCCCGCTCGCGGGGCTCAGCGACCGCGCACTGTCGAAGATCGTCGACATCGTGCCGAACCACGCCAGGATGATGCGCGAACATCACCACCGGGATTACGAGGGCGACCTGCTGTTCTTCACGGCCGCCGCCCCCCGCGCGGAGGACTGGCTCACCCGCGAGGCGTGGCGGGCGCATGTGACCGGGTCCATCGACAACCACGACCTCGACTGCACCCACCCGCAGTTGATGCAGGACCGCCATCTCGACGACATCGCGGCCGTCCTGGCTGCCCGTCTGAAGGAGCTGGACGCGTGAGCGCGGGGAGCGGCCCGTTCGACCCGGGCCCCGAGGGCCGTGCCACGCACCTGGTGCTGGCGAACTCCCTCGGCAGGCTGTCGCTCTGGCCGGTATGGCGGGAGGTGCCGGCGGGCTGGTCCGTCCGCTTCGGCCCGGCCCCGCACGCGGCGTGTGCCGCCGCGCTGGAGCCGGACCGGCAACAGGACTGAGGAAGTCGGCCGCCCCTACACCGTGGGGGCGGCCGGGCCCAGCAGGTCCACGAGTCCGTCGGCCAGCTCGGTGCGCCAGCAGAGGTAGTCGTGGCCGCCGTTGAACTCCTGGTAGGAGGCGTCGTCGTAGCCCGCCGCCGCCAGGACCTCGCGCAGGCGCCTGGCGGCGGGCAGGGCGACCCATTCCTGTTCGCCGAAGGAGAGCCGGAAGCGGACCGGCAGTCGCGGAGCCGCCTCGATCCGGTCGGTGAGCCACTGCGCCTGCGGCCCGTCCGGCCACCAGAAGGAACCGGACTGGGCGAGGACGGCGCCGAAGCGGCCGGGCACGGACAGCGCGGCGTGGGCGGCACAGAGCCCGCCCAGGCTCTGACCCGCGACGACCGTACGGGCGGGGTCGTCCGTGACGGGGAGGCGGGACGCCGCCCAGGGCAGCAGTTCGTCGGCGAGGAAGGCGGCGAACTCGGGGCGGCAGGTCATGTCGGACCACCGTGTGTCCGCGTCCACGGAATCCGGCAGCAGGGCGACGAGCGGCGGGATGCGGCCGTCGGCGATCAGGTTGTCGAGCAGGTGCCCGAGCCCGAGATGCGGGTGCCAGTGCTCTCCGTCGAGGAGGACGAGCACGGGCAGTTCCGCCGAGTGCCCCGGGTCCAGAGGCGGTTCGTACAGCCAGACGCGGCGGGTGCCGCCGCCTCCCGGCTTCCCGGCCGGCACGTCGTGGGCGGCCACCCGCCCGCGGGGGACGTCCGGCCTCGGCTGCCAGTCCTTCCCGTCGGGAGCCGCGGGCAGCTCGGCGTAGGACACCGGACCACCGCTCCAGCGGCGGGGCAGCGTGCGGCTGTTGAGCGGGTCGTGGCGGCGCTGGTCGCGCAGCCACTGCCAGTAGCCGGCGGTTCCGGGCCGGGGGCCGTCACCCTCGTCCACGTAGAAGTCGTAGGTGCCACGCCAGTCGTGCCGCAGGCGCAGCGACCAGTGCCAGACGTCGGTGCCGGGCACCCGCTCCATCAGGTTGCCCTCGGGCGCCCGGGGGTCGCCGATCTTGTTGGGGAGCACCTGCACGGCGCGGGTGGCGTGGGTGCCACGCCACAGGAAGGTCACCGCATGGTGCTGGGCGCTGCCCTGCGGGTCCGGCGAGACGAGGGGGGTGCCGGTGCTGCGCACGGCCGTCCAGAACTCCTCGGTGCTCTCCCCTGGTTCCGGGAGCCGGCACCCCGGCTCCCGGAGTCGCGGCA
>NZ_MAPV01000078.1:61089-61626 GCF_001700505.1 Streptomyces mutomycini
CCGGTTGTCACAGACGCCCGTTGGCCATCGCGCCCTCCGCTTCACCCTTCTTCACCGCCCGCCAGGAGCAGCTCACCATGAACCCTGCCAGACCCTCCCGCATCCCCACGTCCGCGTCCGCCCTCCCCCGGCCCCGGTTGGGCCGGATGGCCGCGCTCGCCGCCGGCGCGACACTGGGCATCGGCGCGTTGGCCGTCCCGCCCGTCACGGCGGGTCCCATCGGAGCGGACGCGACGGGCACGGTCGCCCTCGTCGCGGACGCCGTCGCGCCCACGGTCACCCTGGGCACCGCGACCGTGAAGCCCGGCGGTTCCGTGCCGTTCGAGGCCTCCGGCTTTCCTGCCGGCGCCACCCTCAGCGTCAAGTTCGACGACGGTGCCCTGCTCAAGCAGTTCCCCATCGGTGACGACGGCAGCGCCTCCGGAACGGTGACCGTCCCGGCCGACGCCACCCCGGGCAGCGGGCACTGGCTGCGGTTCCTGGCACCGCAGACGAGCGTACGCAGCGAGAACCTGACGGTCACGGGCGGCTCCCCGG
>NZ_MAPV01000079.1 GCF_001700505.1 Streptomyces mutomycini
GCGGGCCTGGGGAACAAGCCCCGCGCAGCGGCCACCGCCCAGCGACCAGGGCACGCAAAAAGGGCCGGGCCCCGGGGAGATCCCCGGGGCCCGGCCCTCAGCCTGCCGACGGCTACGCGCTCAGCGAGCGCGAACCGCTCAGTTGTCGTCCTCGTCGATCAGGAACCCGCGCATCGGCGACGGCGCCTGCTGCATCGGCTGCGGCGCCTGAGGCCGCACCGGCGCCATCGGCTGCGTCATCGCGGGCGACATCTGCTGCTGGCCGCCGCCGTACGACGGGCCACCGCCCATCGACTGGTTGCCGCCGCCCATCTGCTGGCTGCCGTGACCACCGTGGTTGCCGCCCATGGTGTGCCCCATCGCACCCGCACCGGCCGGAGCCAGCGAAGGCGACGGCGGCAGCGAGGCTGCGGCGGGGGTCCGCGGCGGGGCCAGCGAGTCGTCGGCCTGGGTCTCCAGCTGACGCAGCTGGCTCTCCAGGTAGGACTTCAGACGGGTCCGGTACTCGCGCTCGAAGCCACGCAGGTCCTCGACCTTGCGCTCCAGCGTCGCGCGGGCCGACTCCAGCGAGCCCATCGCCACGCGGTGCTTCTCCTGCGCGTCCCGCTCCAGCGCGTCCGCCTTGGCACGCGCGTCGCGCTCGAGACCCTCGGCACGGCTGCGCGCCTCACCGACGATCTTGTTGGCCTCGGAGCGGGCCTCCGCGATCGCCTGGTCGGCGGTCTGCTGGGCAAGGGAGAGGACACGGGCGGCGCTGTCGCCACCGGGGCCCTGACCGGGCTGCTGCATCTGCTGCTGCTGCTGCTGCATCTGCTGCTGCTGCTGCTGCATCTGCTGCTGCGGAGCGTGACCGCCCATGGGGCCGCCCATCGGGCCACCCATGGGACCGCCCTGCATCGGGCCGGGGCCGTGCGGGCCCTGCGGACCGGGGCCGTGGCCGCCCTGAGGACCATGGCCGCTGGGACCGGCAGGCAGCTGCGGAGCGCCACCGGGCAGCTGGGGGGGACCCATCTGCGGGGGCTGCTGCTGCACCGGCGGACCCGATATGGCGGCGGGCACCGGGGCACCCGGCCGTTCCTGCTGCTCCGGCGGTTTGCGCATTCCCTGCTGCTGCTGGTTCTGCGCGGCCGCTCGCGTGGCGGCAGCCAGCTTGGCGCGCAGGTCCTCGTTCTCACGGAGCAGGCGTGTCAGCTCCGACTCGACCTCGTCGAGGAAGGCATCGACCTCGTCCTCGTCATAGCCTTCTCGGAGACGGACGGTCGTGAACTGCTTGTTCCGCACGTCCTCGGGGGTCAGCGGCATCTCTTCTTCACCTCTACGTAGTCGTCGGCAGTCGGCAAGACCGTATCGTTCACACGCTGCTCGCAAGCTTGCCCACGAGGTTGAGCAGAATGTAGACGATGATCATCAGAACGAAGAAGGACAGGTCAAGTGCCACGCCCCCGAGACGCAACGGCGGTATGAACCGCCGCAGAAGCTTCAGCGGTGGATCGGTGACAGTGTAAGTGCCCTCGAGAACGACCACCATCGCCTTGCCTGGCTGCCATGAACGTGCGAACTGGAAGACATAGTCCATGACCAGCCGGAAGATCAGCACGATGAGGAAACACATCAGCGCGATATAGACCACATCCAGTGCGACGCCCATGTCCCGCGGTTCCCTCTCCCCTGGCTCTTGCAGCCCCGGCCTCACGGCCGGTGTTGTTCCCGGTGTTCTCAGCTCTGGTTGAAGAACCCGCCCTCTGCGATACGGGCCTTGTCCTCCGCCGTGACATCGACGTTAGCAGGCGACAACAGGAACACCTTCTGCGTCACACGTTCAATGCTGCCATGAAGACCGAAGACGAGTCCCGCGGCAAAGTCGACAAGTCGCTTCGCATCCGTGTCGTCCATCTCCGTGAGATTCATGATCACCGGAGTGCCCTCACGGAAGTGTTCCCCGATGGTACGGGCCTCGTTATAGGTCCTGGGGTGCAGCGTGGTGATCCTGTAGGGCTCACGCTCGGACACGACCTTGGGCATGATCACCGGTGCGTTCTTCTCCATGTTCGGGCGGTCAGGTGTGATGGATGCCACGGGTGCGATTCGGGCGGGTCGTCCGCTTTCCGCCGGGAGCTGAACCGGTTCCCGCGGTGCGGGCGGCTGCACCGATCGCACCGGTTCGTCCCTTTCCCGCTCCACCGGGTGCGCGGGCTGATGCCGCCGCCGGTCGCGCTCGGGCTCCGGCTCGGGTTCGAATTCGTCGTCGGGGTCGAACCCCGGACCGTCGTACCCATCGTCCTCCACGAGGCCGAGGTAGACCGCCATCTTGCGCATCGCGCCGGCCATGCTCCGAGTCCTCCGCTCTGTGGTGGATCGGCATTCGTGTCACCAAGTGCCCGAGATCCACTCCGGCCCGCCCGCTGTCAAGCGGGAATGACCATATTTTCTGCTGTGGTCCGACTTGCTTCGCGACGTTACCCGAGCCGGGGTCGGACTCCGAGCACCGCCGTACCGACGCGTACATGTGTCGCCCCGGCCGCAACCGCGTCCTCGAGATCCGCACTCATCCCGGCAGAGACCATGTTCGCAGCCGGATGGTTCCCGCGCAGGCGGGACGAGATTTCCATCAACCGGTCGAACGCCGCCCGTTGCCGGCCGGCGTAAGGACCGGCGAGCGGCGCGACGGTCATCAAACCGTCGAGCCTGAGCCCCTCGGCCGCTTCGACCGACGCGGCCAACTCCTCGATCATGTCCGGTGCGACACCGCCCCGGTCCCCACGCTCACCGCTCCCGGCGTCGAGGGCGACCTGGATCAGGCAGCCGAGCTCACGCTCGGCCCTGACCGCCGCGGCCGAGAGTGCGGAGACCAGCTTCACCCGGTCCACCGACTGCACCACATCGGCATAACCGGCCACGGAGCGGACCTTGTTGGTCTGCAACTGTCCGACAAAGTGCCATGTGAGCGACAGATCCGCACAAGCCGCGGCTTTCGGTGCTGCGTCCTGGTCACGGTTCTCCGCGACCTGACGCACACCGAGTTCGTGCAGAATGCGCACATCGCTCGCGGGGTAGGTCTTGGTGACCACGATGAGGGTCACTTCTCCCCGCTTGCGGCCGGCCGAGGCGCAAGCGGAAGCAATACGTTCCTCCACCTGTGCCAGGTTTGCCGCGAGTTCAGCCCTGCGATCCGTCATGCCCTATCAGTCCAACCAGACATATCCGGCGAGCCGTCCCGTGGTGCGGTCGCGGCGGTACGAGAAGTGGTCGCCGGATTCCAGGGTGCAGAACGGCGAGGCGTGCCGGTCCGCGACGCCCAGCTCGTCGAGCTGCGCGTGGACCCCGGCCGTGACGTCCACCGCGGGTGTCCCCCAGCTGGTCTGCGACCACGAGGCGGGAACGACCGCGGCGACCTCCGCGCGCATATCTTCCGGGACCTCGTAGCACCGTCCGCAGACGGACGGTCCGGTGTGCGCCACGATCCGTGACGGCTCGGCTCCGAGTGCGACCATGGCCTCGACCGCGGCCGGGACGACTCCCGCGACCAGACCGGGCCGTCCCGCGTGGGCTGCCGCGACCACACCGGCGGCGGGGTCGGCGAGCAGCACGGGTGTGCAGTCGGCGGTGAGCACCGCGAGCGGGAGCCCGCGTCGCGCCGTCACCACCGCGTCCACGGCGGGAATGCCCGAAGTGGCGGAGGTCTCGCCCCAGGGGCCGTCGACCACGGCGACCTCACGCCCGTGCACCTGGTTCATCCAGACCACCAGGGCCGGGTCGAGACCGAGGGAACGGGCGGCGAGTGCGCGGTTCGTGCGGACGGCGGCGGGGTCGTCGCCGACCGCGCCGCCGAGGTTGAGCTCCTCGTACGGAACGGCGCTCACTCCGCCCCACCTGTCGGTGAAGGCGAAATGGGCGCCGCCCGCCGAAGACTCCGCGGCTCTCACCGCGTGCTGCGGACCTATCACTTCAAGAAGTCCGGTACGTCCAGCTCTTCGGCCTGGGTGTCCTGGTAGGGACGGGCCGTCGGGACGTGCGGCGGGGAGACCGGCGGCAGCGATGCCTCGTTCGCGACCGGTGCCGGCTCGGCCGGCGTCTGGGGCTCCTCGCGCGGGGGCACGGACCCCAGCCCGCCGGACTGGCGCGCCGGCTCGGCGGTCCGGGCCGGCGGAGCCGGCTCCTCACGCTTGCCGGCACCCGCTCCGAGGACGTTCTCCCGACGGGCAGGCGGCTGCCCACCGTCGAAGCCCGCGGCGATGACGGTCACCCGCACCTCGTCGCCCAGCGCGTCGTCGATGACCGCGCCGAAGATGATGTTCGCCTCGGGGTGGGCCGCCTCGCTCACCAGCTGCGCGGCCTCGTTGATCTCGAAGAGACCGAGGTCGCTGCCACCGGAGATGGAGAGCAGGACACCACGGGCGCCGTCGATGGACGCCTCCAGGAGCGGCGAGGAGATCGCCATCTCCGCGGCGGCCACCGCGCGGTCGTCGCCGCGGGCGGAACCGATGCCCATGAGCGCCGATCCGGCCTCGGACATGACCGACTTGACGTCGGCGAAGTCGAGGTTGATCAGACCCGGGGTGGTGATGAGGTCGGTGATGCCCTGGACGCCCGAGAGCAGCACCTGGTCGGCCGACTTGAACGCGTCGAGCACGCTGACCTGGCGGTCCGAGATGGACAGCAGCCGGTCGTTGGGAATGACGATGAGGGTGTCGACCTCTTCGCGGAGCTCGGCGATGCCGTCCTCCGCCTGGTTCGCGCGCCGCCGGCCCTCGAAGGTGAACGGCCGGGTGACCACACCGATCGTCAGGGCGCCCAGCGAGCGCGCGATGTTGGCGACGACGGGTGCGCCGCCGGTGCCTGTGCCGCCGCCTTCACCGGCGGTGACGAAGACCATGTCGGCCCCCTTGAGGACCTCCTCGATCTCCTCACGGTGGTCCTCTGCCGCCTTACGACCGACGGCCGGGTTCGCCCCGGCGCCGAGGCCACGGGTGAGTTCACGGCCGACGTCGAGCTTGACGTCGGCGTCGCTCATCAACAGTGCTTGCGCATCGGTGTTGATCGCGATGAACTCGACGCCCTTGAGACCGACCTCGATCATTCGGTTGATGGCATTGACACCACCGCCGCCGACACCGATGACCTTGATGACTGCGAGGTAGTTCTGCGGTGCTGCCACGTCGAAGGCCTCTCGCCTCGAGTTACGTGTCGTCGCTTCGCGGTAGTCCCGCCGCGACGACGGATGCCGATTGGGTCGGTCCGGACGCCGACCCGAACCCTAACGCTGAAGTTTAGGGTTACCAGTGTGTCTGCTTCTTGGACTCTTCCGAACAGGACACTAAGTCGACAAGTGGCGCACGTTCAACGAACACGCCGAACCTCCCGTTTTTCTTTTCACCCTATGTGATCAGGCGTAGCGCTGACCAACCAGGGGGCTGGCCAGGCCAAACGTGCGTCAACTCTTCGACGCCGCAGGGGCGGTGGGGGCGCTCACGTCGAAGTGCACCGCTCCGGGGGACGCTTTCATGAGAGCGGTGAGCACACGCGCCTTCACGGGCCCCTCCTCGCTGCTGCCCCACATCACGGTGCGGCCCCGGGTCAGTTCCAGGACCGCGGAGTCGTACGAGGTGACCCGCACGGTCTCGGTGTCCCCTGCCACCTTCACCGGGAGGTCTCCCGCGACCCGGACGGCCTCCCGCAGCAGGCGGTCACCGCCGAAGCGGCGAAGGCTCGCCGACTGATCGGGCGTCAGCTCCAGGAGCGGAACACGTGGGGGCGCTTTGTCCACGGTTGCGAAGCGCACGCCTTTTACGTCCACTTCGATGAACTTCTCGCCCTTTTCCACCAACAGGACCGGCTTTCGTTCGGTCACTTCAAGACTGACACCGTGCGGCCATGACCGTACGACATCCACGGAGTCGACACGAGGCAGCTTCCGGCGCAGCCTGTCCGCGATCGCTTCGGTGTCCACGGAGATCAGCGGAGACCCGACCGGGGCCGCGGCGGCGGCCTCCACCTCACTCCTGGTGAGGACGTCGGCGCCTGCGACCGTCACCCCTTCCAGCCGCAGCCAGGACGAGCCGTAGAGCACCCAGAGCGTGGCCCCGGCGGTCAGTACGAGGCCGGCCGCGGCCAGTACCAGTCGCGTACGGCCGGTCATCCGGCGCCCCTCGGGGCCGATGTGCGGCGGGCGGGCCGGGGTGTCGGCCCGCCCGGCCTCGCCGCGCTGTGCGGTCGTCGGTCCGGCCACGCTCACTCCTTCACCGGACCCGGGGCGCGCGCCCCGGGTCCGCACCGCCTCACGCCTTGCGGCGTGCGGCAATCGCCTCGTACACCATGCCGACGAGAAGGTCGTCGGCGTCCCGTCGCCCGAACTCCGCGGCGGCACGGGACATCTCGTACAGCCGGTGCGGGTCCGCGAGCACCGGAAGGACGTTGCCCTGCACCCATTCCGGGGTGAGCGCCGCGTCGTCCACCAGCAGACCACCGCCGGCGTTGACCACCGGCTGGGCGTTCAGCCGCTGTTCGCCGTTGCCGATCGGCAACGGGACGTAGGCGGCGGGCAGCCCGACGGCGGAGAGTTCGGCGACGGTCATCGCACCCGCGCGGCAGAGCATCATGTCGGCCGCGGCGTACGCGAGGTCCATCCGGTCCACGTACGGTACCGGGATGTAGGGCGGCATCCCGGGCATGTTGTCGATGCGCGGCAATTCGTTCTTCGGGCCGACCACGTGCAGGATCTGGATTCCGGACCGCTGGAGCAGCGGTGCGATCCGCGTGACCACCTCGTTGAGGTGGCGGGCGCCCTGGGAACCGCCCGAGACGAGCAGCGTCGGCAGGTTCGGGTCGAGGCCGAAGGCGGCACGCGCCTCGGGGCGGACCCGGGCCCGGTCGAGGGTGGCGATGGTCCGCCGCAGCGGGATGCCGATGTAGCGGGCACCGCGCAGCTTGCTGTCCGGGGTGGAGACGGCGACGCCGTGGGCGTAGCGCGAACCGATCTTGTTGGCCAGGCCCGGCCGGGCGTTGGCCTCATGGACGACGATCGGCACCCCGGCGCGCTTGGCCGCGAGGTAGCCGGGCAGGGCGACGTAGCCGCCGAAGCCGACCACGCAGTCCGCCTTGGTGCGCTCCAGGATCTGCTCGGCCGCCTTGATGGTGCCGCGGAGCCGTCCCGGGACGGTGATCAGCTCGGGTGTGGGCTTGCGCGGCAGCGGTACGGCGGGGATCAGTGCCAGCTCGTACCCCCGCTCGGGTACGAGCCTGGTCTCGAGTCCGCGCTCCGTGCCGAGGGCAGTGATTCCCACGGTCGGGTCCTGCCTCCGCAGGGCGTCTGCGAGGGCAAGCGCGGGCTCGATGTGCCCGGCGGTCCCCCCGCCGGCGAGTACGACATGCACCGAAATTCACCGCTCTCCGGACGGACGCTTCGTGACGCGCCGTCTCATCGTCTTCCATCTGGCCCCGGGCCTCCGCATGGCCAGGGCCGCTCTCGCCGCAGGGTCCTCCCGCGCGAAGGCGATCATGAGCCCTACGGCGAACATGGTCGGCAGCAGGGCCGAACCCCCGTAGGAGAACAGCGGCAGCGGGACACCGGCGATCGGCAACAGGCCGAGCACCGCACCGATGTTGATCACGGCCTGCGCCGTGATCCAGGTGGTCACGCCTCCCGCTGCGTACCTGACGAAGGGGTCCTCCGTGCGTCCGGCCACGCGGATACCCGCATAGCCTAGAGCCGCGAACAGGGCGAGTACCGACAGCGTCCCTGCCAGACCCAGTTCCTCTCCGGTGATGGCGAAGATGAAGTCGGTGTGGGGCTCAGGGAGTTGACCCCATTTTTCCACACTCGCACCCAGCCCGGAACCGAACCATCCGCCGGACGCCAGAGCGTAGATTCCGTGCACCGCCTGCCAGCACGAGTCACCGGGTCCGGGCTCGGACGCGCCGATGCAGCCGAGCCGGGACATCCGGTTGGGACTGGTCTTGATGAAGAGGAATCCGATGAGACCGGCGAAGGCGAGCACACCGCCGAAGAGTCTGGTGGGAGCCCCGGCCAGCCAGAGCAGACCGAAGAGGATCGCGGTGAGGATGATCGCGGTGCCCATGTCGCCGCCGAGCATGATCAGTCCGAGCAGCATGAAGGCGACCGGCACCAGCGGCACCAGCATGTGCTTCCACTGGGCCAGCAGACGCTTGTCCTGTTTCCGGGCGAGCAGGTCTGCGCCCCAGAGGATCAGCGCGAGCTTGCCGAACTCGCTGGGCTGGAGCTGGAAGGGGCCGCCGAGATAGATCCAGTTCTGGTTGCCGTTGACCGACATCCCTATCCCCGGCACCTGGACCAGGACCATCAGGAACACGGTGCCCGCGAGCAACGGGTAGGCCAGTGCCCGGTGGAGCTTGACGGGCATCCTGGAGGCCGCCAGCATCAGCCCGGCGCCGATCACGGCGGCGAGGAACTGCTTGCGGAAGAAGTACGTGCTGGGTCTGGAGAGCTCCAGCGCCTTGATCATCGAGGCGGAGTAGACCATGACGAGGCCCAGCACGGTGATCAGCAGGCCCGCGCCCAGGATCAGGTAGTACGCGGTCAGAGGGCGGTCCCAGGCCCGCCGTGCCCGCTCGTACGTCCCGCGCACCCCGGCGCCCCGGCGCGGCCGGGGCGGTGTGCCCGGCCCTCCGGCCCCGCCGTGCGGCCTGGGAGGCCGCCGGGAGCCGGTGGCGGACCGGCTCCTGCGGGCGAGCCCTGCGAGGGGCCCGGGGCCCCCGGGCAGCGGTCCGGCGAGCAGGGGCGGGGTGAGCGCCCGGCTGAACGCCCGTGGGCGGTCGGCTCCGCGCGCGGCTGAACTCTCGTCGGCCGGCATAGTGTCGCTGTCCCCTCCACTCGTGCCCGGGGCTGTCGCCGGGGCCAGGGCCCCGGCGGTGCTGCTCGTGACCGGGTCCCCGGACGCTCCGGTCCTCCAGGACGTCACGACGCGGAGACCGGGCCCGTCAGGCGCTCTCGGCGGCGAGCGCGCGGACCGCGTCCGCGAACGCCTCGCCCCGCTTGTTGTAGTTGACGAACATGTCCATCGAGGCGCAGGCCGGGGCCAGCAGGACGGTGTCGCCCGGCCGGGCGAGCCGTGCCGCTTCGAGGACCGCCGCGGACATCGCCCCAGTGTCGGTCCGGTCGAGGTCGACCACCGGTACCTCGGGGGCGTGTCGCGCCAGGGCTTCGCGGATCAGCGCCCGGTCGGCGCCCATCAGCACGACGCCCCTCAGGCGCTTCGCGGCCCCGGTCACCAGCTCGTCGAAGGTGGCGCCCTTGGCCAGGCCGCCGGCGATCCACACGATCGGTTCGTAGGACGCCAGGGATGCCTCGGCGGCGTGGGTGTTGGTGGCCTTGGAGTCGTCGATGTAGGTGACACCGGCGATGTCGGCGACGTGCTCGATGCGGTGGGGGTCGGGGCGGAAGGCCCGCAGCCCGTCGCGTACGGCGGCGGGCTGCACGCCGAAGGCGCGGGCCAGTGCCGCCGCGGCCAGGGCGTTGGCGATGTTGTGGGGAGCCGGCGGGTCGACGTCGGCGACCTCGGCGAGCTCCTGGGCCTGCTTCTGGCGGTTGGCGACGAAGGCGCGGTCGACGAGGATGCCGTCGACCACCCCGAGCTGCGAGGGGCCCGGTGTGCCGAGGGTGAAGCCGATGGCCCGGCAGCCCTCCTCGACGTCGGCCTCGCGCACGAGGTCCTCCGTCGCCTCGTCCTGCGCGTTGTAGACGCAGGCGACGCTGTTGCCCTCGTAGATCCGGCCCTTGTCGGCGGCGTAACCGGCCATGGAGCCGTGCCAGTCGAGGTGGTCCGGGGCCAGGTTCAGGACGGCCCCGGAGTGGGCGCGCAGCGAGGGCGCCCAGTGGAGCTGGTAGCTGGAGAGCTCGACGGCGAGTACGTCGTACGTCTCGTCGCCCAGCACCGCGTCCAGCAGGGAGACCCCGATGTTGCCGACCGCCGCGGTGCGCAGCCCGGCCGCTTCGAGGATCGAGGCGAGCATCCGCACCGTCGTGGTCTTGCCGTTGGTCCCGGTGACCGCCAGCCACGGCGCGGCGTCGGGCCCCCGCAGCCGCCAGGCCAGTTCGACGTCGCCCCACACGGGGACGTCGGCCTCGGCGGCTGCCTGGAAGAGCGGTTTCCCGGGCTTCCAGCCGGGGGCCGTGACGACCAGCTCGGTGGACGTGGGCAGGGTGTCGCCGTCACCGAGGCGCACGGTGATTCCGAGCGCCTCCAGTTCGGCGGCCTGGGCGCGGGCGCGCTCGTCGTCGCCGTCGTTGACGACGGTGACGAGGGCTCCCCGCTCGTGCAGGGCGCGGGCGGCGGGGATGCCGCTCACCCCGAGCCCGGCGACCGTGACGTGCTTGCCCTGCCAGTCCACGTTGCTCACTTCTTGGCTGCCCATCCCGCGTAGAAGAGGCCGAGTCCCACGATCACGCACATGCCCTGGATGATCCAGAAGCGGACCACGACAAGGACTTCGGACCACCCCTTGAGTTCGAAGTGGTGCTGGAGCGGTGCCATCCGGAAGACCCGCTTGCCGGTCATCTTGAACGAGCCGACCTGGATGACCACCGACATGGTGATCATCACGAAGAGGCCGCCGAGGATGGCCAGCAGGAACTCGGTGCGGGAGCAGATCGCGAGGCCCGCGAGGGCGCCGCCGAGGGCCAGCGAACCGGTGTCACCCATGAAGATCTTCGCGGGTGAGGTGTTCCACCACAGGAAGCCGAAGCAGGCGCCCATCAGGGCGGAGGCGACGACCGCGAGGTCGAGTGGATCGCGGACCTCGAAGCAGGCGCTGGGGTTGGTGAGGGTCTCCGCGTTTGCGCAGGACTCCTGGAACTGCCAGAGGCCGATGAAGGTGTAGGCGCCGAACACCATCACCGAGGCGCCGGTGGCGAGGCCGTCGAGACCGTCCGTCAGGTTCACGCCGTTGGACATGGCGAGAATCATGAACAGGGCCCAGACGCAGAACAGCACCGGGCCGATGGACCAGCCGAAGTCCTCGACGAACGAGAGCCGGGTGGAGGCCGGGGTGTTGCCGGTCGAGTTGGGGAACTGCAGCGAGAGCACCGCGAAGGCGATACCGACGATCAGCTGGCCGGCCATCTTGGCCTTGGCCCGCAGACCCAGCGAACGCTGCTTGACGATCTTGATGTAGTCGTCGAGGAAGCCGACGAGTCCCATTCCCGCCATCAGGAACAGGACGAGAACGCCGGAGAATCGGATGTCCTCGCCGGTGATCAGCTTCGCCAGGAGGTACGCGATGATCGTCGCCAGGATGAAGGCGATCCCACCCATGGTGGGTGTGCCCTGCTTGCTGCCGTGGGTACGCGGGCCGTCGTCCCGGATGAACTGCCCGTAGCCCTTGCGGGCCAGAAGTTTGATCAGCAACGGGGTGCCGACCAGGGTCAGGAAGAGCCCTATGGCCCCTGCGAAGAGGATCTGCCTCATCGGACGGCGACCTCACCCTCGGTCGTCCCCAGCAGTGCCTGGGCGACCTTCTCCAGGCCGACCGACCGGGACGCCTTCACCAGCACGACGTCTCCCGGGCGCAGTTCACTGCGCAACAGGTCGACGGCCGCCTGTGCGTCGGACACGTGCACCGACTCCTCACCCCACGAACCCTCGTTATATGCGCCCAGTTGCAGCCAGGAGGCTTCTCTTCCTCCGACAGCGACGAGCTTGCTGACGTTGAGCCGGACGGCGAGCCGTCCGACCGCGTCGTGCTCGGCGAGCGACGCGTCACCGAGCTCGGCCATCTGACCGAGCACCGCCCACGTGCGTCCCCCGTCTGCCCGTCGGGCCTTGCCCATGGCGGCCAGCGCACGGAGTGCGGCCTTCATGGATTCGGGGTTCGCGTTGTAGGCGTCATTGACGACCGTCACACCGTCCGGACGCTCGGTGACCTCCATGCGCCAGCGGGAGAGGGTGCCCGCCTCGGAGAGCGCCTCGGCGATCTCAGTCACGGACATGCCCAACTCATGGGCGACGGCGGCCGCGGCGAGCGCGTTCGACACGTGGTGCTCACCGTACAGGCGCAAGGTCACGTCGCTGCACCCGGTGGGTGTGTGGAGCTCGAAAGCGGGGCGGCCGTCGTCGGTGAGCCGCACGTTCTCTCCCCGTACGTCCGCATCCGGGGCCTCTCCGAAGAGGAGCACCCGGGCTTTTGTGCGGGACGCCATGGCCCGCACGAGCGGATCGTCTGCGTTGAGGATCGCGGCACCGTCCTCCGGGAGCACCTCCACGAGCTCGCCCTTGGCCTGGGCGATCGCCTCACGGCTGCCGAACTCGCCGATGTGGGCGCTGCCCACGTTGAGGACGAGGCCGATCCGCGGCGGCGTCAGGTCGGCGAGGTAGTGGATGTGGCCGATGCCCCGCGCGCCCATCTCCAGCACGAGATGGCGGGTTTCCGCCGTGGCGCGCAGCGCGGTGAGCGGCAGGCCGATCTCGTTGTTGAGGGAGCCGGGCGTCCAGACCGTGGGCGCCTTGCGCTCCAGGAGCTGGGCGATCAGGTCCTTCGTGGACGTCTTGCCTGCCGATCCGGTCAGCGCGACGACGGTCGTGCCGAGGCGTTCGACGACGGCGCGTGCGAGGGCGCCGAGCGCGCCCACGACATCGTCGACGACGATCGACGGGACACCGACGGGCCGGGAGGCGAGCACGGCCACCGCGCCCTCCTCGACGGCGCGCCGCGCGTAGTCGTGGCCGTCGACCCGCTCGCCCACGAACGCGGCGAAGAGCGAACCCTGCCGCACGTCCCGGGAGTCCTTGACGACGGGGCCCGTGACGGTGACTGACTGGTCCGGCACGTCGTGCGGCTGCCCGCCGACGATGGCGGCGATCTCGGCGAGGGAAAGGGCGATCACTTGGTCATCCCTGACTGTTGTTCTCGTGGATGTGTACGCGGTCCTCGGGGGCGTGCCCGGCGATCGTGCGGCCCAGGGAGCGCTCGATCGCCTCACGCAGGACCTTCCGGTCGTCGAAGGCACGGACCACCCCGTGGATGTCCTGCCCCTGTTCGTGCCCCTTTCCGGCCACCAGCACGGTGTCGCCGGGCTCGGCCCGGGCGACCGCGGCGGCGATGGCCGCGGCCCGGTCGGCGTCGACGAGCACGTCGCCGCGCTCGTGGACGGGCACCTCGGCCGCGCCGGAGAGCATCGCGGCGAGGATCGCGAGGGGGTCCTCGGATCGGGGGTTGTCGGAGGTCAGTACGGCGGTGTCGGCGAGCCGGGCCGCGGCGGCGCCCATCGGGCCGCGCTTCGTCGTGTCACGGTCGCCGCCGCAGCCGAGCACGATGTGGACCCGGCCCTCGGTGACCTTCTGCAGGGAGCGCAGGACGGACTCGACGGCGTCGGTCTTGTGCGCGTAGTCGACGACCGCGAGGTACGGCTGTCCGGCGTCGACGCGTTCCAGCCGGCCGGGAACACCGGGGACGGCCGCGATGCCGTCGGCGGCGGTCTGCGGGTCGATGCCCGCGACGGCCAGGGTGACGATCGCGGCGAGGGTGTTGGCGACGTTGAACGGGCCGGGCAGCGGGGCCCTGGCGGTGATGCGTTCACCCTTGGGGCCGATCGCGGTGAAGCTGCTGTCCTGGGGGCCCACTTCGACGTCCTCGGCGCGCCAGTCGGCGTCCGGGTGGCCCTCCGCGGAGAAGGTGACGACCGGGATGGACGTCTCCTCCACCAGCCTGCGGCCGTACTCGTCGTCGAAGTTGACCACACCGAGCTTGCTGCGCTCCGGGGTGAACAGCTGCGCCTTGGCCTGGAAGTAGTCCTCCATCCCGGAGTGGAACTCCATGTGCTCCGGGCTGAGGTTGTTGAACACGGCTACGTCGAAGACGCAGCCGTCGACCCGGCCGAGCACCAGGGCGTGGCTGGAGACCTCCATGGCGACCGCCTCGACACCGCGTTCGCGCATGACCGCGAAGAGGGCCTGGAGGTCGGTGGCCTCGGGGGTGGTGCGCTCCGACTTGATGCGCTCGTCGCCGATCCGCATCTCGACGGTGCCGATCAGTCCGGTGCTCCGGCCGGCACCGCGCAGCCCGCCCTCGACGAGGTAGGCCGTGGTGGTCTTGCCGGAGGTTCCGGTGATGCCGATCTGGAGCAGGCCGACACCCGGCCGTCCGTAGATCTCGGCGGCGATGTCGCCCATCCGGCCGCGCGGGTTCTCGGTGACGAGGACCGGGAGGCCGGTGGCCGCGGCGCGCTCGGCGCCCGACGGGTCGGTGAGGATCGCGGCCGCTCCGAGACCGGCGGCCTGGCCGGCGAAGTCGGCTCCGTGGAGTCGGGCACCGGGCAGGGCCGCGTACACGTCCCCGGGGCGTACCGCCCGGGAGTCGTGGGTGATGCCGGTGACCTCACCGGCATCCTGCGGCCCGGCACCGAGCCGGGCTGCCAGCTCTCCGAGGGACGTCGGCCTGAGCCGGTCCGGTCGGGGCGCTCCCGGGTAGTTCACAGGCGCGTCCTTCTGAGTGGTTTGGAACTGATCAGCGTGGGGCACGGCGGTGAGCGTACCGGGCGGACCCGGCCTCTCGCTAAGTGAGGGGCCGGGGGCGCGGTACTTCTCGTTCCGGTTCCCGGGATCAGGGGTGATGGTCGTCACTGCGGGTTCCAGCGGATCACTCGCCCGGTTTGAAGGACACCGGCAGCCGCGCGGGGTCGCTGCCGGACGGAGGCGTCTGGAGGGTCTTCAGGGCGAACTCCATGACCTTCTTGTAGATCGGGCCGCAGATCTGGCCCCCGAAGTAGCTCCCCTTGGTGGGGTTCTGGATGGCGCAGTAGACGGTGATCTGCGGATCGTCGGCGGGTGCGAAGCCCGCGAAGGACGCCGTGTAGCCCTTGTAGACGCCGCGTACGGGATCGACGCGGTTGGCCGTGCCCGTCTTGCCCGCGACCCGGTAGCCCTGGATGTGGGCCTTGGTCCCGGTACCCTCCTCGTCGTCCACCACGGACTCCAGCATCTTCGCCAGGGTCCTGGCCGTCTTCTCGCTGACCACCCGGGTGCGTTTCGGGGCCTCGGACGCCGTGTAGCTGTCGCCCGCCTCCTTGGTCCCGCGGACCAGGGTCGGCTCGATCCGGACCCCGCCGTTGGCGATGGTCTGGTAGACGGACGCGGCCTGCATGGCGTTGAGGGAGAGGCCCTGGCCGAACGGGATCGTGTACTGCTGCGAGGTCGACCAGTCCTGGGGTTCGGCGATGATGCCGGGCGACTCGCCCGGGTAGTCCAGCCCCGTGGTGCTTCCGATGCCGAACTTGCGCAGGTAGGAGTGCAGGACCTTGTTGGCCTCGGCCTGGGTCTTCCCGAGCTGTCCGGTGGCAAGGATGGTGCCGATGTTGCTCGACTTGGCGAGTACGCCGTTGAGCGTGAGGTACCAGGTGGGGTGGTCGATGTCGTCCCTGAAGAGCCGGTCGCCGCGGTGCAGCCGGTTGGGGACGGTGACGTGCGTGCCGGGCGTGGCCGCCCCCTCCTCCAGCACCGCGGCCATGGACATGACCTTGCTGGTGGAGCCGGGTTCGTACACGTCCTGGAGGGCCGCGTTGCCCAGAGCGGCGGAATTGCTCTGCGCGAGGTCGTTCGGGTCGTAGCCGGGGGCGTTGGCCATGGCCAGCACCTCGCCGGTCCTCGTGTTCTGGACGACCACGTAGCCGCGGTCCGCCTCGGACTTCTCGACCTGGTCGGCGATGGCGCGCTGCGCCGCCCACTGGATGTCGCGGTCGATCGTCAGCTCGACGTCGGTGCCGGCCACGGCCGGGATCTCGGTGGAGCCGGCTGTCGGCACGGGGCGGCCGCCCGCCTGTGCGTAGCGGATCTTGCCGTCCTCGCCCTGGAGCTGCTGGTTCAGCTGTGCTTCCAGGCCGCCGCCGGGATACTGGGTTTCGTCAACGCCGAGGGCAAGGGCGGCGGCGGCCTGGAAGCACA
>NZ_MAPV01000008.1 GCF_001700505.1 Streptomyces mutomycini
GCCGTCCCGCCCGTCCGTCAGCAGGTGTGGCGGTCCCGCTCCGGGGAGTACAGGTGGCTGTCGCGGAACTGCTCCGCACCCAGGGTCCTGCCGACCATGATCACGGCTGTCCGGATCACCCCGGCCTCCTTCACCTGCTCCGCGATGGAGTCCAGCGTGCCGCGCAGGATGATCTCGTCCGGGCGCGAGGCCATGGCGACCACGGCGGTGGGGCAGTCGGCCCCGTAGTGCGGCAGCAGTTCCTCGACCACCCGGTCCACGTACCGCGCCGCGAGGTGCAGCACGATCAGCGCACCGCTGCGGCCCAGCGTGGCCAGATCCTCGCCCTCGGGCATCGCAGTGGCCCGCTGGGCGATCCGGGTGAGGATCACGGTCTGGCCGACGGTGGGCACCGTCAGCTCCCGCTTGAGCGCCGCCGCCGCAGCGGCGAACGCGGGTACCCCGGGCACCACTTCGTAGGGCACTCCCGCCTCGTCGAGCCGCCGCATCTGCTCGTTCACCGCGCTGAAGACCGACGGATCGCCGGAGTGCAGCCGGGCCACGTCGTGACCTTCCCCGTGTGCCCGTACCAGTTCGGCGGTGATCTGGTCGATGTCGAGCAGGGCCGTGTCCACGAGCCGGGCGTCCGGCGGGCATTCGGCGAGCAGTTCGCGCGGGACCAGGCTGCCCGCGTACAGGCAGACCGGACTGGCGGCGAGCACACGGGCGCCGCGCACCGTGATCAGGTCGGCGGCGCCGGGGCCCGCACCGATGAAGTACACGGTCATCTGTCGTCTCCTGGAGCGTGCGAGGTTTTCTGTACGGACCACTGGGTGACGGGCATGGCCTGACGCCAGCCGGTGAACCCGCCGACGGGTACGGCATGGGCCACCGCCAGGCGGACCAGGTCACCGCCGAGCCGCCGGTACCACTCGGCGAGCAGCGCCTCCGACTCCAGCGTGACCGTGTTGGCGACCAGCCGGCCACCCTGGGGCAGCGCGTCCCAGCAGGCGTCGAGCAGACCCGGTGCGGTGAGCCCTCCGCCGATGAACACGGCGTCCGGCACGGGCAGTCCGGCCAGGGCGTCCGGCGCGCGGCCGGTGACCACGCGCAGCCCGGGGACGCCGAGCCGGTCCGCGTTACGGGCGATGCGCCGTGCCCGTTCGGGATCGCGTTCCACGGTGACGGCGCGGCAGGACCGATGGGTCCGCATCCACTCCGCCGCGATGGATCCGGAGCCGCCGCCGACGTCCCACAGGAGTTCGCCCGGGGCGGGCGCGAGGACCCCGAGCGTGGCCGCCCGGACATGGCGCTTCGTGAGCTGGCCGTCGTGTTCGTACGCCTCGTCGGGCAGCCCGGGTACGGCTCCGAGGCGCAAGGCGTCCGGGGTGCTCCGGCAGTCCACCGCGATGACGTTGAGCGGGTCCCCGGGCGGGTGCTCCCAGGCGTCGGCGATGCCGTCCAAGCAGTCCTCGTCCGTGCCGCCGAGCTGTTCGAGGACCCGCATCCGGCTGGGTCCGAAGCCGTGGTCCCGCAGCAGGCCGGCCACGGCGCCGGGCGTGGCCGCGTCCGCGGACAGCACCAGCAGCCGGCGCCCGTCGTGCAGCGCGCGTGCCAGCCCGGCCGTGGGGCGGCCGACGAGGGTGACGGTCTCGGTGTCCTCCACGGGCCAGCCGAGCCGGGCGCAGGCGTACGACACCGAGGACGGGTGCGGAAGCACCCTGAGCGCGCCGGCGCCCAGCTCCTCGGTGAGGGCACGGCCGATGCCGTAGAACATGGGGTCGCCGCTGGCCAGCACAGCGGTCCTGTTCCCCGCGTGTGCGGCGAGCAGGCCGCGCACGGCCGGGCGCAGAGGCGAGGGCCAGGACACGCGCAGCCCCCCGCACTCCGGCGGTAGCAGCCTCAGCTGGCGCTCACCGCCGATCAGGACCTCCGCCTCCCGGAGCACGGCGCGCGCGGTCTCCGGCAGGCCGGACCAGCCGTCTGCTCCGATCCCCACGACGCTCACGGCAGGCGCGGGCACCGGGACGGCGGACTGGGGGTATGCGGGGGACACAGCCGGTACCTCGGGGTTGGGGGACGACGCAGCCGAACTCTACGGGGGCTCCTTCCGGACCTGCGCGGCGGAGTGATTTCGAAATGCCTCCCGCGTGGTGTCGAGAGCCGGCCACGGGCTCCGACGTCCCCTGTGAGAGTTGCCCACGAGGGGCGACGACCGAGGAACCGAGGAGCGGCACCATGAAGTACCTCGTGATGGTTCAGGGCTCGCAGGCCGACTACGAGGCAATGGCCGGCAAGCCGTCGGCCGGGAGCCCGGCCTGGAATGAGAAGGACATGAAGGCGATGTTCGCCTTCATGGAAGGGATCAACAACGACCTGGCCGAGTCCGGCGAGCTGGTCGACGGCCAGGGCCTGACCGAACCCGCCAGGACCCGCTCGGTGCTGCCGGGTGCGGACGGGCGGCCGGTGATCACGGACGGCCCCTACGGGGAGACCAAGGAGCAGCTCGCCGGGTACTGGGTGCTCGACTGCGCGAGCCTGGACAGGGTCACGGAGATCGCCGCCCGGATCCAGGAGTGTCCGCAGCCGGAGGGTGCCCCCGTCTACCCCGTGCTGATCCGCCCGATCGATGACGGCTGTGTGGAGGCGGGCGCTCCTCAGTAGGACGTCCGCGCTCAGTTGGAAGGGGACGTGTGAACGACGGGCCGACCCGCGTCGAGGACCTGCTGCGCCATCACGCGCCGCAGGTCCTCGGCGCGCTCGTACGCCGTTACGGCCACTTCGACTCGGCGGAGGACGCCGTCCAGGAGGCGCTGATCGCCGCGTACCGGCAGTGGCCGGCCGGTGGGCTGCCGGACGATCCACGAGGCTGGCTCATCAGGACCGCGTCCAGACGTCTGACGGACCAGCTCCGCAGCGACTCCGCACGACAGCGGCGCGAGGAGAGGGCCGCCGCGCTCACGCCCCGCGACGCCTTCACGACCCCGGCGCCGGGGGAGAGCCGGGCTCCCTCCGCCGACGACACACTCACCCTGCTCTTCCTCTGCTGCCACCCCGAGCTGTCCCCCGCCGCCCAGATCGCTCTGACCCTGCGGGCCGTCGGCGGCCTGACGACGGCCGAGATCGCCCGCGCCCATCTGTTACCCGAGGCGACGATGGCGCAGAGGATCAGCCGGGCCAAGCGGAAGGTGCGGGGTGTGCCGTTCCGGCAACCGGGCCCCGCCGACCGCGACAGCCGGCTCGCCGCCGTGCTCCAGGTGCTTTACCTGATCTTCAACGAGGGGTACACCGCGACGTCCGGCAGCGCTCTGCACCGCGCCGACCTGGCCCGGGAGGCGATCCGGCTGACCCGTGCCGTGCGCGGGCTGCTGCCCCGGGACGGGCGGGTGACAGGACTGCTGGCCCTGATGCTGCTCACCGAGGCCCGCAGCGCCGCCCGCAGCGGACCGCACGGCGAGCTGGTCCCGCTCGACGAGCAGGACCGGACCCTCTGGGACAGGACGGCCGTCGACGAGGGCACGGCCCTGGTGGAGGAGGCCCTGTCCGAGGGACCGGCCGGGGCGTACCAGCTGCAGGCGGCGATCGCGGCGCTGCACGACGAGGCGGACCGGGCCGAGGACACCGACTGGCCGCAGATCCTCGCCCTGTACGACCTCCTCGTGCACCGCACCCCCGATCCGATGGCGGAGCTGAGCCGGGCGGTGGCGCTCGCCATGGTGCAGGGCCCCCGGGCCGGGCTGGCGGCTCTGACGGTCCTGGAGGACCGGCTGGCGGGCCACCACCGGCTGGATGCCGTGCGGGCCCATCTGCTGGAGAGGGCCGGGGACCGCGAGGCGGCACGCGCGGCCTACCTGCGGGCGGCGGCCCACACGCTCAGTGCGCCCGAGGCCCACTATCTGCGGACGCGTTCGGCCCGGCTGGGGCCGCCGCCGGCCGGGAGCGCGGAGTAGGTACGGCAGCGCACGGCAGCGCACCGAGTCGCCGATCCCGGCCACTCTCGCAATCATCGAATACATGACCAGGAGCGACAGCGGCGAGACCCGCACCGTGCGTATCGCCCAGCAGCCGGATGCGGACGCGCTGCTGGCCCGTAGTCCGCTGGCCGCCCTCGTAGGCATGCTGCTGGACCAGCAGGTGCCGATGGAGTGGGCCTTCACCGGCCCGTTCACGCTGGCACAGCGCATGGGTTCGGACGATCTGGACGCCCGGGCGATCGCCGGATACGACCCGGAGGCCTTCACCCGGCTGTTCACCGAGAAGCCGGCCCTGCACCGCTACCCGGGCTCCATGGGGAAACGGGTGCAGCAGCTCTGCCAGTACCTGGTGGCCGAGTACGACGGACGGGCCGAAGCCGTCTGGGAGGACGCCGCCACCGGGACGGAGCTGCTGAAACGGCTCAACGCGCTGCCCGGCTTCGGCACCCAGAAGGCGCAGATCTTCCTGGCCCTGCTGGGCAAGCGGTTCGACGTACGCCCGGCCGGCTGGCGGGAGGCCGCCGGGGCGTACGGCGAGCAGGGCTCGCACCGTTCGGTGGCCGATATCACCGGGCCGGACTCGCTCGCCGAGGTACGGGCGTACAAACAGCAGGCGAAGGCGGCGGCCAGGGCGGCGGGGCGGTCCAAGTGATCAGCGACGCGCCGAGCAAACGGCCGGTAACCGGACCCGGTCCAGTCAGCGACGAGCCGAGCGGGTGGCCGGGAACCGGACCCGGTCCGATCAGCAACAGGCCAGTCGGACGATCAGGAACGGCCTCAGCTGTTCCCAGACGGCGGTCGGCTCGCTAGCTTTCCTGCACATCCGTTCAGACCGGAAGGACTCCTGTGCACGCAACACGTCGCAGAGCCATGGCTGTTGTGGCCGCCACCGCCCTGGCCGCACCGCTTCTCCTCGCCGCGTCCCCGCACCACGGCCACTCCCCGCACGACCCGTCGAGGGATGCCGCCAAGCTCGCGCGCCAGCTGGTCGACCGCTCGTCCGCCAAGGACGCGTTCCGCCACCTGGAGCGCTTCCAGGCGATAGCCGACTCGGCGGACGGCCACCGCGCGGCCGGCTCACTCGGCCACGACGCCTCCGCCGCCTACGTCTACCGGCTGCTGCAGAAGGCCGGTTACCGCGTCGACTACCAGGCTTTCGACTTCGTCTACACCGAGACCCTCGCCGAGAAGCTCTCCGTGGTCTCCCCCGCGCCCCGCGACGTCGGCATCGAGGCGATGACGTACACCCCCTCCACCCCGGAGGGCGGCATCACCGCGGCCCTCGTCGCCGTCCCCGCCGACGGCACCACCGGCTGCGAGGCCGCCGACTACGCCTCGGCCGACTTCACCGGCACGATCGCCCTCATCAAGCGTGGTGGCTGCTCGTTCGCCGAGAAGCAGGCCGCGGCCTCCGTGGCGGGCGCCGCCGGCGCGGTGGTCTACAACAACACCGAGGGAGTCCTCTCCGGCACCCTGGGCGACGTCGGGGCGGGGAAGATACCCACCGGCGGTCTCACCATGGCCGAGGGCGAGAAGCTCGTCGCCGATCTGGCCGGGGGCGAGGTGAAGGTCTCCTTCGAGGTCCGCGAACTCCAGGAGGAGCGCACCACCCGCAACGTCGTCGCCGAGACCCGCGGCGGGAACGCCGACAGGACGGTCGTGCTCGGCGCACACCTCGACTCGGTCACCGAGGGCCCGGGCATCAACGACAACGCCTCCGGGTCGGCCGGTCTCCTCGAAGTCGCCCTGGAACTGGCGAAGACGCACCGGAACCCCGCCAACAAGGTGCGTTTCGCCTGGTGGTCGGCCGAGGAGAACGGCCTGCTGGGCTCCGAGGCGTACGTCGCGAAGCTCTCCGACGCACAGCGCGAGCAGATCGCGCTCTACCTCAACTTCGACATGATCGCCTCCCCGAACGGCGCTCAGTTCGTCTTCGACGGCGACAACTCCGACGGTGTCGGCGAGGGCCCGGGCCCCGAGGGCTCGGCCCAGCTGGAGCACGACATCAACGCGTTCCTGGACAGCGAGGACAAGCCGCACACCGGTGCGGACTTCACCGGGCGCTCCGACTACGGGCCGTTCATCGAGGCCGGCATCCCGGCAGGCGGTACCAACACGGGTGCGGAGGGCATCAAGACGGCCGCGCAGGCCGAGACGTACGGCGGTACGGCCGACGTCGCCTACGACCCCTGCTACCACTCGGCCTGCGACGACCTGGACAACATCGACATGGGGCACTTCGACACCAACATCGACGTGATCGCCCACGCGGTCGGCACCTACGCCCATGACCTGGGTTCACTGACCCGCCCGGTCCCGGCCGCGTCCGCCACCGCCGAGCGCCGCAGCGTCGGCGGCCTGCGCGAGGGCCACGCGCACGGCGTCACCGAGTAGCGCGCGGGCGCTCCGCGGGCGGGCGGCGGGCCACGCCCCTGCCCGCGGAGCGGCGCACCGGGGCGTCACGGGTCCGCCGCCGTCCGGCCACCGCCCGGTCACCGCACAGCCATCGGGGCGCGCGCACGGACACGCCCCGCGCACACGCCTGACCGGCGGCGTTATATGACATTTGTGCAGTTTTGGGCCACACGGCAGTCCTGTCGCCCGGCTGCGCCCGGAGGCCCTTGCCCGGTAGGCTTTCCGTGTGATCTTCAAGCGCATCGGAAATGGGCGGCCATATCCTGACCACGGCCGGGAAAGCACCCGACAGTGGGCGGATGTGGCGCCGCGTCCGGTCCGCCTGGACCAGCTGGTGACCACCAAGGGCCAGCTGGACCTCGAGACCCTGCTCGCCGAGGACTCCACGTTCTACGGCGACCTCTTCGCCCACGTCGTGAAATGGCAGGGCGACCTCTACCTCGAGGACGGGCTGCACCGCGCCGTGCGCGCCGCACTGCAACAGCGCCAGGTGCTCCACGCCCGCGTGCTCGAAATGGGCTGAACCCCGCGAACCCCGCCACTCCCACCCGTGGAGTATTTCGGGCCTTTCGGGTGCTTTTATGCACATACGGGTGCCATAGGTTGATCGTTTAGTAGGCATCACCACCAGGTCGCACTACGCTGCGCCCATGAGCATGCTGACCCCTCCCGGCATGGGCGGAAAGTACCGCATCACGGGTAACACCTACCCCCGTATGCGCCGCCCCCGGCACCGCCGCAAACTGGTCCTTTCGGTCGCGGCCGCCGTGGTGGCCCTCGGCCTGGCCGGTTGGGGCACGCTCCAGATCGTCGACGTCTTCACCGGCGGCGACGAACAGGCCAGCGCGGCCGACCGTCCGAAGGCCTGCCCCTCGCCGAGCGCCTCGACCGCGGCGAAGGCACTCCCGAAGCCGGCCGCCATCAAGGTCAACATCTACAACGCCACCCCTCGCAGCGGACTGGCCAAGGCCGCCGCGGACGAGCTCAAGAAGCGCGGGTTCGCCATCGGCAAGGTGGACAACGCCCCGGCCGCCTACGACAAGAAGGTGCCCGGCACGGGGATGCTGCTCGGCGGCCCGACGGCCATGAACGGCGCCTTCCCGGTGCTCGGCACACAGCTGCCGGGGGCCGCACAGAAGACCGACGCCCGCAGGACGGCGGACGTCGATCTGCTCATCGGTACGAAGTTCAAGGCGTTCAGCACCCCCGCGGCGGCCGCGTCGGCGCTCACGGCCCTGACGAAGCCGTCCCCGGCACCGTCGCCCTCCTGCTGAACGCGGCAGGGCCGGTCCGGGGCACCCGGGCCGGCCCTGCCTGACGAGCCGGATCAGTCGGCGGTGCCGTACATCCGGTCACCGGCGTCGCCGAGCCCCGGCACGATGTAGCCGTTCTCGTTGAGCCGCTCGTCGACCGAAGCCGTGACCACCGTGACCGGTGTGCCGGCCAGCTCGCGCTCCATCACCTCGACACCCTCGGGCGCCGCGAGCAGCACGACCGCGGTGACGTCGTCCGCCCCGCGCTTGATCAGCTCCCGGATGGCCGCGACGAGCGTTCCGCCCGTGGCCAGCATCGGGTCCAGGACGTAGACCTGACGGCCGGAGAGGTCCTCGGGCATCCGCGTGGCGTACGTCTCCGCCTGGAGCGTCTCCTCGTTGCGGATCATTCCGAGGAAACCGACCTCGGCGGTCGGGAGCAGCCGCACCATGCCGTCCAGCATGCCGAGCCCGGCGCGCAGGATCGGAACGACCAGGGGGCGCGGGTACGACAGCTTCACACCGGTCGTGGGCGTCACCGGGGTCTCGATGTCGACCTGCTCGGTCCGCACATCCCTGGTGGCCTCGTACGCGAGGAGGGTGACCAGCTCGTCGGCGAGCCGCCGGAAGGTCGGGGAGTCGGTGCGCTTGTCGCGCAGCGTGGTGAGTTTGTGCGCCACCAGCGGGTGGTCGACGACGTGGATCCGCATGCCGTCAACAGTAGCCGGGCCCCGGACGGGCTTCCCCCCGGTCCGCACTGGCATCAGTCACCTGTTCGGGGGGAAGGTGGGGGATACGGACCCAGGCTTGGGGTGGTGTGTCGATTGCCCGACAGCGAGCAGCGGAGTCAGCGGCAGGCCGGACGCGACGTGCGCGACCTGCCCGACGTTCAGGAGAGCGTGCCCGACACGCAGGAGAGTGACGCGGCGCGCCGGAGGCGCAGGGCGCAGTTCCTCCGCGAGCTCCACGAGGCGAAGCAGCTGCGCGACCGGGTGCAGCCGCGCCGGGCCCGTGCAGCCCGTATGCGCCAACAGATGCGCATGCGTACGTTCCGCTGGTGAGGGCGGTTTCCGGGGCAGCCGGACCGCGGCCCGAAGGGCCCGGCGAACACCATCGGCGGACACGCACTCGGGTAACTGATGCCGACGCAACGGCCGAAGAGGTCTCGCATCGCGCTCGTTTCTGCCACGATGCCGATTGGGCGGGGCCCAGAGCAGCCGGATGACCGTCTGCCCTCCCGTCGGACCGATTCGCCCAGGGTTTCTCGTTTGCTCGCGAGCCCAGCCTGATCCAAACGAGACGCCCTTGAGACCAGTGGGAGAGTCACGGTGTACTTCGCCGCACTGCTCGCGCGCACCGAAGACGGGTGGGAAGCGAGCGACACGGAGCTCGATGATGTGGAAACCCTGTCCGACCTGACCGATCTGGCCCGTGAGGCCTCGGTGGACGAGGACACAGTCCTCCTCTACATCGAGCAGGAGGGCGCCTGGTTCGGCGTCGTCCGGGTGGACGGTGAGGAGGACCCCCGTATCTACGTCTCGGACGCGTCCGCCGCCGCCCGCTCCTCGTACGGGGAGATCCTGCTCACCGATGAACTGCTCGGCCGCGAACCGGGGGCCGAGGACGAGATCGCCGCACTCGAGGAGCTCGTCGGCCTCGACGGTACGGAGGACGGAGATCCGGACGAGGAACCAAGGGCCGGCGCCGGCACCGAACCCGACCTGGATCACGACCCCGACGCCGTACCGGCGGGGCCGCTCGGCGACCTCGGGGTCCTCGCCGACCTCGGACTGTCCGAGAAGGACCTGCTGGCCCTGCGCACCGACGCGCTGGCGGAGATCGCGGAGGCGCTGGGAGCGGCCGAGGTGCTGGAGGCCGTCCGTTAGGGTCCGCGGGTGAACGCACGACCGCCCACACCCCACTCACCGCCTTCCTCCGATCCTGTACGGGACCCGTGGCAGGCACCCATGCGGCAGGCCCTGGACGAGGCCGCGCGGGCGGCGTCGGCCGGCGATGTGCCGGTCGGCGCCGTTGTCCTGGGCCCGGACGGCGCCCTGCTCGCCACCGGCCGCAACGAGCGCGAGGCGACCCACGACCCGACGGCGCACGCCGAGGTGCTCGCCCTGCGCCGCGCCGCCGCCGCCCTCGGCTCCTGGCGGCTGACCGGCTGCACGCTGGTCGTCACCCTGGAGCCCTGCACGATGTGCGCGGGCGCGCTCGTACAGTCCCGGATCGGCCGGGTGGTCTACGGAGCGCGGGACGAGAAGGCCGGCGCCGCCGGCTCACTCTGGGACGTCGTACGCGACCGCAGGCTCAACCACCGCCCGGAGGTGATCCAGGGCGTCCTCGAAGACCTCTGCGCGGACCTGCTGACGGCCTTCTTCCGGGAGCGCTGAGGCCGCGCCCCGGGAGCTGCGGCCCGTCACCGGGAAACGGATTTCGGACCAGGGCCCGGCATGGTCTAAGCTCTCTCTCGGTAGCGTGTCCGAGCGGCCGAAGGAGCTCGCCTCGAAAGCGAGTGTGGGGAGACTCACCGAGGGTTCAAATCCCTCCGCTACCGCAGATGGATGAAGGGGCAGACCCGAAAGGGTCTGCCCCTTCTCTGCGTCCCGTCCCGTTTCCCGCCCGGCTCCGCCCCCCGTAGGGTTCATCGACTCTTCCGTAAATAATTTTGCAGGGTCTGCATCTTTGCCTACTATGCACGCTGTGGCGAAGACGACGACATCCGTACCCGGGCTGCGGGAGCGCAAGAAGCAGGCCACTCGCAGAGCCATCGCCGAGGCGGCCGTACGGCTCGCCGCCGAGCACGGTGTCGAGAACGTCACCGTCGAAGCCATCAGCGAGGCCGCCGGGGTCTCCCCCAGGACGTTCTTCAACTACTTTCCCAGCCACGACGACGCGTTCGTCCTGGTCGACGACGAGGTGGGCGAGAGGATCAGGGAGTCCGTGCGCCTCGCCCCCGCCGACCGGCCCCCGCTCGACGTCGTACGCGACGCCCTCGTCGCCGAGCTCGACGGCTTCGAGGCACGCAAGGAGCTGTGGGTCCTCCAGTGCAAGGTGCTCCAGCGCTCACCACACCTCATCCACCGCGGCCTGAAGGCACACGTCGCGGAGGAACGGGCCCTCGCCGTCGCCATCACCGACTGGCTCGGCTCCACCCGGCCCGGCACGGACGCGCCGCCCGGAGCCGCCGTCTTCCCCCGGCTTCTCGCCGCCGTGGCCCAGACCGCCCTGCGGGTCGCCGTCGAGCACTGGTGCGACCGCCCCGGTGAGACCGCACTCGCGGAGGTCTTCAGGGACGTCTTCGCCCAGCTGGCGCAGGGCCTCCCACGGCCGCCGGCGTAGCCCCGCCCGCCACGCCGCGCCCGCGCACCACCCGAACCTGTTTCTGCTCCAGTACCGAAGAAGGACACCGTGACCGCTATCGAGGCGCCCGAACAGGCGCCCACCTCCATGTCGAACAAGCAGATACTCCAGGCGATGTCCGGCCTGATGGCAGGCATGTTCGTCGCCATCCTCGCGGGCACGGTCGTCGCCAACGCGCTGCCGAGGATCATCGCCGACCTCGGCGCGAGCCAGTCCGCGTACACCTGGGTCGTGACCTCCGAGCTGCTCGCCATGACGGCCACCGTGCCGCTGTGGGGCAAGCTCGCCGACCTGTTCAACCAGAAGCTGCTGCTCCAGCTCTCGCTCGGCCTGTTCGTGGTCGGCTCCCTCGTGGCCGGCTTCTCCCAGGACGTCGTGACCCTGATCGTCAGCCGGGTCATCCAGGGCATCGGCGCCGGTGGTCTGACGGCGCTGGCCCAGATCGTGATGGCCGCCATCATCCCGCCGCGCCGGCTCGGCAAGTACGCGGGGATCTTCGGCGCCGTCTTCGCCGTGGGCACGGTCGCGGGTCCGCTGATCGGCGGCGTCCTCGTGGACACCTCGTGGCTCGGCTGGCGCTGGTGCTTCTTCATCGGCGTACCTTTCGCACTGGCCGGGATCGTGCTGCTCCAGCGCACCCTGAAGCTGCCGACGGTGCGCCGTCAGGTCAGGATCGACTGGCTGGGCGCCTTCCTGATCGTGGCCGGCGTCTGCGCGCTGCTCATCTGGACCTCCCTCGCCGGCAACAACTTCGGCTGGGCGTCCTGGCAGACGGCCGTACTGGTGACCACCGGCGTGGTGCTCCTGGTGGCGGCGGTCTTCGTCGAGTCCAGGGCCGCGGAGCCGATCATCCCGCTGGACATCTTCCGCAACCGCACGGTGACGCTCACGACCCTGGCGAGCTTCTTCGTCGGTATCGCGATGTTCGCCGGAACCGTCTTCCTGTCCCAGTACTTCCAGATCTCCCTGGGCAAGACCCCGACCGTCGCGGGGCTCATGAGCCTCCCGCTGATCGGAGGTCTGCTGGTGTCGTCCACGGTCGCCGGGCAGATCATCTCCGCGACGGGCAAGTGGAAGGTCTACCTCGTCGCCGGCGCAGTCGTGATGACGGCCGGCCTCGGGCTGCTCGCGACCATCGACGCCGACACGCACTTCGGCCTGCTCAGCGTCTACATGGCGTTCATGGGTATCGGCGTCGGCATGCTGATGCAGAACCTCGTGCTCGCCGCGCAGAACGACGTGCCCGCGCACGAACTGGGCGCCGCCACCTCCGTGCTGTCCTTCTTCCGCAGCCTCGGCGGCACCATCGGCACCAGCGTGCTCGGTGCGATCCTCGCCAACCAGGTGGCCAGCGAGATGAACAAGGGGCTCGCCGAGAGCGGGATCCCGGCCACCGGCGGCGGACACGGCAGCGCCGTGCCCGACATGACCAAGCTGCCCGAGCCGATGAAGGCCATCGTCGAGCACGCGTACGGCGTCGCGACCGGCGACCTCTTCCTCATCGCCACCCCGTTCGCCTTCCTGGGGCTCGTCGCGGTGCTCTTCATCAAGGAGAAGCCCCTCAAGACGACGAGCGGTATGGAACGCCTCGCCGCCGAGGACGCGGCCCTGGGCACGGCCGCGACCGTCCCGGCACCCCGGAGCGGTCCGGAAGCCGGCGTCCAGGAGGCCACCCGCGGTGCGGCCGGCCTGAAGGAGGACTGACCCGCACGTACGGACGACACGAAGGGCCCGGCGAACGCCGGGCCCTTCGTGTCGTCAGGTCGGGGGGAGCGGCATCGGGGGGACAAGCCGCTCCCCCCGGTGAGAACGGGGACCGTAGGCCCTCGCCGCGGTCGGGGGGAAGTCACGCGGTGGGGACCTCGTGGAGGTCCCGTTCCTCGGCCCGCGCATTTTTCCTGTGCGACGGGCTCGATCCCCATCCTCCTCCCCGGCGTATACCGCGGCCACTGACAAAGGGCCCGAATCGACGGGCCCTTCGACCCTGAAAAACCTCACCAGTGATCGGAAACGGCCGGCCGGTACGGCCAGGTGTACGGCTAGACTCACCCGACTGCACAGGTGATCGAAGGGGAGGGACAGAGCTGTGGCGCAAGCGAGGAAGATCGCGCTCTACATGTTTGTGGTCTTCGTGCTGTACACGATCATCACCTCCCCCAAGCGGAGCGCCGACCTCGTGCAAATAGGATTCGAAGGTATTTCGAGCGCCGCGCAGGGCGTCGGAGACTTCATGTCCGAGCTCGTGAACTAGGGGAAGCGCCATGATCCGCCACCTGGTCCTGTTCAAGCTGAACGACGGCGTCGAGCGCGACGACCCGCGGGTCGTCGCCGGCGCGGAGGCCTTCCGGGAGCTCGGCGGGAAGATCCCCGAGCTGGAGTTCTGGGAGTGCGCCTGGAACATCACCGACCGGCCGATCGCGTACGACTTCGCCATCAACTCCGCGGTCGCCGACGAGGACGCGCTCAGGCGGTACGTCGAGCACCCCGAGCACCAGGCAGCGGCCGGCCAGTGGCGCGCGTTCGCCACTTGGGTGATCGCCGACTACCCCTTCTGACCCTTTCGGACCTCCGGTCCCGCCGGCCCCTCCCGTACAGGAGAGGGGCTTTTCGGCATGTTTAAACCAAATGACCTCCAACACGACTCCATGCGGTGCTTGCACACGGTGGACATGTCTTGTGATGCTATGACCGCTTTTGACGGATGAGTTGACCGTAGTTGACCGCAAAGGGGTGGCGACACCGTGCCGGCCAGTACAGCGCCTCAAGTCCCGCCCCAGAACGTCCAGACGGACGACGTCCAGACCGAGACCCCCGACCCCACCGCGCCCACCAGGACCCGGGGCGCTGACACCAGGGCCCTGACCCAGGTGCTGTTCGGGAGGCTCAAGGACCTCGAACCCGGCACCGCGGAGCACCACAGGGTGCGCACGGCGCTGATCGAGGCCAACCTGCCGCTCGTACGGTACGCGGCGGCCCGCTTCCGGAGCCGCAACGAGCCGATGGAGGACGTCGTACAGGTCGGCACCATCGGCCTGATCAACGCCATCGACCGCTTCGACCCGGAGCGCGGCGTCCAGTTCCCCACGTTCGCCATGCCCACCGTGGTCGGCGAGATCAAGCGCTACTTCCGGGACAACGTACGGACCGTGCACGTCCCGCGGCGGCTGCACGAGCTCTGGGTCCAGGTCACCGGCGCCACGGAGGACCTGACGACCGCTCACGGCCGCTCACCGACCACCGCGGAGATCGCCGCGCGCCTGAAGATCTCCGAGGACGAGGTCCTCGCCTGCATCGAGGCGGGCCGCTCCTACCACGCGACCTCCCTGGAGGCCGCCCAGGAAGGTGACGGGCTGCCAGGACTCCTCGACCGGCTCGGCTACGAGGACCCGGCGCTGGCCGGGGTCGAACACCGCGACCTGGTCCGGCACCTGCTCGTACAACTGCCCGAGCGTGAGCAGCGGATCCTGTTGCTGCGCTACTACAACAACCTGACGCAGTCACAGATCAGCGCCGAACTGGGGGTCTCCCAGATGCATGTGTCAAGGCTTCTGGCCAGAAGTTTCGCCCGACTGCGATCAGCAAACAGGATCGAAGCGTAAGCAGAACGGGTAGACCCCTGGAGGACCGGATCCGGGGGCGTAAAAGCCGCACACCCCCTGTTTCCTGCGCAGTCTCGGCGCTGACTTGTCGACATGTCACTACAGCGTGTTGCCGACATGTGACATTCTGCTGGAACCGCGTTTGCCGCAGCCCTACCTCCGGTATTCAGGTGGAGGCTGCGTTCCTCCGATGGTCGTGGCCACCGCGACCGTCCGCGACCTCAAGGGGGTGGCATGTCCACAGAACAGGGCAGCTCGAAGGTGCTCACGCTCACGAAGAGCGTGCCGGCACCCGCCGTGCTCACCAGCTCGCCGGAAGCCATCGACACCCGCACTCTGTCCCGCTCCCTGTTCCTGCGGCTCGCCGCGCTGGGTCCCGCCTCGGGCCCCGACGGAACGGACAGTCCGGAGCGGACCTATGTGCGGGACACACTCATCGAGCTCAACCTCCCGCTGGTGCGGTACGCGGCGGCGCGGTTCAGGAGCCGTAACGAACCCATGGAGGACATCGTCCAGGTCGGGACGATCGGCCTGATCAAGGCGATCGACCGTTTCGACTGCGAGCGGGGCGTGGAGTTCCCCACGTTCGCGATGCCGACCGTCGTGGGGGAGATCAAGCGCTTCTTCCGCGACACCTCGTGGTCGGTGCGGGTCCCGCGCCGGCTCCAGGAGCTGCGGCTCTCCCTCACCAAGACCAGCGACGAGCTCGCCCAGAAGCTCGACCGCTCGCCGACGGTGCCGGAGCTGGCCAAGGCGCTCGGGGTCTCCGAGGAGGACGTGGTCGACGGCCTGGCCGTGGGCAACGCCTACACGGCCTCCTCCCTGGACTCACCGTCCCCCGAGGACGACGGCGGCGAGGGCTCGCTGGCGGACCGTCTGGGGTACGAGGACGCGGCGCTGGAAGGCGTCGAGTACCGCGAGTCCCTGAAGCCGCTGCTGGCCAAGCTCGCCCCGCGCGAGCGGCAGATCATCATGCTGCGCTTCTTCGCCAACATGACCCAGTCGCAGATCGGCGAGGAGGTCGGCATCTCGCAGATGCACGTCTCCCGGCTGCTGACACGGACGCTCACCCAGCTCAGGGAAGGGCTCATCGCCGACTGACCCCGGTCGGGTCCGTACGGCACGGCGCATCTGCCGCCGGGGACGCCACGACGGCCACCCCGGCGGCTTCGCCGCAGCCGGGCGTCCGCGGGCGCACTCCCGCCACGGCACGGAAACGCGAACGCTCCCGCGCCGACGGGCGGCGCGGGAGCGGTGCGGTATGTCGACGCCCACACTCGTGCGGACGCCGGGCAGGCCACCGGCCCCGGTTACGGGAGCGGCGGGCAGGCCGGGACGGGGGCGGTCAGCCGAGCGCGAGCCAGGCGACGGCGCCGAGGACGACGATGACCGCGACGACGGCCACGATCACCCCGGTCTTCGGGCCGGACGAGGTCACGGCAGGCTGCTGCCTGCCCTGCGGCTCGCCGTCGTCGACGAACGCGCGGAACATCTGCGTGCTGCCCGCCGGGTCGTGAGTGCCCTCGGGGCCCGGCTGCGGGGCGTGGGGGTTGTGTGCCATGGGCCAGGACCCTAGCGAACGCACGCCTTCCGCCCAACCCCCGGGTCACCAGGGGCCGATGTGCCCCCTCCGCGCACACGGCCTCTTCACCGTCCGCCGGGCCGCTCCGCACCACCTCCGCGCACCCGCCTCACCACCTCACCCTGTGACGAGGAACACGCCTCCCGGGGTCCACCCCCCGTGCGCTGCGGGCTTGACCGGACGCCTACGCAGGCTTTTGCGTTCCTTTACTTCTGCACAGCCCATTTCGCTTGCCTGCAGCAACCAACCGCTTCTATCGTTGCCCTAAGCAACAAGATGACCTCGCAAGACGTCTGGAGGGCCAGTGGCAGCACGGAGCCAGTACGAGGAACTGGCCCGGCAGCTCAGCGCCGTCGGAGCCGTCAAGCGGGGCCTCGTCCGCATCCTGCCCGCCGAGTGTCCCGGTGGCTCGGCCACCGTGCTGACGCTGCTGGCCAAGTACGGCGAGATGCGGATCACCCGGCTTGCCGAACTCCTGTCCGTGAACATGTCGGTGACCAGCCGCCATGTGACCCACGCGGTGGAGAACGGCTGGATCGAACGGTTCCCGGACCCGGAGGACAAGCGGTCCCGCATCCTGCGGCTGACCCCCTCGGGCGCCGAACTGCTCGACGAGCTGACCCGGCGGACCACCGAGATGTTCGCCCACAACCTCATCGACTGGACCGACGAAGAAGTCGGACAGCTCAACACGTTGTTGTCCCGGCTGCGCGACAGCTTCTCCTGCCGCGGCCCCGGAGGGCGTACCTCCGGAAAGCACAGCGGCGACTGCCGCGCCGGGCACGTCGACGACGCACACACCCGTACACCCCTGTAACAGAAGCAAAGACAAGGAATTCAATGGCTACGACCACACCATCCGGTGTGCGGGGCGGCCACGCCAAGCACGGGGCCGCGGATGCCCCCTCGGGCGCGCCGATGACACACCGGCAGATCATGGAAGCGCTGACCGGGCTGCTGCTCGGCATGTTCGTCGCGATCCTCTCGTCGACGGTCGTCTCCAACGCCCTGCCCGAGATCATCTCCGACCTCGGCGGCGGCCAGAGCGCCTACACCTGGGTCGTGACGGCCTCGCTCCTGGCCATGACTGCCACCACCCCGCTGTGGGGCAAGCTCGCGGACCTGTTCAGCAAGAAGCTGCTGGTCCAGATAGCTCTGGTCATCTACGTGGCCGGCTCGATAGTCGCCGGTCTGTCGACCAGCAGCGGCATGCTCATCGTCTGCCGAGTGGTGCAGGGCATCGGCGTCGGCGGTCTCTCCGCCCTCGCCCAGATCGTGATGGCCGCGATGATCTCCCCGCGCGAGCGCGGGCGCTACAGCGGCTACCTCGGCGCGGTCTTCGCCGTCGCCACGGTGGGCGGCCCCCTCCTCGGCGGTGTCATCACCGACACCAGCTGGATGGGCTGGCGCTGGTGCTTCTACGTGGGTGTGCCGTTCGCGGTCATCGCCCTGATCGTGCTCCAGAAGACCCTGAAGCTCCCCGTGGTCAAGCGCGACGTCAAGGTCGACTGGTCCGGCGCGTTCGTCATCAGCGCCGCGGTCTCGCTGCTGCTGCTCTGGGTGACCTTCGCGGGCGACAAGTACGACTGGGTCTCCTGGCAGACGTACACGATGCTCGGCGGCACCGTCGTCCTCATCGGACTCTTCCTGCTGATCGAGTCCAGGGCGAGCGAACCGATCATCCCGCTGCGCCTCTTCCGCAACCGCACCATCACGCTGGCCTCCGCTGCCTCGCTGTTCGTCGGTATCGCGATGTTCGCGGGCACGGTCTTCTTCAGCCAGTACTTCCAGCTGGCGCGGGACAAGTCGCCGACGATGTCCGGCGTCATGACCATCCCGATGATCGCCGGTCTCTTCCTGTCGTCGACGCTGTCGGGCCAGATCATCACCAAGACCGGCCGCTGGAAGGCCTGGCTGGTCGCCGGTGGCTTCCTGGTCACCGCGGGTCTCGGGATGCTCGGCACCATCCGCTACGACACCGAGTACTGGCACATCGCGATCTTCATGTTCGTCATGGGTCTCGGCATCGGCATGATGATGCAGAACCTGGTGCTCGCCACGCAGAACCAGGTGGCTCCCGCCGATCTCGGTGCGGCCAGCTCCGTCGTCACCTTCTTCCGCTCCCTCGGTGGTGCGATCGGCGTCTCCGCGCTCGGCGCCGTGCTGGGCAACCGTGTCACCCACTACGTCAAGGACGGCCTCGCCGAGCTCGGCCCCGAGGGCGCCGCACTGGGCCACGGCGGAACCGGTGGCGGGGGCATCCCCGACCTGGACGCTCTCCCCGCACCGCTCCGTACGGTCATGGAGGTCGCCTACGGCCACGGTGTCGCGGACGTCTTCCTGTACGCCGCGCCGGCCGCGCTGGTCGCGTTCGTCCTGACGCTCTTCATCAAGGAGGTCGCCCTGAAGACGAGGGCGGGCGACGACAGCTCCCCGGCCGAGGTGGCGGCCGCGACGGAGTCGGCCGAGGCCACCACCGGCACCGCCCCGGTCGCCGGGGCAACGGCCGGGGTCACCTCCGTCCAGGCCCCGGACGAGACGGCCGCCACGAACGAGCCGAACATCCAGGGCACCCCCGTACGCGGTGTGGTGCGGGGTGCCGAAGGCGCACCCGTCCCCCGTGCCGCCGTCACGCTGATCTCGCTGGGCGGCCGGCAGCTGGGACGCTCCGTCGCCCAGGCCGAGGGCGGCTACGTACTGGACGCGCCGGGCGCCGGCAGCTACGTCCTGATCGCCTCCGCCGACGGCTTCCAGCCGCAGGCGTCCACCGTGGTCGTCGGTGACGAGCCGCTGGCCTTCGACATCCTGCTCGCCGGTACGAGCGGTCTCTCCGGGACCGTGCGGACCGCCGAGGGCAGCACCCCCGTCCAGGGCGCCATGGTCGTCGTGACCGATGTGCGCGGCGATGTACTGGCCACGGGCGTCTCGGGCGACGCGGGTGACTTCACCTTCGGTGAGCTGATCCCCGGCTCGGTGACCGTCGCCGTCACGGCCGCGGGCTTCCGTCCGCTGGCCCTGCCGGTGGAGGTCGGCGGCCAGGGTGTCACCCGGGTCGATGTCGCCCTGCGCGCCGGTGCGCTGGTCAAGGGCGTCGTAAGGGCCGGCTCCGGCCGGGCACCGCTGAACGACGCCCGGGTCACGCTGATCGACGCGGCTGGCAACGTGGTCGCCACGTCTACGACCGGCGAGGACGGCGCGTACGCCTTCGCGGACCTGGACGCCGGTGAGTACTCCGTGGTCGCGACCGGCTACCCGCCGGTGGCCGGCTCGCTGACCGTGAGCGGCGATGGAGTCGACGGTCACGACATCGAACTCGCCCACCCGGGCGAGCGGTAACCGGAAGATTCACAAAGACCCCTGGCGGGACAGCACTTCGAGCGGAGAGGCTGTGACCGCCGGCGGAAACGGGCCCCGTGGCGGGAGCGGCAGGCAGGGGACGGCCTGCCGGCCCCGCCCCGGGGCCCGACTCATTGAGTCGCTGCTACACGAGTGATTTGAGCAAGGAGAGAACACGGGATGGGACTTCGCGCACAGGTACGCACGCGGGACGGCTGGGCTGTCCAGCACGCGGTCGTGACGGTGACCGACATGACGGGCACACAGGTGCTCCGTGCCGCCGCCGACGAGAACGGGGCCGTCCGCACCGACGATCTCCTGCAGGCCGGCGCGTACACGGTCATCGTCACGGCGGTGGGTTACGCCCCCGCCGCGTCCACCGCTCTCGTCACGGCCAGCGGCCGGGTCGAGGCCGGCACCGTGGTGCTGGCCCGGCAGGGCGGCGTGGAACTTCCGCCTCCGGGCACCTGGTCACTGGACCCGGTCCACTCGTCGGTGGCGGCGGTCGCACAGCACCTGGGGATCTCCAGCGTGCACGGCCGGTTCACCGAATTCGGCGGCCGCATCGAGATCGGCGAGGACGTCCAGCGTTCCCGGGTGGATGCCTTCATCGCCGCCTCCAGCATCGACACGGGGAACGCGATGCGGGACAAGCACCTGCGCTCGGCGGACTTCCTCGACGTGGACGCGTTCCCCGAGCTCACCTACCGCTCCCGTGCGCTGACCCCGGCCGGGCCCGACCGCTGGACGGTGCACGGCGTGCTCACCATGCACGGCATCGCGCGGGACGTCGACCTCGACCTCAGCTACCTGGGCACCGGCCCCGACCCGTGGGGCGGGGTGCGGGCGGCCTTCCACGCCACGGCGGAGCTGCGCCGCGACGACTTCGCCATGAACTACAACCAGGTGCTGCAGGCCGGCATCTCCGCGATCGGCACGACCCTGCGCGTGGAGCTCGACATCCAGGCGGTCCAGGGCGACTCCGTCCCCGGCTAGGACCGGACCGAAGGCCCCGGGAGGCACCCGCGCGGTCCCGCCCGGGCGTGCGGCGGGACTCCGCGGACACCCCTAGGGTTGGCCGTATGGCACCCAACATCGCGACCAACACCGCCGTGGAACTCGCGGAACTGCTGGACTTCGTGCGGCCCAGGCACCGGGCGATCCTGCTCACCACCCGGGCCGACGGCCGGCCCCAGGGCTCCCCGCTCACCTGCGGCGTCGACGACGCCGGACGCATCGTCGTCTCGACCTACCCCGAGCGGGCCAAGACCCGCAACGCCAAGAGGGACGATCGGGTGAGCGTGATCGTCCTGTCGGACGACTGGAACGGGCCGTGGGTCCAGGTCGACGGCTCGGCCGAGGTGATCGACTCACCGGACTCGGTCGAGCCGCTCGTCGAGTACTTCCGCAACATCTCCGGCGAGCACCCGGACTGGGACGAGTACCGGGCGGCGATGCTCAAGCAGGGGAAGTCCATCATCCGGATCACTCCGGAGCGCTGGGGCCCCGTCGCCACCGGGGGCTTCCCCGCCCACCTGGCCACGGGCGGCTGACCGTACCGATGAAACCGCCCCGCCCGGACCCGCTCGCGCGGGCCCGGCTCCTGACCTCCCCTTCCCTGGGCCCCGCCGTGGTCCGTGAACTGGAGCGGATCACCGGCCGGCCGGCCGGACCCGCGTACACAGGGGAGCCCGACGGGCCCTTCCTGTACGTGGGGGACACGCTGCCCGACGAGCTGCGGACCGCACAGCTGCTGTGGTTCCACAGCGTCAACGCCGGTACGGACGCTCTGCTCGCCAGTGGGCCATGGCCCGCAGGCGCCCTGCTGACGCGGACCGTGGGGCGGATGGGCGAGCGGATCGCCCAGTACACGCTGGCCTGGGTCCTCGCCGAGTGCCAGTCCGTCCCGGAGCACGCCGCCCAGCACTCCAGGTCGAAGTGGCGCCGCCTCCCGTCCGAACTCGCGGCCGGGCGGACCGCCGTCGTCCACGGCACCGGGCGCATCGGATCCGCGGTCGCCGGCCTGCTGCGTGCCTGCTCCGTACGCACGGTGGGTGTGGGCCGCAGCCCCCGTACGGCCCCGGCGGAATTCGACCGGGTCGTCCTGGCCGGCTCGCCGGAGGAGGCCACGGCGCTGGCGGACGCCCGGTGGGTGGTGTCCACCCTGCCCCTGACCGGCGCGACGGAGCGCTTCTTCGACGACGCCAGATTCGCCGCGATGCGGGGCGCCACCTTCGTCAACGTGGGAAGGGGCGCGACCGTGGACATGGCCGCCCTGGAGACCGCGCTGCACAACGGGTCGGTGCGCCGCGCCGTACTGGACGTGCTGCCCGACGAGCCCGCCGCGCCCGGCGACACCGTATGGCGGCTGCCGCGCACGGTGATCACGTCCCACTCGGCCGGCATCACGGCCGACGAGGACGTCGTCACCGACTTCGCGGCGTGCTGGGAGGCCGTCACGGAGGGGCGTACGCCCGCGCTGGCCGTGGACGCCCGGCGCGGCTACTGAGGGCCCGGCGCACCAGGTCTACGAGTGGTGCGCCGCGCGTTCGCGCATCGCTTCGATGCCCGCGATCAGGAGGTCCAGCGCGAACACGAAGTCCCGCTCGCGCATCTCCTCCACCGTGTCCCCGCCCCGGGCGTCCATGAGGCTCTCCGAGGGCTCCATGACACGCTTGAACTCGGGGTCCGCGCGGATGGTGCCCATCGCCCGCTGGAAGTACTCGTCCTGGCTGAGCCCGGCCTCCACCGTGCGCTGCACGAAGTGCCCCTCGGTGCTGCCGAATCCGTAGACGAACTGGAAGACGGCCGACATCGCTCCCGTCCGGTTCTCCAGGGGCAGTCCGGTGGCCCGGACGACGTCCTGGACGGCGTACGAGAACAGCATCGAGTGCGGTCCGATGTTCAGGAAACTGCCGATCAGCGTCGACACCCAGGGATGGCGGACCAGCATCCGCCGGTATTCGGTGGCCAGTTCACGCAGCCGGGCGCGCCAGTCCGTGTCCTCCGGCGTGGCCGGGATCTCGCCGAAGACCGTGTCCAGGGCGAGTTCCAGCAGATCGTCCTTGGTGTCGACGTACCAGTAGAGGGACATCGCCGTGACATCGAGTTCGGCGGCGAGGCGCCGCATGGAGAACTTCGCGAGGCCGTCGGCGTCCAGCAGCCGGACGCTCGCCGCCGTGATCCTGTCCCGGTCGAGACCGGCCGGCTGATCCGCCTTGCGTGTGCGCGAGGGTGTGCGCCGGTCCAGCCACACACTGACCCGGGAAGGGTTCTTCACACGGTCTGCCGCGGACCCCATGGCGCACGCTCCTTGTCTTGCGGTGGCACTCCTGCGTACCGGCACCCCTGTCCGATGCTATGCCCCTCACCTGGGACTCTCAGTCCGCTTCCGTGCGCTCCGCCCGCCTCAGCAGGACCGCGGCGAGCAGCCCTCCGGCCAGCACAGCCAGCGCGCCGGCCAGTTGGCTGGTCTCCAGGCCCGACGCGAAGGCGTCCGTGATGCGCTCACGTTCCGCCGCCCCGTCCGCGGCGGCGAGTGCGGCGGGCAGCGAGGCCGCTCCCACCGCCCCCGGTAGGAGCGCGGCGAAGCGGGAGTTGAGCACGGCTCCGAGCACCGCGACCCCGAGGCCGTTGCCGAACTCGGCGAGCGTGCCGTTCACCCCGGCTCCCACGCCCGCCTTCTCGGGCGGGATGGCGCTCATGATCGCGTTGGCCATGGCGGGCATGGCGAGCGCGACGCCCGCTCCCATGACGACCAGGCCGAAAAGCAGCCCGTCGTAGTCCCGTCCGCCGAGCAGCGCGATCGCCCCCAGCCCGGCGGCCAGCAGGCTCATGCCCGCGGCGATGACGGCGGGGGTCCCCAGCCTCACGACGAGCCGGGCGCCGAGGCCCGTGAGGTTGAGCGCGACGACGGTGAGGGCGAGCGGAGCCGTGCGCAGCCCGGCCTCGAGCGGGCCGTAGCCGAGGACGAACTGCAGGTGCTGGGTGAGCAGGAAGAGTGAACCCGTCATCCCGAAGGCGACGAGGATCGCGCCCGCGACCGCGCCGGTGAACCTCTGGTTGCGGAAGAAGTGCATGTCCAGCATGGGGTACGGGACATGGAGCTCCCACAGGACGAATCCGGTGAGCACGGCGACCCCTGCGAAGGCGGTCAGCAGAACCCTTCCGGAGCCCCAGCCGTGCTCCGGGCCGGAGATGATCGCGTACACGACAGCCGCCATCCCGAGGGTGGAGAGCAGCGCCCCGACCAGGTCGGGGCGGTCGCCCCGGGGGTCCTTGGACTCCGGGACGAGCCGGACGACGGCGATGAGGCCGATGACCGCCACAGGGATGTTCACCAGGAAGATCGCGCCCCACCAGAAGTGGTTGAGCATCGCCCCGCCGATCAGCGGGCCGGCGGCGAATCCCAGGGAGCTGACGGTGGACCAGATGCCGATCGCCTTGACGCGCTCGGCGTCGTCGAAGATCTGCACCACGACCGCGAGGGTGGTCGTCATCAGCAGCGCGCCTCCGACGCCCATCCCCGCGCGAGCAGCGATCAGTTGCCCCGAGGACTGCGCGAGCCCGGCGGCCAGCGAGCCGACGCCGAACAGCGCGAGCCCCGTGACCAGCATCTTCTTGCGGCCGTAGCGGTCGGCGGAGCTGCCCGCGGTGAGCACCAGTCCGGACTGGACGAGCGCATAGGCGTTGATCATCCACTGCACATCGGCGGTGGAGGCGTGGAGATCAGCGGTGAGCGAGGGGATCGCCACGTTCAGGACGGTGTTGTCGAGCAGCACGGTGAGCTGGGCGAGACAGATGACTCCGAGGATCAGCCAGCGCTGCGCATGGCCACCCCGACGGGCGAGGTCTTTCTGCTCGGCGGCGGTCGACGTCATGCGGACTCCTGGTTCCGGTGCACTTGTACGGCGTAAGGGAGGCGTTCTCGTACACCGTATGGCATCTCCTGTACGCCGTACAACAGATAAGGCGCCGCGGCATGCAAGGCGCCACCGCACGGGCGGCAACAGGGCGGTGGCCCCGGAGCCTGTAGTCACTCCGGGGCCGCCGCCCTGTACCCGCCGCTCTGCCGTCGCGGCTTCAGCCCTTCGGCTGGGTGAGGTCGTAGAAGGTCGCGCTTTCGACCGTGACCTCCTTGAAGTTCTCCTCCACCCACGTCGAGATCTGGGACGAGGCGCCCTCTCCGCCCATTCCGCCGCCGCCCATGCCGCCGGAGATGAAGTAGTGGATCTTTCCCTCCTCCACGTACGTCTTGAACCGGGCGAGCGTCGGGGACGGGTCGCTGCCGTTGAATCCGCCGATCGCCATCACCGGGTCCCCGGTGGCGAGCTGGTAACTCGCGGCGTTCTGCGAACCGATGGCCGCGGCGGTCCAGGTGTAGGCGTCGGCGTTCTGCTCGAGGAGCGTCTTGGCCCCGGAGCCGACGGAGGCGCCGTTGAGCAGACCACCCATACCGCCTCCGCCACCCGTGCCGCCTTCACCCGTGCCGCCGCCGGGCATGCCGCCCTGCCTGCCGCCGGGAACCTGGCCCTGCTGACCCTGACCCGGCTGCCCCTGGCCGGGCGTCCCACCGCCGGGGAAGCCGCCGCCCTGCGCGTTGCCCGGTGCGTTGCCCGGTGCGTTCCCCTGAGCACTGCCCGGCGCCTGGCCGCCCTGCTGCGTGCCCTGGCCGGGGGGCCGCACGCCGCCGCCCTCACCGCCGCCGGGACCGCCGCCCCGGCCGCCGCCCGGGCCTCCCATGCCCGAGCCCGCCGGACCCGCGGTGACGATCGAGCCCTGGTGCCCGGTGTTCAGCGTGCTGACCGTGTACGCCGTCGGGCCGGCCAGCGAGGCCGCGAGACCGAGGCCCACCACGCCCAGCGCGAGCACCCGGCCCAGCCGTGCCGCGACCAGCAGCCCCAGCGCGCCGACGAGGCCGCCGATCAGCACGGCCCAGCGCAGCCACGGGAAGTAGTCCGGCGTGCGCCCCAGCAGGACGTACGACCAGACGGCAGTCGCCGCGACGGTCACCCCGAGCGTGGCGCCCGCCCACCACCGGGACCGTTCCTCCCAGAGGGCCGTGGCGCCCATGCCGGCCAGCGCCGCGATGTAGGGCGCAAGGGCCACCGTGTAGTACTGGTGGAAGATGCCGGCCATGAAGCTGAAGACGAAGGCCGTCATCAGCAGGGAACCGCCCCAGGCGAGGAACGCCGCACGGGCCGTGTCCGTCCGCTTCGCCCGCCAGGTCAGCCAGATGCCCGCGACCAGCAGGATCAGTGCGGCGGGCAGCAGCCACGAGATCTGCCC
>NZ_MAPV01000080.1 GCF_001700505.1 Streptomyces mutomycini
TGTGTCGCCGCGCCCGTCCGGACCGGTCCCGGACGGGCGCGGCGACACAGCTCACGTCCGGGTTCGACTCCCGGTGCTCCACCGCTATGCCCCGCTTGCGCACGACGGCGAGCGCGGCCCGCAGCTCCGCGGCGTCGGTGAGGCTGTTGTCGGTCATCGCGACGAGGTCGCGCCCGTCGAGGCGGGCGTCGAGCTCCGCCTCCGGGAGCGCGGCCAGCAGCAGCTTGCCGACGGCGGTGCAGTGGGCCGGCAGCTTGCGGCCCGCGGCGGAGACCATCCGGACGGCGTGCGTGGAGTCGACCTTGGCGATGTAAATGACCTCGGTGTCCTCCAGGATCGCCACATGGACCGTCTCGCCGCAGGTCTCGGCGACCTCACGGGCCACCTGCTGCCCCTCGGCCGCGAGGTCGAGCTGCTCCGCGTAGCGGCTGCCGAGCTGGTAGGTGCGCACGCCCAGCCGGTAGCGGCCCGGCTGCTCAGGGACCGTGACCAGGTAGGACCGTGCGGCGAGCGTGGTGAGCAGTTCGTGGACCGTGGTCCGCGGCAGTTGGAGCCTGCGGGTGACCTCGGGGGCGGAGAGGGTTCCCTCGCCCTGGAGGAAGAGCTCGAGGACATCCAGTGCCCTGGTCACCGCGGGGACGAGTCGTCCCATGATCGCCCGCCTATCTCGTTCGACACTCCGGCCATTGGCCGGAATCACGAACGCAGGCTAACGGCAGGCGACTTGTCCGGGCAACGCTCCGGGTGAGACGGAGCGGTCCCGACGGGGGCAATTCCGCCCGTACCGTCTGATTGGATCAGGATCCGGCTGAGCCTGTTGCGCGCGCCTCCTGGTTCACCGCCCGGCCGCAGGGTATTCGCTGTCCCATGTCGACAACGAGCAGCCTCCCCTCCCCCGGCCGCTGGCGGGCCAGATTCCAGCAGCACGATCTCGCCGCCTTCCAACGCGTGGCCGAGCGGCACTGGCCCGGCGCCGACGCGGTCCTGCCCCGGCTGAGCCGCGGCGCCAACCACGGGCTGCTGTGGTTCGGGGCCGCCGCGGGCATGGCGGCACTGGGCTCCAGCGCACGGTCCCGCAGGGCGGCGCTGCGCGGGATTGCCTCGCTGGCCGTGGCCTCGGCCGCGATCAACACCGTGGGCAAGGGGGCGGTGCGCCGGGAGCGCCCGATAATCGACCTGGTTCCGGTCATGCGGCAGCTGAAGCGGCAGCCCTACACCTCGTCCTTCCCGTCGGGGCACGCGGCGTCCGCCGCCGCCTTCGCGACGGGGGTCGCCTTGGAGTCGAAGGGCTGGGGCGCCGTCGTCGCTCCGGTGGCAGCGGCCGTGGCAGCGTCCCGCGTCTACACGGGCGTCCACTATCCGAGTGATGTGCTCGCCGGTGCGGCGCTCGGCGTCGGGGCCGCGTTCGCACTGCGCGGCGTCGTACCGACCCGTGGGCAGCTGCCCGCCCCCGGCAGACCGCCGGCCGACGCCCCGGCACTGCCCGCCGGGCAGGACCTGGTGGTCGTCGTCAACCGGGAGTCCGGCTCCGCGACCGCCGCGGCGGCCCTGATCCGCGACGCCCTGCCGCTCGCGTCGACCCTTGAGTGCGCTCCGGCGGACCTGGCGGGATGCATGGACAAGGCGGCACGGGAGGGCAAGGCCCTCGGTGTGTGCGGGGGCGACGGCACCGTCAACATGGCGGCGGCCGTCGCGGCGACGCACGGAGTGCCGCTCGCCGTCTTCCCCGGCGGGACACTCAACCACTTCGCCTACGACCTCGGCATCGAGACGGTGCAGGACACGGTGACAGCACTGACCGCGGGCGACGCGGTCCGGGTCGACCTGGGCCGCTTCCGGCCGGGCCCGCAGGGGCCCGGCGGTGCGCACGGCTACTTCCTCAACGCCTTCAGCCTCGGCGTCTACCCGGAGCTCGTCCGGACCAGGGAGCACTGGTCGCCCAGGATCGGCGGCTGGCCCGCGGGCGTGCTGGCGGCCCTCGAGGCGCTGCGCGGCTCGCGCCCCCTGACCGCCGAGCTCCAGGGGAAGCGGCGGCCGCTGTGGCTGCTCTTCGTGGGCAACGGGCTGTTCCAGCGGGTGGGCCCCGCACCGGGCCGCCGCCACAACCTGGCGGACGGCCTGCTGGACGTACGCGTGGTGCACGGCGGCCGCACCCCCGGGCTCCGGCTGCTCGCCGCAGCGGTCGCCGGGCCGCTGAGCCGCTCCCCCGTCCACGCGGCGGTCCGTCGCCGCAGGGTGCGGCTTGCCGGGCTCACCCCGGGGACCCCGTACGCCTACGACGGTGAAGTGGCGCACTCCGGGACGGAGTTGCTCATCGACAAGCTGCCCGAGGCCCTGACGGTGTACTGCCCGATGCCGGCATAGCACTGACCATACAGTGAGACGCCGATCTCATCATTCGACATTACGGCGTATCGTCGGCCCCATCGCCCGCGACTGAGGTCCGAGAGGGGACGTCCGGTCATGCCGAAGGAAACAGCCGTCTACACACACGGTCACCACGAGTCGGTACTGCGCTCGCACCGATGGCGGACTGCCACCAATTCGGCGGCGTATCTGATCGCCGAACTCCGCCCGGGCCTGCGGGTTCTGGACGTGGGCTGCGGGCCGGGCACCATCACCGCGGACATCGCCGCACTGGTGGCGCCCGGCCGGGTGACCGCCGTCGACAGGAGCCGTGACGTCCTTGAGCACGCGGCGGAGACCGCCGCCGAACGCGGTGTGGACAACGTGGAGTTCGCCCTCGCGGATGCCCACAGTCTGGACTTCCCCGACGACTCCTTCGATGTGGTCCACGCCCATCAGGTGCTCCAGCACGTGGGGGATCCGGTGCAGGCGCTGCGCGAGATGCGGCGGGTCTGCCGGCCGGGCGGCGTCGTCGCGGCCCGCGACAGCGACTACGCGGCCATGACCTGGTATCCGGAGGTGCCCGGGATGCGGGAGTGGCAGGAGCTGTACGGCCGGGTGGCCCGCGCCAACGGCGGCGAGCCGGACGCCGGACGCCGGCTGCTGTCCTGGGCGCGGCAGGCAGGCTTCACCGACATCACCCCGACGGCGGCGGCCTGGTGCTTCGCCACCCCGGACGACCGCGCCTGGTGGAGTGGCCTCTGGGCGGACCGCACGACCGCGTCGGTGTACGCGGGGCAGGCGGTGGACGGCGGCCACGCGAGCGGCGGAGAGCTGACGGCCCTCTCGGAGGCCTGGCGCGCGTGGGGCGGGGAGCCCGACGCGTGGTTCATGGTGCCCCACGGCGAGGTCCTCTGCCGGGCGTGATCCGGTGATCGGACAGGGAACCGATCACATCCGGACCGGTCGGCAACTACCCTCGTGGGCATGGAGATCCTGGGAACCACGCTGCGTATCTGCGTCGACGACCTGGAGGCCTCGGTGGCCTTCTACGAGGGCCTGACCAGCTCTCCGGCACTGCGCTTCGAGCGCGGCGGGGTGTCGGTCGCCGCGATCGGCTGCTTTCTGCTGATGAGCGGCCCCGAAGCCGAACTGGAGGTGCTGCGCAAGGTGTCGGCGACCATCGCGGTCAAGGACGTCGACGACGCCCACGCGGCGCTGACCCGGGTGGGCGCGAGGGTCATCGCAGGCCCTGTGCCCACACCGGCCGGCCGCAATCTCATCGCCTTGCACCCGGACGGCTCGGTCTTCGAGTACGTCGACCGGAACGTGCCCGCCTGACCCCGCGCGCCGGTCCGTGCTGTCGGGGCCCCACCGGACCGGCGGCGGCTGTCGTCCACGTGCAGGAGGTCACGGCGTGAGCAGGGTCTTGACCATGCCGTCCTCCTTCAGCTGGAAGGTCTCGTAGGCCTTCGGCCCGTCGGCCAGCGGCAGGTGGTGGGTGGCGAAGCCGTCGACACCGAGCGGATCCTCGTCGACGAGCAGGGGAAGGATGGCCGGTACCCAGTGCCTGACGTTGGCCTGCCCCATCCGCAGCTGTATCTGCTTGTCGAACATCTTGAGCAGGGGCAGCGGGTCCACGGCACCGCCGTAGACGCCGGAGACGGACACGGTTCCGCCCCGGCGCACCATGTCGACGGCGGCGAGCAGAGCGCTGAGGCGGTCGATGCCGGCGCGCTCCATGAGTACGCGTGCCGCAGGGTCGGGCAGCTTGCCCACGGCCCACTGCCCCGCCTTGGCCACCTGGCCACCGTGTGCCTCCATGCCGACGGCGTCGATGACCGCGTCGGTGCCCCGGCCGTCGGTCAGATCGCGCACGGCGTCCCCCAGGCCCTTGCCGTACTCCCTCAGGTCCAGGACCCGCACGCCCCGCGCCGCGGCCCGCCGCAGGCGGTCGGGCACCAGGTCCACGCCGATGACCGTCCCCGCACCGCGGTGCAGGGCGATCCGTGCCGCCATGTCCCCGATCGGGCCGAGCCCCAGGACCGTCAGGCTGCCGCCGGGGGGAACCGCCGCGTACTCCACGGCCTGCCAGGCGGTCGGCAGCACGTCCGACAGATAGACGAAGCGGTCGTCGGGCGGGCCCTCGGGAACCTTGACCGGGAGGGTGTTGCCGAAGGGGACGCGCAGGAACTCGGCCTGCCCACCGGGCACCTGCCCGTAGAGCTTGGTGTAGCCGAACAGCGCGGCGCCGCTTCCGTACTTCCGGACCTGCGTGGTCTCACACTGCGACTGGAGCCCCTGGTCGCACATGAAACAGGCGCCGCAGGAGACGTTGAACGGGACCACGACGCGGTCCCCACGTCTGACCGCGGTCACCTCGGGGCCGGTCTCCTCCACGATGCCCATCGGCTCGTGGCCCAGGATGTCGCCCGGTTCGAGGTAGGGGCCCAGCACCTCGTACAGATGCAGGTCCGATCCGCAGATGCCGCTCGACGTGATGCGGACGATGATGTCCGTCGGGTCCTGGACGACCGGGTCGGGGACCGTCTCCACACGGACGTCGCGGCGTCCTTGCCAGGTCAGTGCACGCATGCTCTCTCTCCTCGCTCGGCCGAGTGGGTCCACCGGCGTGTTGTCCTTCCGGTCTACCGCGCGAGCGCTCCTGCCGTGAACTCCCATCCCGTCGGATCCGCGGGCCGCCGGGCTCTGACGGGCCGTACTGCCCGCGGGACGAGCACACGTCCACTGGGCCGTACGGGTGACACCACCGCGGCCTCAGCCCGGGCGCACGTCCGATATGTCGGCTCTCGCCGCGCGACGTACGATGGCAGGTGTTCCACCGCCGTTCCCCGTCCGGTATCCGTATGTGGAGGCGTCCATGGCCATTCGCCACCGGTTGATCCACCACCCGCCCTCAGCCCTGTGGTCGGTGCTGGAGCAGCCGCACCTGTACGGGAAATGGGTCGTCGGCACCCATGACTCCCGCCCCCTCGAGGGGCAGTGGCCCGAGGTCGACTCCTCCATCGAGTACACCGTGCGCCTCGGTCCGAAGGAGCTCCAGGGCCATACCGTGGTGCGGCGTCTGGAGCGGCCGGGCGCCCTCGAGCTGGAGGCGTACAGCGGGCCACTGGGGACGGCGCGCATCGCGTTCGACATCCGCCCATGGGGCGAGGAGACGCTGGTGCTGCTCAACGAGCACCCGCTGCAGGGGCTCGGCGGCGTCCTGCACAACGCCGCCCTCGACGCGGTGCTCCAGTTCAGGCACCGTGCCATGCTGGGGCGACTGGCCGAGGCGGTCGACGCGCAGGCGCTTGTCTAGCGGGCCGCCCGCCTGCGGAAGAGATAGGCACCGCAGAGCCCGCCGGCCACGAAGACCCCCAGAAGCGCGGCCCAGAGCGGCATAGTGACCTTCGGGATGATCACGCGGATGGTCACTTCGGCGGTGTTCACGCAGATGAAGACGATCGTGAGCACGGCCAGGAGGGTGACGGCGATCCGGGCGGGGCTGAACGCACCCGCACTCCCGCTGGATACGTCCTTGGGGCTCATGAGCGGCCCTTTCGCTGAGTCCTGGGGTCCGGGGTCCGGGGAAGGCGGTCCCCGGACCTCAGGATGCCCCCGTCCGGGGCCCGGGGAGCGGTGAGCGGGCCCGTACGGGTGACGGTCAGCCGACCACGGGGAGTTCCAGGACGCCGGTGTCCCCCGGGGAGCTGACCACGGTGACCGGCTTGACGCCCCGGTTGCCGAAGTAGGCCGTGTCACTTCCGGCAACCACGAACCGCAGCCGGTGCCCGGTCCCGTACCGGTGGACGATGCCCGGCAGCTCGACGGTGAAGGGCCGGGTGACGTCGGGGACGCGCACCGGCGCGACGAGGCGGTTCACCAGCTTCTGGGTCCCGTCGGGCGCCACGTCGTACACCTTGGCGAACAGCACCAGCTTGTCGGCGGCGTCCCCGCTGTTCTGGACCCGTTCCGTCCTCGGCGAGACGACCTCGAGCGTGGCCTTCGGTGCGCCGACCACGTCGAGCGGTGCCGTCAGCGGCGCACTGGTCCAGCCGAGGTAGGTGCCCTTCGTGTCGTGGGGCGCCGGATCGGACAGTCCGATGAGCCCTGCGAGGGAGCTCTCCGAATGGCTGGTGGGCAGGAGCCAGTTGGTGTACTGACGGCTGCCGCGGGCGACCTCCGACCGGCTGTCGACCAGAGCGCCGTCGCCGGAGAGGTACATCGTGCGGGACAGCGCGGGTACGTCGGCCGCGGTGCCGTACCCGCTCTCCCAGTCGCGGTAGTAGGCGAACTCGGGTCCGGTGGCGGTGTTCTCGTCGTGGTGGAGGTACCGGTCGAACCAGGCGAGGATGCGCTGCCCGACGTAGCTGGTCTCCAGATTGCCGGTACCGAGGTCGAGTTCGCCGGGGACCGAGCCGCCGCTGTGGCCCCACGACTGCCAGATCATCTTCGTGGTGGTGCCCTGGGCCTCGAGCGCCCGGTAGGCCGCCGTGGCCTCGTTGAGGTTGAACAGGCTGTCGGCCTGGCCCTGGACGAGCAGGGTCGGCGCGGTGACACCGGACAGGTAGGAGGCCGGCGAGACGCTCCGCGCGTACGTCAGCATCTCCCGCGTCGCGGCGGCGGGGTAACGGCCGGAGTTCAGGAGACGGATGGTGTCGCAGGCCTGCGCGGCGAAGTGCAGGCACCCGAGGCTGCCGAAGCGCGACGGGTCGAGGCTCGGGACCAGCAGGGGCTGGCCCTCGCCCATCAGGTAGAAGCCGTTGGTCCACTGCCACTTGAAGACACCGGGCGTGTCGGAGGAGACGCCACGGGTCGCTCCGGCCGCGTTGGGCGCCAGCGAGTACGCCAGGTCGTTCCAGGTGATCAGGGGGACGAGCGCGTCCACGCGGTGGTCGGCGGACGCGGTCGCCAGCTGCACGGCACCGCCGTACGAGCCGCCGATCATGCCGACGACCGGGTCACCCGGTGCGTCCGAGGTGACGTAGTCGGCCTTGGTGCCGTCGTCCGCGGCGCGGGTGCCGGCGAGGAAGTCGACGAGTCCGGAGGCCGCCTCACCGTCGATCGCCGGGTCGTCGAGCGTGATGAGGCAGCCGGACCTGCCGAAACCCAGGCCCGAGTAGACGAGTCCGACGTAGCCGCGTTCGGCGAAGGACCTGCCGATGACATCGGTGGAGCCGTCGGACTTGCTGCCGCCGAAGCCGTTGGTCGCGAGGACGGCCGGGGCCGGGTTCCGCGCGTCGACGCCGGCCGGCCGGTAGAGGTCGGCGTCCACGGTGCAGGACCGGTCGCCGGCCCGCACGGTGAACTCCAGCGCGGTGACGGTGTACTGCTCGGCCGCGGACGCCCGGGGTACGCCGGTCAGGGCGAGCGGCGCGAGAAGCGCCGCCCCGGCGAGCAAGGTGAGCGGACGGCGGAATCCGGGCACAGCACGCGACACATGGACCTCCACACCGAGGGCACCTTACCGGCCGGTAAGTACCGGGTCCGGCCCATGCTGTGACACACCTCATACCGCTGTCAACGTACGGGAGCCGAGTTTCCCGCGACGATCCGCCACGCGCTCGCGGCCACTCGCGTCAGAGCAGCGCGGGCACTTGGGCGGTGAGCGTGCACCGGCCGCCGTCGGCCGGCGCGTCCAGCACCGCGGGCACGCCGAGCGGGACGGTCAGAGCCGTGGCGCCGTGACCGAAGCCCAGTTCCTCGACCACCGGGATCCCGAGACCACCCAGCCGGTCGGCGAGCACGGCCCGCACCCCCTCGTACGGTCCGCACTCCTCCCACGAGCCGCACACCACCCCGGACACGCCGTCGAGGGCGCCGGTCCGCAGCAGCCGGGTGAGGATGCCGTCCAGCCGGTACGGCTCCTCGCCGGTGTCCTCGATCACCAGCAGCCCGCCCCGGGCGGAGGTCCGGGCGTGCGGGGTGCCCGCGTCCGCGGCGAGCAGGCTCAGGCAGCCGCCGTAGGTGATCCCCCGGGCCGCACCGGGGACCAGCGCGGCCGCGGTGCCCAGGCCCAGCCTCCGCATCGACTCGGGCTCGAACAAGGTGGACCGCAGGGACTGTTGCGTGGTGGCGTCCTTCAGGAAGACGTCGGTGGCGACCATCGGGCCGTGCAGGGTCGAGAAACCGGCCCGCAGCGCGAACGCCTCGTGCAGCACGGTGATGTCGCTGTAGCCGACGAACACCTTGGGCCCGGCCGCCCGGATCGCGGGCCAGTCAAGGAGATCGACCATGCGGTGGGCGCCGTAGCCTCCCCTGGCGCACAGCACCGCGTCCACGGACGGGTCGCACCAGGCGTCCTGGAGGTCCCGGGCGCGGTCCTCGTCCCTGCCCGCGAGGTGGTCCAGACCGGGGTGGGTGTCCAGAGCGTGCGGAGCCACCACGGGGTCGAGGTCCCAGGCTCGCAGCAGATCGAGGCCGCGCTCCATCCGCTCGGCGGGCACCGGACCGCTGGGGGCGACAACCGCCACCCGTGCCCCCGGGCGCAGCCTGGCCGGACGGACGAGGGGTTCCAGGGTCACTTGGTGAGCCCCAGCCGGGGTACGTCGGGCCGGTCGATGCCGAACGTCTGCGCGTAGAGCGAGAGTTCGGCCTCCAGCGCGCGCTTCACGGTGTCGGCCCGGCGGAAGCCGTGCGCCTCCCCCTCGAAGGCGAGGTAGGCGTGCGGGATGCCGCGCCCCTCGATCGCGGTGAGGAAACGCTCGCACTGGACGGGCGGGCAGATCGGGTCGTCGAGCCCCTGGAGCAGCACGAACGGCGCGGTGAGCCCGTCGGTGTGGTTGACGGGCGAGCGCTCCCGGTAGCGCTCGGGCACCTGGTCGTACGGCCCGACGAGCGATTCCAGGTACTGCGATTCGAAGTCGTGCGTCTCGCCGGTGGCCCAGCCCTCCAGGTCGAGGATCGGGTAGCTGATCGCTCCGCAGGCGTACACGTCGGTCTGTGTGAGGGAGGCGGCGGCGGTCCAGCCCCCGGCACTTCCGCCCCGGATCGCCAGCCTGTCGCGGTCGGCCGAGCCCTCCTCGGCCAGCCCCAGTGCGACGGCCGCGCAGTCCTCCACGTCGACGACGCCCCACTGTCCGCGGAGCCGTTCGCGGTAGGCGCGGCCGTAGCCGGTCGAGCCGCCGTAGTCGACCTCGGCGACGCCGATGCCCCGGGACGTGAAGTAGGCGATCTCCAGGTCGAGTACGACCGGGGAACGGCCGGTGGGTCCGCCGTGCGCCCAGATGACGTAGGGAGGCAGCTCGCCGTCGGGCCCGGTGCGGTCGGGGTGGCGCGGCGGGTACACGTGTGCGTGGATCTCGCGTCCGCCCGGTCCGGCGAAGGTACGGATCTGCGGCTCGGGGTGGTAGGAGGGGTCGACCGCGTCCCGGTGGGCGACGCCTATGGTCCGGGTGTGCCCCGTGGCGGTGTCCAGCTCCACCACCTCGTACGACGTGTGAGGGCTCGCGGCGATGCCGACGACCCGGGTGTCCTGCACGGCGAGCGTCTCCGCCCACGCGGTCCAGGGGCCCACGGCGTCGACGAGTTCGCCGGTCTCCGGGTCGAGTACGCCCAGTGCGGTGGTGCCCCGGCCGTGGATGACCGCGATCAGGCCGTTGTCCAGGAGCTGGAACCAGCGCAGGCCGATCTTCCACAGCGGCCCGCCGAACTCCTCGTTCCGCACGGAGCACAGACGGCTGGTGGGCACGACCGCATCCGCGACGGCGTCGGGCCTGAGCCGCTGCAGCTCCCACCAGCCCCCGACGTCCGACACGAAGAGCAGTGAGCCGTCCCGGTCCCACTCCACCTGGACGACCGACTCGTCGATGTCACCGACCAGCGGCCGGACCCCGGTGAATTCGCCTTCCGCGGTGACGTCGGCCATCTTCACGACGGTGCCGTCCCACGGCATCTGCGGGTGGTCCCACGTGATCCAGGCTGCGCGGCGGCCGTCGTGCGACAGCCTGGGGCCGGTGACGAACCGGTTCCGGTCGTCGGTGAGTTCGCGTACGCCCGTGCGGTCCTCGGCCGCCGATCCGTCCAGGGGGACGGCGGCGATCACCCGCCGCACATCGGTGGGCGACTCCCCGGTGAACTCCTCCAGCACGCACCACACCTCGTCCCGCTCGAGGTGCAGCTGCGGCTCCACCCAGCGCAGTCCTCCCCCGATGCGGGACACCGGGGTGAGCGGCCACGGCTCGGCGGGGCCGTCCGGGGCGTAGGCGTAGAGCCGCTGATCGGGGAAGTGGACGAAGACGACCAGGGGCCCGCCCTCCACGCGCGGAGCACCGGCCCACGGCGTTCCGCCGTACTCGATGACGCGGCTGCGGGGGTTCCACGGCTCGGGGAGCACGGAGTGGGTGCTGCCGTCGGCCCTCCGGCGCACGAGTGCACGCCGGCCGCCCTCGGCGGGACGGGGTTCCGTCCACCACACCTCGTCGCCGACCGTGCCGACGAACTCGGGTCGCCCGTCGTGCGAGGCGGTGAGCTCCGCGTCGATCGGTGACGGCCATGTGCCGTACGCCTGTGTGGACACCATGGACGGTTCCCCCTCTTCGGTCGGGCAATGCGGTTGTGCGGCGGCGCCGTTCGCCGTGCCGCCGGGCGGTCCGGTTCGTCAGGCGGTCCGCAGGAAGTGGTCCAGGACCCGGACACCGAAGTGCAGCGCGTCGACGGGGACCCGCTCGTCGACACCGTGGAACAGCGCCTGGTAGTCGAAGCCGACGGGCAGCTTCAGCGGTGAGTAGCCGTAGCCGGTGATCCCGAGGCGGGAGAACTGCTTGGCGTCCGTGCCGCCGGACATGCAGTAGGGCACGACGTGGGCGTCCGGGTCGAACAGCTCGACGGCCGCGCGCATCTTCGCGAACGTCGCCGAGTCGACCGGGGCTTCGAGGGGTACCTCGCGGTGCTGGAACTCCCAGTCGACGCCGGAGCCGGTCAGCCGGTCGAGCGTCTCGCGGAACTCGTCCTCCCCGCCGGGCACCATGCGTCCGTCGATCTGGGCGGTGGCGTGGCCGGGAATCACGTTGACCTTGTAACCGGCGTCGAGCATCGTCGGGTTGGTGCTGTTGCGCACGGTCGGCTCGACCAGTGCCGCGGCCGGGCCGAGCTTGCCGAGGAGCTCGTCCACGTCGAATCCGGGGGCCTCGGTGTCGACCCGGATGTGGTGGAGTGCGGCGATCTCGGTGAGCGCGGCGCGCACCGTCGGGGTCAGCCGCACCGGCCACTCGTGGGCACCGATCCGGGCGACGGCGGCGGCGAGCCTGCTGACGGCGTTGGCCTTGTTGACCTTGGAGCCGTGGCCGGCCTTGCCCTCGGCGGTCAGCTTCAGCCAGCCCGTTCCGCGCTCGCCCGCGGCGATGGGGTAGAGCGCCATGCCGGGGCCGGCGTGGAAGGTGAAGGCCCCGGACTCGCTGATGCCCTCCGTGCAGCCGTCGAACAGACCGGGATGCCGGTCGGCGAGGAAACCGGCGCCGTCGTCGGCGCTCGCCTCCTCGTCGGCCGTGTAGGCGACGACGATGTCGCGGCGCGGCCGCACACCCGCGCGGGCCCAGGCCCGGACCACGGAGAGGACCATCGCGTCCATGTTCTTCATGTCGATGGCCCCGCGTCCCCACACGACGCCGTCGCGCACCTCTCCGGAGAAGGGGTGCACCGTCCAGTCGGCGGCCACTGCGGGCACCACGTCGAGGTGACCGTGCACGAGGAGGGCGTCGGCCGACGGGTCGGTGCCCTCGATCCTGGCCACGACGTTCGTCCGCCCCGGGGTGCGCTCCAGGAGGACGGGCTCCAGCCCGGCACCGGCCAGGCGCTCGGCGACGTACTCGGCGGCCGGGCGCTCGCGGCAGCTGCCGTCGCCGCTGTTGGTCGTGTCGATGCGGATCAGCTCGGAAGTGAACGTCACCGATTCCGCGAGCGCCTGCTCGTCGACCGGCCCGGTGGGCCTGCTGTCCTCAGCCATACTGTTCCTCCACAGCGGCCGACACGATCGTCGTCACCGCCTTGAACGTGCGAATACCTTCGTACATGGTCCCGCTGGTGTAGGCGACGCGCCGCTCGCCGCTCGGCGCCACGCCGGGGACCACGGTGGCGGCGGCCGCCAGGTGCTCGGCGTCGAACTCCAGTTCCACCGTATACGTGCCGTCTGTCACGGGTTTACGCCGCCCGGCCAGCGCGGTCGCACCGGCGGCGGCCGCTCGGATGTCGGCGGCGGTACGGGCCGGGGTACGGCACACGGCGGCGTAGCGCGAGACGTAGTCCTTCACGGCGACCGTGCGGGCCTCGGGGGCGTAGCCGGCGGCGTCCTCGCAGGTCAGGTCGTCGCCGGTGACCAGGATGACGGGGACGCCGTACTCCGCCGCGACATGGGCGTTGAGCAGCCCCTCACTGGCGCGGACCCCGTTCAGCCAGACGCCGGTGATGGAGTTGGCGAGGTAGGTGTGGGCGAGCACGCCCTTCGCACCGGCGCCCGTGTGGTAGCCGATGAACGCCACGGCGTCGACGTCGCCGTGCTGGATGCCCTCGACCATGGAGAGGGACTTGTGCTTGCCGGTGAGCATCTGGACGCGCTCGTCGAGCCGCTCCAGGAGCAGGTTGCGCATGGTCCAGTGGGCCTCGTTGACGAGGACTTCGTCGGCGCCCCCGTCGTAGAACCCGAGTGCCGCGGCGTTCACGTCGGAGGTGAAGAACGAACGGCACCGCTCCCACTGCGGCGTGCCGGGCAGCACATCGGCCGGCCACGTCACTCCGGTGGCGCCCTCCATATCGGCGCTTACGAGGATTTTCACGGTGCGCGGTCCTGTCGCTGGTCGGTACGCTCCCCCGCCCGTTCCCGGGAAGAGGATCTTCGTGCCGCATCACGGTACGCGCCGGGACAGCGCCGGACCAGCGCCTCGGTGATCTGTCACTGGTCCAGTCCGGTGAAGGCGTCCGCCACCGGGCGTCCCGGCGGCGGACGGCTCGGGGATCAGACCCGGCCGGTGCCCTTGACCAGCTCGTCGATCCGCGCGAGCTCGTCCTCGCCGAACTCCAGGTTGCGGGCGGTCGCCACGCTGTTCTCCAGCTGGGCGACGCTGCTCGCGCCGACGACGGCGGAGGTGACCCGGCCGCCGCGCAGCACCCAGGCGAGCGCCATCTGGGCGAGGGACTGTCCGCGCTCCAGTGCCAGTTCGTTCAGCGAGCCCAGCCGGCTCACCAGGTCCGGGGTGACGGCCTCGGCCGACAGGAAGGGGCTGTTCCCCGCCGCACGCGATCCCTCCGGGATGCCGTGCAGATAGCGGTCGGAGAGGATGCCCTGCTCCAGCGGGGAGTACGCGATGGAGCCGGTGCCGAGCTCGTCCAGGGCGTCGAGCAGTCCGTCCTCGACCCAGCGGTCGAGCATGGAGTAGCGCGGCTGGTGGATGAGGAGGGGGGTGCCGAGCTCGTTCAGGATGCGGGCGGCCTCGCGGGTCTGCTCGGCGGAGTAGTTGGAGACGCCGGCGTAGAGCGCCTTGCCCTGGCGGACCGCCGTGTCGAGCGCGCCCATCGTCTCCTCGAGCGGGGTGTCGGGGTCGAAGCGGTGCGAGTAGAAGACGTCGACGTAGTCGAGGCCGAGCCGGTTCAGGCTCTGGTCCAGCGAGGAACGCAGGCTCTTGCGGGAGCCCCACTCCCCGTACGGTCCCTCCCACATGTGGTAGCCCGCCTTGGTGGAGACGACGATCTCGTCCCGCAGACCGGCGAAGTCCGTCTTCAGGGCACGGCCCATGGCGGTCTCGGCGGAGCCGGGCGGCGGGCCGTAGTTGTTGGCGAGGTCGAAGTGGGTGATGCCGAGGTCGAAGGCCCTGCGCAGGATCGCGCCCTGGCTCTCGGGGGTCCGGTCGCCTCCGAAGTTGTGCCAGAGCCCCAGCGACAGCGCCGGGAGCAGCAGGCCGCTGCGTCCGGTGCGCCGGTAGGGCATGGCGGTGTAGCGGTCGGCGGACGGAAGGTACATACGAGCACTCCACGGGGCACGGCACAGCGCAGCCAGGTCTGGCGCGCGGCCCCAAGCCTGACGGAGAACGATCCAGCGGTCCAACAGGAGATTCAGCTGGGATTCATCGGTTAAATTGCTCAATCATGGAACTGCGTCAGCTGGAGCACTTCGTCGCCGTCGCCGAGGAGCAGCACTTCACCCGCGCGGCCGAGCGTCTGGCCGTGTCCCAGTCCGGGCTGTCCGCGTCCGTCCGGGCGCTGGAGCAGGAGCTGAGGACGCCTCTGTTCAGCCGCACGACGCGCACGGTCCGGCTCACCGAGGCGGGGGCGGCCCTGCTGGTGGAGGCGGAGCGGACGCTGGCGGGCGCCAGGGCGGCGCGGGACGCCGTCGATGCCGTACGGGGGCTGCTGCGCGGCACCCTGACGCTGGGGGTCGAGCAGTGCGTGGCCGGGGTCAGCACGGCGCGGCTGCTCGCGGCCTTCCACCGGGAGCACCCGCACATGGAGATCAGGCTGCGGCAGGAGGGGACGTCCAGCCTGCTGGAAGGGGTGGCCGGCGGTCGGCTGGACCTCGCGTTCGCCGCGACCGTCAGCCCGCCGGAGTGGCGGGGCGAACTCGTACCACTGGCTCGGGAGCCGATGGTCGTCCTGTGCTCCCCCGGCCATCGTTTCGCCCAGGAGGGCGCGCGGGTGGCGTGGGGCGACCTGCGCGGCGAGTCGTTCATCGACTTCCATCCGGACTGGGGCCCCCGGCGCGCAGCGGACGAGGCGTTCGCCGCGGCCGGCGTCCGCCGCAGCACGGTGGCGCTCGAGGTCAACGATGTGCACAGCCTGCTGGAGCTGGTGCACGAGGGCCTCGGGATCGCGGTGGTGCCGCACCACTTCTCCCGCAAACCGGAGGCTCGGGGTCTGGTCGCCGTCGAACTGGCGGGAGTGCGACGACCCGTCTACGAGAGTGTCGTGGTGCTCCCGCCGGCCCGGGCCATGAGCCCGGGCGCGAAGGCGCTGATGACACTGGTCCGGGAGGCCCCGCTGCGCTGATCCGGCCCGCCGGCGCTCAGCCGCTCAGCGCTTCGGCGAACGCGCCCGCGTCCTGGTCCACTCCGCTGCAGCTGTCCGAGGCGGTGGACGTGTCCTCGTCCGCGGCACACTCCCGGTCACGGAAGGCCGCCCACAGGGAGAGCGCGCCAACCCCTTGGCGGGTGGCGAAGGAACGCAGCGAGACGGCGTCGTCGAGGGTGAAGCTCTCCCCCTCCACGTCGTTGACCCCGATCATCACGGTGATGTGCAGGGCCTTCCACGCCGCGTCCCGCGACAGCCCGAGCAGGTCCACGAGCTGGTCGTGGGCCGCTCGCGCGGCCTCCTGCGCGTAGTCGCCCATGTCGCCGCTGTGGGAGGTGCTGTAGTTCATCGCCATGATGTTCACCGCCGAGAGGCCGACGCCCTGGTCCACCGCGTCCTCCAGGACGGCGGTCCCGGTGTCCTCGAGCCCGCCGGGCATGACGGGCAGCGTGTAGGTGACGTCGAGGTCGCGCTCCTCCTGGAGCAGGGCGAGGGCCTCGTTGCGGCGGGTCACGGACGCGGTGTCGGTGAGCGCGTCCCCCTCGATGTCGAAGTCGGCCTTCGTCGCGCCGACGGCGTCGAGCACTTCCGCGTAGGCGTCGGCCAGTTCCTCCGCGCTGTCGCAGGCCAGCGCCGCCTCGGTGCCCGCGGCACCGCCGAAGGAAACCTGGATGTCGGCGCCGGTCGCGGTGAGCGCCTCGACGCGGGCCACGACCGCCTCGCTCGTGGCCGCGGTGGTACCGCCCCAGAGGGGGGTGCAGCCTGACGCGGCGGAGGTGACGAAGGCCAGGTTGTACGTGTCGGGGGACCCCGCACCGTCGGTGCCGGCGGCGGTCGTGGCGCTGACGTACGGCGTGTAGCCGGTCCGGGCGGCCACCGGCGGGGGCGGCCCGGACGCGTTCGTCTGGTCGGCGACGCCGCCCGCCGAGCAGGCGGAGCAGGCGAGGCCGAGCGCGATCAGCCAGGCAAGCGCCGAGGGAACCCGTGTGCGCCTTTGCATGACGTATCTGCACCTGCTCTCGGAGAGTCGCCCGGAACGGCAGCCGGTGCTGCCGGGACCCCTTGAACCTCTCACACCACGAGCCCGCGACAAGACACAGGGAACTCATGGGAGAGGGCCGGAAACGGTCGCCGCATCCTGCCAACTCCCTTGCTGGGGGGCTTCGAGCGGCTCGGAGCGTGCGGGACGCATCCGGCGCGCTCTCAGCGGTCCGACAGGTTCGGGCCCGTTTCACAGGTCGCGGCCAGGAAAGCCGCAGACTTCGCACAAGGAATTTCGCCACCATGCGCACATGCAATCCGACCCCGTCATCGAAAAAGACCCGGCGCCTCGCGGCCGACGCCGGGCACACGCCTCCCCGGCCCGGTCGGCCGGGCGTCGCCGCGCGGCCGTGCGGCCCCAGGAGGGGCCCGTCTTCGTGGACAGCTCCGGGCGCCGGGCCAGGCTGCTGCGCCGCGCCGGCGTGCTGCTGGGCACCGTGTGCGTCGGCTACGCCGCCGTACTGGGGCTCGCCTTCATGGGCGGCGTCTCCTTGACGCCCTCCCAGCTGCTCCCCTTCGAAGGCGGCCCGGCCGCGGAGGCCGGTCCGGGCGGCCGGATACAGCCCGGCTACGGCATCCCGCCGGTGGGCACCGCGCCTCCGAGCGGCGTACCGACGCCACCGGTGGCGGGCGGGGCGACACCGACCGGCCGGGCGACGGCGTCGGCCTCGGGCGGGGCGAACTGATGGCCGCTTCGCGCCGCCGGCACGCCACGCCACGCAGGATCGGCCGTGCGGGGCGCCAGGCCGTTCCCAGGCCCCGGGTGATCATGGCTCTGCTGCTGTTGCTGGGGCTCGTCTGCATGATGCTGCTGGACGGCTATCTGCGCGCCGAGGTCGGCAACGACCAGCGGGTGCGCTCCGAGGCATCCGCGGACACGGTGCCCGAGGAGGTGCTGGAGGGCGGGCCCCTCCTGAGTTTCCCCGGCGGCACCGCCCTCTCGCAGTCCGTACCGGACAAGACCATCGTGCTGACCTTCGACGACGGCCCCGATCCGGAGTGGAGCGGGAAGGTGCTGGACATCCTGGACGAGAACGACGTGCCGGGCACCTTCTTCCTCGTCGGCTCGATGATCTCGCGCTACCCGGGCGTCGTCCGGAGAATGGTCGACGAGGGCAACGAGGTGGGGGTCCACACCTTCACCCATGTCGACCTCTCCTATCAGAGCGAGGCCCGGGTCAAGCGGGAGATCGCCCAGACCCAGCTCGCCCTCGCGGGTGCCACCGGCATCACCACGACACTGTTCCGCGCCCCGTACTCCTCGAAGACGGACGCCATCGACGACTACAGCTGGCCCGTCTACGAGCGCCTCGGAGCGATGGGCTACACCAGTGTGTTCATCGACACCGACAGCGAGGACTGGCAGCAGCCGGGAGTCTCCAAGATCATCAAGTGGGCGACTCCGGAGGACGGCGAAGGCGCCTCCGTGCTCTTCCACGACGCGGGCGGCGACCGCTCCGAGACACTGGCCGCGCTGCCGGAGTACATCAAGAAGATGAAGGCGCAGGGCTACACCTTCACCACCGTCAGCGGTGCGCGGCAGCAGGACGCGTCCGCCGCCGGGGAGGACGGTGCGCAGGAGAACGGTGCGGGAGCGGACCGTGCCGCACAGACCGGTCCCGCACGGACAGGCCTCGTGCAGGGCAGCGCGGAACAGGCCGCCCACCGCCGGGCGGACACCGCCGACGTGTGGGAGGGCCGCGCCCTGCTCGCCGCCGTCGCGGTCGCGGAGTGGATCGTGCCGGGACTGGCCGCGGTACTGGGTGTCGTCGGCGTGGCGGTCCTGGGCCGCTTCGGCATGATGCTGCTGCTCGCCCGGCGCCACCACCGGCAGCACAACAGGCGCGGGTTCACCTGGGGCCCCGAGGTCACCGGGCCGGTGAGTGTGATCGTTCCTGCCTACAACGAGAAGGAGTGCATCGCCGCCACACTCAACTCCCTTGCCGCGAGCACGCATCCGATCGAGATCCTGGTCGTCGACGACGGCTCGACGGACGGCACGGCGGAGATAGCCGAATCGCTCGGACTGCCCGGCGTCCGGGTGATACGGCAGGAGAACGCGGGCAAACCCGCCGCCCTCAACAACGGTGTGCGGCAGGCGCGTCACGACATCGTCGTGATGATGGACGGAGACACCGTCTTCGAGCCCGACGCGGTGCACCATCTCGTCCAGCCCTTCGCCGACCCGGGGATCGGGGCGGTCGCGGGCAACGCGAAGGTCGGCAACCGGTCCACGACGATCGGCGCCTGGCAGCACATCGAGTACGTGATGGGCTTCAACCTGGACCGCAGGATGTACGACCTGCTGCGCTGCATGCCCACCATCCCGGGGGCCATCGGCGCCTTCCGCCGCCAGGCGGTCCTCGAGGCCGGCGGGATGAGCGAGGACACACTGGCCGAGGACACCGACATCACCATCGCGCTGCACCGCGCGGGCTGGCGCGTCGTCTACGCCGAGCACGCCCGCGCCTGGACCGAAGCACCGGCGTCACCGGGGCAGTTGTGGCGACAGCGCTACCGCTGGAGCTACGGCACCATGCAGGCGCTGTGGAAGCACCGCCGGTCCGTCACCGACCGGGGGCCCTCCGGGCGCTTCGGACGGGTCGGCATGCCGCTCGTCGTCCTCTTCCAGATCGTCACACCGGTCTTCGCCCCGCTCATCGACGTCTTCACCCTCTACGCGATGGCCTTCGTGGACTTCCGCGCCTCACTGATCGCCTGGCTGGCGGTCCTGGCCGTGCAGTTGTTCTGCGCCGCGTACGCCTTCCGCCTCGACGGGGAGAAGTACCGCTACCTGCTGATGCTGCCGCTCCAGCAGCTCGCGTACCGGCAGTTGATGTATCTGGTGCTGATCCACTCCTGCGTCACCGCCGCGACCGGCGGCCGGCTGCGCTGGCAGAAGCTGAAGCGCACCGGCGAGGTGGGCACGCCCCCCGTGGGGGCCTCGTAGTGACGGGGACGCACCGCAGGACGGCGCCCGCGTCGCCCCCCGCGGGGCCCACGGGCCCCGCCCGCGACCGGTCCTTCGACGTGCTGCGGGCCGTGGCGCTCGTCCGGGTGGTGACCTACCACACCTTCGAGTGGCCCTGGCTGGGTTATGTCTTCCCCTCCATGGGCGTGATGTTCGCGCTCGCCGGATCACTCATGGCCCGCTCGCTGGAACGGCCGGCCCCCGGGGTGCTCCGCGGCAGGCTCCGGAGGCTGCTGATCCCGGTGTGGGTGTTCGGCCTGGTGCTCGGGCCGGCGATGCTGCTGCACGGCTGGGTGCCGGGCCCGGACGTGCTGCTCTGGGTGCTTCCGGTCGGCGACCCGCCCGGCAACGCGTGGGGTGAGCAGGCATGGGCGGTGCTCTGGTATCTGCGCTCCTATCTGTGGTTCGTGCTGCTCTCGCCCCTGCTGCTGCGCGTCTTCCGGCGCGCGCCGCTCCCCGTTCTCGCCCTCTCACTGGTGCCCGTCACGGTGCTGGAGACGATGTCCGGCGTGCCGGACGGCAGGCTCGGGAGCGCGATCGGTGACGCGTCGGTGTTCCTGTTCTGCTGGCTGCTGGGCTTCGCGCACCGCGACGGTGTCCTCGACCGGGTGCGTGGCACGGCAGCCGTGGCCGTCGCGGCGCCACTGATGGCCGCGGGGGCCTGGTGGGCGTCGGGGCACCCGGCGGACGGTTCGTTCGACCTGGACGACATCCCGCTCGCCCAGGCGCTGTGGTCGGCCGGGTTCGTGCTGCTCCTGCTGCGGTTCCGGCCCCGTTTCGACGGGCTCCTCCTGCGTCATCCGGTTGCCGACCAGGTCGTGACGGTGTCCAACGCCCGCGCGGTGACGGTCTATCTGTGGCACGAGGTGGCACTGATGGCAGCGGTGCCGCTGATCGACTTCATGTGGGAGGTGCCCGCGCTGGAGGAGCATCTGCCGCTGGACAGCCTGTGGGTGCAGTTCGGCGTCGCGTGGGTGCTGATCGCGACCGCGGTGGTGTGCTTGGGCTGGGTCGAGGACGTGGCTGCGAGGCGGAGGCCCCGTCTGTTGCCGTGAGCGGGGCGGGTGTGCTGCTCACGCACCCGCCCCGAGCCGGACGCTCAGTCCTCGTGGCCAAGCTGCAGATCGCGCTCGGTCCTTCCCCCTCCGGGGAGCTGGAGCACGGTGGCGACCGGCGGATAGCCGGCGGCGATCACGGTGTACTCACCGGTCGCCAGGTCCACGAAGCGGAACGCCCCGTCGGTGCCGGTGGTGAGGGTGTCGACCACGTTGCCCGCCGCGTCCAGCAGCGTGACCCTGGCGTCCTCGACGGCGCGTCCGCCGGGCGCGCGTACGATCCCGCGCAGCACGGCGCCGCCCGCCAGTTCGATGTCCTGCCTGGTCTCCCGGGCCGCCTGCACGCTGACCGGGAGGGCGGCGGGACGGAAGGCCGGGGCGCTGGCCGCCAGGGTGTACTCACCGGCCACCAGCTCACTGATGACGTAGGCGCCCTCACGCCCGGTACGGGTGGTCGCGACGACTTCGCCCCGTACGTCGGTGAGGGTGACCGCTGCGTCTCGGACGGGGGCGCCGTCGGGGGTGAGGACCGCGCCGGCGAGTCTCCCGGCCCCGCCCAGGACCACGTCGAGCTCCACCGGCCGGTCGCTGACCGTGACGCTGACGGCCTGCGGCTGGTGACCGCCCGCGGCGGCGATCAGCACATAGGCACCGGCCCCGGGCGCGCTCAGCGCGTACCGCCCGTCTTCGCCGCTCGCCCCGCGTCCGACCTGCCGCCCCTGGACATCGATGAGAGTGAGCGCGGCCCTCCCCACCTCCGTACCGTCGGGGTGCTGGACGCATCCGCGCACCGGGACCCTGGAGAGGGAACCGGGCTGCGGCAGGCCGAGGTCGGTGCGGGCCATGGGGATCGTGGAGTGCGCCGCGGCCGGGTCGGGGGCCGTCTGGGGGGTGTGGTGGGACACCAGCGGTTTCTCCTTGAGGAAGAAGGCGAGGAACAGGCCGAGCAGGAGCACCGGCACCAGGTAGAGGAAGATCCGCGGCATCGCGTCGGCGTACGCCTGGATGTAGGCGTCGCGCAGCGCCGGCTCCATGGCGTGGACCAGCTGCGGGGTGATCGACTCCGGGTCGGGGAGGCCTGCACCGGAGGGAAGCCGCACCTCGAGCGCGTCCGCGAGCCGCCCCGCGAAGAGGGTGCCGAAGATCGCGGCGCCGACGCTGCCGCCGATCTGCCGGAAGTAGTTGTGGGCGCTGGTGGCCGTGCCCAGGTCGGAGGGACGTACGGAGTTCTGCACGGCCAGCACGAGGACCGACATGACGAGGCCGATCCCGATGCCCAGGACGGCCTGCCAGAGGCCGTACTCCAGCGCCGAGGTGCCGGTGTCGAGGAGGGACAGCAGCCACATGCCGACGGCCGAGACGGCTCCGCCCACCAGCGGATAGACCCGGTAGCGGCCGGTGCGCGAGACCAGCTGTCCGGAGACGACGGAGGCGATGACGATGCCGCCCATCATGGGCAGCATCAGCAGCCCCGACTCGGTGGCGGACACCCCCTCGACCATCTGGAGATAGGTCGGCAGGTAGCTGGCGGCCCCGAAGAGCGCGACCCCAACGACCGCGCCCACCAGCGAGGTGATGTTGAAGACCGAGTCACGGAACAACCGCAGCGGGATGATGGGTTCGGCGGCGCGGTGTTCCACGACGAGGAAGAGCAGAGTCGTTCCGGCGGCGCCGGCGGCGAGTCCCAGGATGGTCCGCGAGCCCCAGGCGTACTCCGTGCCGCCCCAGCTGGTGAGCAGCACCAGGCAGGTCGACGCGGCGGCCAGCAGCAGGGCCCCCAGCACGTCGAGGCGTGGGCGGACCGTCGGCCTGGGCAGTTTGAGTACGACCGCGATGACGGCGAGGGTGACGATGCCGAACGGCACGTTGATGTAGAAGCACCAGCGCCAGGAGGCGTGGTCGGTGAAGAAGCCGCCGAGGAGGGGCCCCGCGACGGAGGCGAGGCCGAAGACGGCCCCGATGAGGCCCATGTAGCGGCCTCGCTCCCTCGCCGGGACGATGTCGGCGATGATCGCCTGCACGCCGATCATGAGGCCGCCGCCTCCGATGCCCTGCACGGCCCGGAAGGCGATGAGCTCGTCCATGGTGCGCGACCAGCCCGCGAGGGCGGAGCCGATGACGAAGATGACGATCGCGAACTGGAAGACGCCCTTGCGGCCGAAGAGGTCGCCGAGCTTTCCGTAGATCGGCAGCCCGATCGTGGAGGCGAGCAGATAGGCCGTGACCGCCCAGGACATCTTGTCCAGGCCGTGCAGTTCACCGACGATCTTCGGCAGGGCGGTGGCGACGATCATCTGGTCGAGCGCCGCGAGCAGCAGGGTGAGCATCAGCCCGAGGAAGACCAGCCTGACCCTGCGGGGGCTGATCCCGTCCGGCGGTGCGGTTGATCCGGCGGCGGACGGAGGCGGGGGCGGCACGGACGCCGCCTCGGTTCCGGGCTCCGCCCGGGGCCCGTGCGGCCCGTACTCCGTGTCTCCCGGCTCGTCCTTCACCAGAGTGATCCCACCCACCACGTGACGCTCCCCTCATCGCAGCTGCGCCGCCCATTTCTCGCATCAGGCGGCAAGGCGGGGCAAACGCGACCGGGCGCGCACACGGCGCGCGCAGAGGGCTTATGCGCCGGTGGGAGGCACTACGGCGCACAACCGGCCACCCGGGAAAACCACCCGTTCCGGTGAGGCCGGCCGCACGCCAACAGCAGGGGGAGCAGGGTTACTTCTCGACCTCGGTGGCGAGGTTCTGCAGCAGTTCGTCGTAGATCCGGCCGAGCCCCTTGGGCGCGAAGGTCTTCTCGAAGAAGCCGCCGATGCCGCCGGCGCCGTTCCACACGGTCGTGACGACGGCCCTGGACTTCCCGTCGCCCGCCGGGGTGACGGTCCAGGTGGTGACCATCGAGGAGTTGCGGTCCTTCTCGACCAGCTGCCCTCCCCCATAGCCAGCGGCCTGGGAGGTGCCCCCGGGCTCGGTGACCTCGATCAGGCAGTCGCGGACCCGCTTGCTCGTGGCCTGGAGCATCCAGTGGACGAGGGTGCCTTCACCGTCCCCGCCCTCGCGCACCTCGTACTCGCTGAAGTGCCCGGTCAGCACCTTGCCCCGGACCTCCTTGTAGTCGGCCAGCGCATCGAACACCGTCTCTGCGTCCGCCGCGATGATCCGCTCTGTCGTGGCCTCGACCTGCGCCATGCCTGCTCCTCCAGCACTCGGTTGTTCGGGGTGCTGCTGAGCCAACCACCTCGGGTACGACGCCTCAAAATCGGGTCCCGCACTCCGCCGCACACGATCAAGGGAACATGTGTTCTATTCTCTGCGGCAGTGCTACCAAGGAGGCGTTCATGCGCTGGGACAATCTGGCAGAAAACACCGCGAAAGCGGGGAACAGTGCGCTCTTCGCCGCGGACGCGGTGACGACCCGCACCTTCGACACCCCGGAATTCAGAGGAATCACTTTCCATGAGATCCGGGCCCGCTCGATCGTGAACCGGGTGCCCGGGGCCTCCCGCATGCCGTTCGAATGGACCGTCAACCCGTACCGGGGCTGCACCCACGCGTGCGTGTACTGCTTCGCCCGCAAGACCCACACCTATCTGGATTTGGACACCGGTCTCGGTTTCGACTCCCAGATCGTCGTCAAGGTCAACGCCCCCGAACTGCTGGGCCGCCATCTGGCCTCCCGCCAGTGGCAGGGCCAGCACATCGCGATGGGCACGAACGTCGACTGCTACCAGCGGGCAGAGGGCCGCTACCGTCTGATGCCCGGCATCATCGGCGCTCTGCGCGATCATGCGAACCCCTTCTCGATCCTCACGAAGGGCACCCTGATCCTGCGCGACCTCGACCTGCTGCGGCAGGCCGCCGAGGTCACCGAGGTCGGCGTCTCCGTCTCCGTCGGGTTCACCGACCACGAGCTGTGGCGCACGGTCGAGCCGGGCACCCCCTCCCCCGAGCGCCGCCTCGACGTCGTCCGCGCCCTGACGGACAACGGGATCGGCTGCGGGGTACTGATGGCCCCGGTCATCCCCTTCCTCGGCGACCGCCCCGACCAGCTGCGCGCCACGGTGCGCGCCATCGCCGCCGCCGGGGCGACCTCGGTCACACCGCTCGTCCTGCATCTGCGGCCCGGCGCCCGTGAGTGGTTCATGCAGTGGCTCGCACAGCACCATCCGCACCTGGTGCGACGGTACGAACAGATGTACGCGGACGGGCCTTACGCGCCGACCTGGTACCAACGGGGGATCACCCGCCGGGTGCACGAGCTGGCGGCCGAGTTCGGCATCGGCCCGGCCGACCGGGGCGGCGCCCGCCGATCCGCCAGCGACGCCCCGGCGGCTCTCCCGGACGGTCCCGCGGCCGGCCCCACGCAGCTGTCACTGCTCTGACCGCACCGGCCCCCTCACCGAACGGGTCAACTCTCGGCGACATGTGTCCTTCCGTATCCGGATCCGGGAAGCATGCGGCCGGGGCTGTGCCACCCACAGCCGCATCGCCCGACCACGGGAGGCCGTATGACGAAACGTGCAGGAATTCTGGTCGCCGTCGGCGCCACGGTCGCGGGTCTGGTGACCGCCGCACCGTCCACCGCGTCCGCGCCGTCCACCGGAACCACTCCGGCCGCCCCGCGCGCCGCCGCGCCGCTCAAGTGGACCGGCTGCGGGACGAAGGCGTATCCGACGTTGCAGTGCTCAACCGTCCGCGCTCCACTGGACCATGACAACCCGTCGGGCAGGCCGGTCACCCTCGCCCTCTCCCGGATCCCGCACACGGCGAAGACCTCGCAGGGCCCCCTGCTGGTCAACCCCGGTGGCCCGGGCGGCAGCGGGCTCCCGATGGCGGGCTTCGTGGCGTCCTCGCTGCCCGCGAAGCTCGCCGCGCAGTACGACGTGATCGGGTTCGACCCGCGCGGGGTCGGGAAGAGCACCCCTGCCCTGAACTGCGTGCCGAAGTACTTCGCGCCCGTACGCCCCGACACCGTGCCGGACTCCTACGAGGCGGAGAGGACCTCACGCGACCGGGCCGCGTCCTTCGCGGCCGCGTGCGGCGAGAAGCACGGCGACCTGCTGCCGTACATGGACACAGTCAGCGCCGCGAAGGACCTCGACGTCATCCGCCGGGCCCTGGGCGCGCGGCAGATCAACTACTTCGGATACTCCTACGGCACCTATCTGGGCGCGGTCTACGCCAAGCTGTTCCCCGAACGGGTGCGCCGCCTGGTGCTGGACTCGGTCGTCGACCCGGACGGTGTCTGGTACGAGGACAACCTCGGCCAGGACCACGCGTTCGACGCCCGCCACAAGGCCTTCGCCGCGTGGGTGGCGAAGAACGACGCCCGGTACGGGCTCGGCAAGGACCCCGCCGGCGTGGAAGCCGCGTGGTACCGGATGCGCGACGCGGTGAAGAAACACCCCGCGGGCGGCAAGGTCGGGCCGGGCGAGCTCGAGGACACCTTCATGCCGGGCGGTTACTACAACGGCTACTGGCCGCGCCTGGCCGAGGTGTTCGCGGCCTACGTGAACGACAAGGACCAGGACTCGCTCGCCACCGCGTACGAGGACTTCGGCGCCGTCGACAAGAGCGGCGACAACGGGTACTCCGTCTACGTGGCGGTGCAGTGCCGCGACGCCGGCTGGCCCCGGACGTGGAGCACCTGGCGCAACGACACCTGGCAGGCGCACCGCAAGTCGCCCTTCATGTCATGGAACAACACCTGGTACAACGCCCCGTGCGCCACCTGGCCGGTCGAGCCGCTGGAGCCCGTGCGGGTCACGAACGACAGGATCCCGCCCGCGCTGATCCTCCAGGCCACCGACGACGCGGCCACACCCTACGAGGGCGCCGTCACCATGAGCCGCAGGCTCAAGGGCTCCGGCCTCGTCGTCGAGCAGGGCGGGGGCAACCACGGGGTCACACTGAGCGGCAACACGTGCCTGGACGGCCACCTGGTGGACTACCTCACCGACGGCACCCTCCCGACCGGCGGCGGCAGCGGCGCGGACGCGGTCTGCGACGCCCTGCCGGAGCCGAAGGCCGCCCCGGCCACGAAGGCGGGCACGAACACGAAGGGCAGCACACTGCACGGCCTGCTCGGCTTCCGCAGCTGAGAAATGCCGGGCACCGCCCCGGGGGCGTACGACAGGATGGGCCGCGTGACTCCTCGGCCCAATCCCGCGCACGCCCCCGGCGTACGGATACGCGACATGACCCTCGGCGACTGTGCCCCGGTGGCGGAGATCCGGGTGCGCGGCTGGCAGCAGGCGTACGCGGGCCTGATCCCGCAGGCGTACCTGGACGCGATGGACGTCGCCCAGGACGCCGAGCGCCGGCGCGCACACTTCATGGCGGGCGGCGGGGCGGTGAACCTGGTGGCCGGGACGCCGGACGCCACGGTGACCGGCTGGGCCTGCTACGGTCCGTGCCGCGACGAGGGCGCCCGCCCCGGAAGCGCGGAGCTGTACGCGCTCTACGTGCACCCCGGCCGCGTCGGTACCGGCATCGGAGGCGCACTGCTGGCCGAGGTGACCGCCCGGGCATCGGCGGACGGGTTCGGCGAGATGACGCTCTGGGTGCTGAAGGAGAACCTGCGGGCCCGGCGCTTCTACGAGCGGGCGGGGTTCGGGCCGGACGGCGCGGAGGAGCCCTTCGAGGCGGGTGGCGCCGTGGTGCCGGAGGTCAGGTACGTCCGCCCGCTCGGGCCTCCGGCTGCCGGATCAGCCCTGCGAATCAGGCCCACCCGTCTTCGCGGATCGATTACCGTGTCCATGCGGACATACGGACAATCCGCCTGATCAGGCCGCCACGAGGACTCCACGGGCCGGCCGACGACAAGGACCGAGGACCGACGTGCAGACCACCCCTCTCAGCCCCGAGGACCCCGCGGATCTCGGCGGCTTCGAGCTGCTCGGGAGGATCGGTCACGGAGGTATGGGGCAGGTCTTCCTCGGCGAATCGCAGGGCGGCGAGCCTGCCGCCGTGAAGGTGATCAAGCCGACGGTGGTGGACTCCGAGTCGCGGCAGCGTTTCGCGCAGGAGATCGAGATCCTCAAGACTGTGTGGGGCCCGCGCATCGCGGCCTTCCTGGGCGCGGACCCCGAGGCGGATCGGCCCTGGCTGGCGACCGAGTACGTGGATGGTCCTGACCTCGGCAAGCACGTCACGATGCACGGCCCCCTGCCGTCGCTCCTCGTCGCCTCGCTCGGCGCGACGCTCGCCGAAGCGCTGGCCTCCGTGCACCTGCAGGGACTGCTGCACCGCGACCTCAAGCCGGCGAACATCCTGCTCGGCCCCAACGGCCCCAAGGTCATCGACTTCGGCCTTGCCGTCTTCGCCGAGTCGAACGTGTCGCTCACCGCGCCCAACCAGGTGGTCGGCACCCCGGTCTGCATGGCCCCGGAGCAGGCGGCCGGCGTCAAGCCGCTCACCGGCGCGGTCGACGTGTACGCGCTCGGCGCCCTGCTCCTGTACGCGGCGACCGAGCACTACCCGTACCAGGGCGCGACCCCGTTCATGGTCTTCCACCTGACGACCGACCCGAACACCCTCCCCGACCTCACCGGCCTCCCCGCCGAGCTCACCCCGCTGCTCACGGTGATGCTCGCCCAAGACCCGAAGGACCGACCCGCGCTCTCCGAGGTCGTCAGCCGGTGCCGGGCGGTCATCGAGGCGCAGGGCATGAAGGTCGCGCAGGCCCGCCGCAAGCTGACCACGTACACGACGGGCACCGCACCGCAGAGCACCACCGTCGAGCCTGCGCCCACACCCACCGTGCCGCCGACGCTGCCGTTCGCGGACCTGCGTACGGTCACGACCGACGAGCCCGCACCGCTGTCACCGGCACCCACAGTGGAATTTCCCCCTCCCACCGTGAAGGAACCGGAGCCACAGCCGCAGCCCGTGCCCCAGCCCCCCAGCACACGCCGCCGCACACCGGCCCCACGCACCCGGCGTCACTCCGCCCAGGCCCGTAGGACCGCCGAGCAGCTGCGCAAGGCGTACGCCGCGAAGACCCCCTTCTGACCGACGGCCGCAAGAACCCACGCCCCACGTGCACCACAGCCATAAGCACCATCGCCATCCAGGAGGCCGCGGGTGACCGCCGACCAGAGCACCGCCACCACGTCGAGTGACAAGGACGCCCAGTACCCACCGGGCGCCCAGATCCTCGTACGCGACGAGGTGTGGCTCGTACGGACCACCACCCGCACCGAACACGACGGCGCCCGGATCGAGGCTGTGGGCGCCTCGGAGTTCGTCCGCGACCGGGAAGCGGTCTTCTTCACCGAGCTGGACCGCGTCGAGCTGATCGACCCGCGCGAGACCAAGCTCGTGCGCGACGACTCACCGAACTTCCGCCGCTCCCGCCTCTTCCTGGAAGCGGTACTCCGCAAGACGGCGCTGCCCCAGTCGGAGCGCGGTCTGGCGCTCGCGGACCAGTTCCTGATGGATCCGCTTCCCTACCAGCAGCGCCCCGCGGAGCTCGCCCTCTCCGGCCGCAACCTGCGTCCCCGCCTCCTCATCGCCGACGTCGTCGGCCTCGGCAAGACCCTGGAAATCGGGCTGACCCTGGCGGAGTTGATCCGTCGGGGCCGCGGTGAGCGCATCCTCGTCGTCACGCCGCAGCACGTCCTCGAACAGTTCCAGCACGAGCTGTGGACCCGGTTCGCGATCCCGCTGATCCGCCTGGACTCGGTGGGCATCGAGCGCATCCAGCGTGAAATCCCTGCCGGGCGCAACCCGTTCACCTACTTCAAGCGCGTAATCGTCTCCATCGACACCCTGAAGAACACGGACCAGTACAAGCACCACCTGGAGCGCATCAACTGGGACGCGGTCGTCATCGACGAGTCCCACAACCTCATCAACAAGGGCTCCCTGCGCAACCAGCTCGCCCAGATCCTCGCTCCGCGCACCGATGCCCTGATCCTCGCGTCCGCGACCCCGCACAACGGCAACGCCCGTTCGTTCGCGGAGCTGATCTCGCTCCTGGACCCGGCGGCGATCCGGGACGCGGAGAACTACCGCGCCGAGGACATCGAGCACCTCTTCATCCGGCGTACCAAGGTCAGCCCCGAGGTCCGCGACCAGATGAAGGGCCAGTGGGCGGACCGCGGCCCCTCGCAGTCCGTACGCTGCTCCGCCACCCCCGCCGAGGAGAAGATCTTCGAGGAACTCGCCGAGGTCTGGCTGCCGACGGACGGGCGGAAGTCCGTCAGCGACGTCCCCCTCTTCCCGTACACGCTCCTCAAGTCGTTCCTCTCCTCGCACGCGGCGCTCAAGGCGACCGTCGCCGCACGCATCAAGACACTGGAGAAGAAGAACGCCCCTCAGGGCACGGCGGCCGAGATGGCGGCTCTGCACCGGCTCCGTGAGCTCGCGGCCAGCATGACGGAGGCCGAGTCAGCGAAGTTCGCCGCACTCGTCGAGCAGTTGAAGGCGATCGGCGTTGGTCCGAAGTCGGACGCCCGTGTCGTCGTCTTCTCCGAGCGCGTCCAGACCCTGGAGTGGCTGCGCACGGTGGTGCCGGCCGCGCTCGGTTTCCGCGCCGGGAAGGCGGCCGAAGCAGCCGCCCGGGTCATGCACGGAGGGCTCTCCGACGAGCAGCAGATGCAGTGCGTCGAGGACTTCGGCCTGGCTGACACTCCCGTACGCATGCTGTTCACCGGCGACGTGGCATCCGAAGGCGTCAACCTGCACCGCCAGTGCCACCAACTGATCCATTACGACGTTCCGTGGTCGCTGATCCGCATCGAGCAGCGCAACGGCCGTATCGACCGCTACGGGCAGGCGCACCAGCCGCAGTTCCGCGCGCTGATCCTCACCACCGAGGTGGACGGCGCGAAGGACGACACCCTCGTCGCCGAACGCCTCCTGGACCGCGAGGACGAGGCACACCGGGCGCTGGGCACAGCGGAGGCCGTGTCCGGGCTGTACCGCGCGGAGGCCGAGGAGAAGTCCCTCATCCAGGACCTGCTGCGCGGCCGTACGGTCGACGAGTCCCTCGCCGCCCACAACGCCTCCTCCGCCGACGACGACGCGGGCATGGACGACTTCCTGGCCGATTTCTTCGGTTCGGTGGGGGACGAGACCGCCGCGGAGTCGGACGGTGCGGTCCCCGGGCAGGCCGGCCACGGCGGCGGAAGCGTGCCGCAGGCCCGTGTGCCCAGGCTGTTCACCTCCACCCGCGAGTTCTTCGACGAGGCGCTGCGCGAGGTGTTCCCCGACGCGCAGGACCGACTGGATCTGTCCACGGACCAGGAGTCGGGCCTGATCTCGTTCCGTCCTCCCGCCGATCTCGTCCACCGCATGAAGGCTCTCCCGCTGGACTACGTACGCGAACAGCGTCTGCGCGAACGCCTCCTGGTGACGCTCAACCGCCGCCTGGCCGAGCACTCCCTTCAGCGGGCCCGGGAGTCCTCGACGTCGAGCTGGCCGGAGATCTCGCTGCTCACGGAGCTGCACCCGGTGGTGGAATGGCTGACCGACAAGGTCTTGGTACGCCTCAACCGCCAGGAGGCGCCGGTCGTCACGGCGGCGGTCGACCGGGCGACGTACCTCGTCCAGGGCATCTACTCCAACGCGCTCGGCCGGCCGACCGTCGTCAAGTGGATGGCCGTCACCGCTGACGGCGCGGTCAACGACGACATGGTGGCCGTCCTTCAACGCGCCGGAGTGGGCCCGTCGATGGCCAACCCGATGCAGGCGCACGACACCGCACGGCTGCGCGAGGCGGTTCCTGACGTCCTGCACGCCGCGGAGGCCTTCCTGGAGGAGCACCGCGAGGCCTGGGACGAGCCGCTGCGCGAGCCGATCGAGAAGTACAAGCGGCGGCTGGGTGAGTGGAAGCAGCCGACCCTCGCGGAGGGCGGCGCGTCACTCGCGGGCGACCACGCGAAGGAGCGGCTCGCCTCGCTGGCCGACTCGCTCCTCACCACCGGCCGCCCGATGCTGCGGGTGCTGGCCGTCCTGGCGCCGACGGCGTCATGAACACCGCCGTCACGCCGGCTTCCGCACGCCGGTCATCGCCCCTGCTTCCGCTTTCCTCCGCCTCCTGTTCCCGCGAAGGTTCTGACTCATGACGTACGACTCCTTGATGAACCGCGGTGAGTACTTCTCCGCGCACTATCTGGCCGAGGTACTGCCCAAGGACCTCAAGTCCGGGCTGCTCGCGGAGTGGAAGCAGCGGGAGGACGAGGCGGCGGAGGCGCTGAAGGCCGCTGCCGAGGCATCCGGCGCAGAGGCGGAACCAGCTGCCGATGCGCTGCCGGTCACGCCCCGTGCCGGGCTGCGCGCCCTGCGCCGCCCGTACTTCCGGGCCCGTTCGTACTTCGCCCTCGGCGAGGAGCACGACGCCGCTGAGTCCTCGGCCTCGGCGAGCGACGACGACGCCGTCACGTACGCGTCCCCGGAGTGGCGGGAGCGCGTGCGCGCGCTGAACGCGGACGTCCTGCGCGCCCTCGGTTTCGACGCCAAGCCGCGCACCATCACCGTGGAGCGGGCGGAGCAGTCGTACGAGGTGCGGGTCGCCCACTTCGAGAAGGGACTCGTCGCTCTGGACTGCGGCTGGTCCGCCGAACCGGACGCCGCCATGGACCCGAACGGTCCCGGCCGTCTGCTGGAACAGCTGGTCCTGGACGGCCAGCACCGGGTGACGACGGGCTCCAAGCTCGCCTCGTTCCTCTTCGCCTGCGAGGACGCCCCTCGCTATGTCCTGCTGCTGGTCGGCGGTGTCGTCGTCCTCGCGGACCGTGCGGCCTGGGGCGAGGGCCGGTACCTGGCGGTCTCCCTGGACGCCGCTCTGGAACGCAACGACACCAAGGCCGGTGGCGAGCTCGACACCGTGGCAGCCTTGTTCGGCGCCGACTCGCTCCGTACGCCGGAGGAGGGCGGCGAGAACCCGCTCGCCGGGCTGGTCGACAAGTCGACGAAGCGTGCTGTCGGCGTGTCCAGCGAACTCCGCGACGGCCTGCGGATCAGCGTCGAGCTCATCGCCAACGAGGTCTTGGAGCGCCTGCGCGAACAGGGCGTCCGCCCGGAGGACGTCAAGGAACTCCCGGAGCTGGGCCGCCAGTTGACCCGCGAGTCGTTGCGCTTCCTCTACCGCATCCTGTTCCTGCTGTACGCCGAGGCGCGCCCCGAGCTCGGCATCCTGCCCTCCGACTACCCCGAGTACCAGCAGGGCTACGGCCTGGCCCGCCTCGGCGACCTGGTCGCGGAGCAGGACCTGGTGGACGAGAAGTCCCGTCGCGGCTTCTACCTGTACGAGTCACTCGACCTGCTCTTCCGCAAGGTCCAGGAGGGCTACCGCCCGCGCCGCACCCACGGGGCGCCTTCTTCTCCTGCGGAGAAGGCGTCCGAGGATCTGGGTCTGCGTTTCGAGCCGCTGCACTCCAAGCTGTTCGAGCAGGAGTCCATCAAGCTGATCGGCGCGCGTACCGTCCCGGACCCCCGCCACGACGCGGACGAGCCCGGCTCGGAACGCTTCCTGGACACCCGCCTGCGCAACGCCACCCTGTACCGCGTGCTGCGTCTGCTGATGCTCACGCGTGGCAAGCGCAAGGAGCGCGGTGGCTTCATCTCGTACGCCCAGCTCGGTATCAACCAGCTGGGTGCGGTCTACGAGGGCCTGATGTCGTACTCCGGTTTCGTCGCCGGCGAGGAGCTGTACGAGGTCGCGAAGAACGGCGACCCGAAGGACGGCTCCTGGCTGGTCCCGTCCTCGCGGGCCGACGAGTACGCCGACTCCGTGTACGTACGGGAGCGCGACGAGTACACCGGCGAGGAGCGGCGCGTCCGCCACGCCCCCGGCTCGTTCGTCTACCGCCTCTCCGGCCGCGATCGCCAGACCTCGGCCTCGTACTACACCCCGGAGTCCCTGACCAAGGTCACCGTCCAGCTGGCGCTCCAGCACCGCCTGGACCAGGACGACACGGTGACTCCCGCGCGCGAGATGCTGGACTGGAAGATCTGCGAGCCGGCGCTGGGCTCGGGGGCGTTCCTCAACGAGGCGATCAACCAGGTGGCGGCGGAGTATCTGCGGCGCCGCCAGGACGAGTTGGGCGTCGCGATCGATACGGAGAAGTACGCCCAGGAGCTCCAGAAGGCCAAGGCGTACATCGCCCTGCACAACTCCTACGGCGTCGACCTCAACGAGACGGCCGTGGAGCTGGCCGAGGTGTCGCTGTGGCTGAACACGATGCACCCCGGCATGGAGGCCCCGTGGTTCGGCCTGCACCTGCGGCGCGGCAACTCGCTGATCGGCGGACGGCGCGAGGTGTACGGCCCGGAGCGCCTGAAGAAGGGCGGCTGGCTGGGCACCACCCCGGAACGCTTCCCGCTGGCGGACGCGGTGGCCGGTGCGGAGCTCCCGGTGGGGGCGGTGCACCACTTCTTGCTCCCGGCGAAGGAGTGGGGCGCGGTCGCGGCCGAGAAGGAGGCCAAGGCACTGGCCCCGGAGGCGGCGAAGGCACTGGGCGCGTGGCGGAAGGCGATCACGAAGTCGCCGAGTACGAAGCAGACGGCCCGGCTGCAGGGGCTGGCGCGGCGGGCGGAGTACCTGTGGGGCCTGGTGGTGCGCCGCCTGGAAATCTCGGAGCGGGACATCTCACGCCGGATCGACGTGTGGGGCGCGGAGGAGGGCTGGCTACGGTCGCCCGAGGTCGCGGTGCAGAGAGATAAGGTGCTGGCGGACCTGGAGGCGGTAGACACCCCGTACTGGCGGCTGAAGACGCTGATGGACACGTGGTGCGCGCTGTGGTTCTGGCCGGTGCAGGAGGCCGCGCTGCTGGACGGATCGGCCGAGCAGTACGCACGGCCGGCCGAGGTCGCGGGCGTCACGGCGGACCACGAGTCCGGCGTGCTCATGTCCTGGGAGACGGACGACCTGTTCGGCGAGACGACGGACTCGCGTGAGCTGACGCGGGAGTCGGTGGAGCGGCGACGCGGGACGGGCCGCCGGAAGGAGCAGATCCGGGAACAGAGGCGGCCGGTGATACCCCTGGCGGCGCTGGAGGACTGGCTGGACTTCGCGGAGTCCCTGCTGGGCACGCAGGAGGTCCCGTCGGACTCGCTGGTGGCGTCATTCGCGACGCTGGACGAACTGGAACCGTACGAGGACGCGCTGCCCGAGCTGATGGGGATGGACCGGGCGCACTGGCTGGAGAACCGGTTCCCGTGGGTGGCGGTTGCGGGGGATGTGGCGGCGCGGCAGGGGTTCTTCCACTGGGAGCTGGAGTACGCGCAGGTGTTCGCGCGGGGCGGGTACGACTTGCAGGTGGGGAATCCGCCTTGGGTGCGGCCGGATTGGCAGGAAGGCACCGTTCTCGCTGAGCTGGATCCTTGGTTTATGCTCACCGAGAAGCCGAGCACCGAGGAACTCCGCTTGCGTAAGCGAGAACTCATGATGGCCGGGTCTGAGGCGGCCAGTTTCTACCTCACTGAACTGTCCGGGATTTCCGGAATTGTGGCAATTTTGGGCGGCGCGGCTACCTACCCGATCCTAAATGGAACACGACCGGACCTCTATCGCGCATTCATGTGCCGAACATGGAAAAACATCTCACCCCACGGCACGGCCGGACTAATTCATCCAGATACCCACTTCAGCGGAGTCAAGGATGGCCCCTTGCGTGCGGCCGCATACAAGCACATGCGCACGCATGCACATTTCCATAACCGCACCGCGATCTTCCCAGAGATTCACGCCAACACCGAGTTTGGAATAAATATTTACGGTACAGAAAGGTCAGCCTCATTCACACACATTAGCTGGCTCTTTGATCCGGCGACTCTTACTGAATCCCTATGCCACGATGGCACGGGCGCTCTACCCGGAATTAAGAATGACGGGAAGTGGGACATTCGGCCGCATAGGCATCGCCTAGTACACGTGGACGCCGACAGGCTGAAAGAATGGAATCGCCTCTCGGGTGGGAGTGCGACGCTTTACGCCGAATCCCCCCTGCTGTACCCGGTCACCTCTCAAGAGCAAGGCGCCATCAGTGCTCTGTCCGAGATTCCCCTGCGCCTAGCCTCACAGAACCCCGCAGTGAGTCAGGGCTATAACGAGACAAACTCCAAGAGGGACGGCTATCTACACTGGTCCACCAGTGAGGTGTCAAATCTTTCCGACGTAGTACTGCAAGGACCGCACTTCGGCGTAGCAACACCATTTAATAAACAGCCGAACAACCCATGCAAAACAAATCGAGATTGGTCTGCATTCAACCTAACGACCCTTACCCCGGACACTCTCCCCCGTACCAACTACGTTCGCGCATGCGATCTACACCGTTACGAATCTGACCAAGATGTCTGGTCCGGGCGTCGTTACACTGAATACTTTCGCATGGTCTGGCGCATCATGATTCCGTTCGACACCGAGCGAAGCCTATTCGCCGCCCTGATCCCGCCTGGGCCGGCGCATATTCACGGCGTTCAGTCAATGCGGCTTCCGAATGACCGGCTGACGGCGCTTCAAGCGGGCTTCTGGGCAGCTCTCCCGCTCGACTACTTGCTTCGAATCACGGGCCGCGCCAACCTTATGGCGGGCGAGGCGCTGAAGATGCCAGCACCCGTCGCAAGTCATCCTCTAGCCGCCCCGCTCCTGCTGCGAACTCTCCGCCTCAACAGCCTCATCAGGGTCTACGCGCCTCTCTGGGAGAAACTATTCCACCCGGCCTGGCCACACTACGAGGACTGGGCCAACCCGGACTGGCCCAACCTCACCCCCCTCGCCACCGGTCTTACCCCTACATGGCAGCACGACACCCCCCTCCGCACTGAATACGAACGCCGCGCTGCTCTCGTAGAGCTCGACGCCCTCGTTTCCGTCTGGCTCGGCATCACTGCCGATCAGCTCGTCGCGATCTACAAGTCCCGCTACCCCGTTCTCTCCGACTACGAGTCCGAGATGTACTTCGACACCAGCGGCCGCAAGATCGCCCGTAACCACAACACCCACGGTCACGGCCAGACCAAGGAGGACTACCTCGACCTCCTCGACCACCTGGCCTCCCCCGCCACCACCCCAC
>NZ_MAPV01000081.1 GCF_001700505.1 Streptomyces mutomycini
CAGCCAGTGATCACTGGCTGCATAACTGCTGATCAGGGGCGATCCTTCACTGTTCGCGGGATCGGGCGGCAGGAATCGTGAATCTTCGAAGCCGCTCGGCCGCTTCGGCGCGGACGGCACGCACAGCCGCGCGCACGGCACGCACAGCCGCGCGAACCCTCAGCCCATCTGCTCCGGTGGCTCCCAGCTCCGCAGCATCGTCTCGAAGATCCTCCGGGTCTCGGCCTGGTCCGCCTCGGGCCCGGTCATGTAGAGCGCGTACTCCGGTCCGCCCGCCTCGGCGAAGTACATCTGGTCGATGCCGTGGCGCGGACCCGGGTGGTCCTTGGACTCGACCCAGGTGAACTCCCAGCGGGAGCCGGAGCGGTCACGGAAGACGTTCTCCTCCAGCGTCAGGCGATCGTAGGCCGGCAGGCGCACGGACAGATCCTTCTCGATGCTCCGCATGTGCGCGTACGAGTTGTCGAAGTCCGGCTGCGGATCGAGGCTGATGCGGAGGCTGTGCGCACCGCCGTCCGGGGTGTAGTCGATCTGTTCGCTGCCCGTCAGCCGCTCCCAGCCCTCGGGTACGGCGAGACTGAAGCCCTCGGGGGCGGTGATCCGCTTCCAGCCGTCGGGGACCTCGTTCGAGACGGGCTCGTCGTCCCTCTCGGTGGGGCCGTCCGTCCGGTCCCCGGAGGCGGAAGGAGCCGGGCCTGCCGAGCCGCCGCTCGTGGCCCCGCCGCCCTCCGCCTTCATCGCGACCAGGCCCGCCGCCCCGCCGATCAGGGCGGCCACCGCGACGACCAGCAGGACGGTGCGCCAACGGCCCGGTCCGCGCCGGGCGTTGGGCGCCGAGGCGTACGGGACCACGGGCGGCGGGGACTGCCACTGGGGCTGGGACTGCGGGAGCCGGGCGGTGGAACCGTCCGGTGTGGAGCAGTAGTCGCGCAGGTCGTCCCCGGAGACCCGCTGCGTCGGCACGTGCGCCTGCGCGGCACGGGGTCTGCGCCCCTCCATCGCGTCCAGCAGCATGCGCTCCGTCTCCTGGGCCGACGGACGGTCCGCGGGGTCCTTGCGCAGCAGCGCGGTGATCACGGGCGCCAGCGCGCCGCCGTGCAGCGGCGGGGGCGGTTCCTCCGTGACGACGGCCTGCATGGTGGAGATGGGGGACGTGCGGCGGAAGGGCGAGCTTCCCTCGACCGCCGTGTAGAGCGTGGCACCCAGCGACCAGAGGTCGGACGCGGGGCCCGGGTCGCCGCCGCGTACCCGCTCGGGTGCCAGATAGTCGATGGAGCCCACCAGTTCGCCCGTCCTGGTGATGGTGGAGTCGCCCTCTATGGCGGCGATCCCGAAGTCGGTCAGCAGGACCTGGCCGTCCCGGGCGAGCAGGACGTTGCCCGGCTTCACGTCCCGGTGCAGGACACCGGCATCGTGGGCGGCCCGCAGGGCGCTCAGCACGTGGAGCCCGATCCTGGCGGCCTCGCGCGGCTCGATCTCGCCCGACTCCTTCGTCGCGTCGGCGAGGGAGGGGCCGTCGACGTACTGCATGACGATCCACGGGCGGTTGTCGTACTCGATGACGTCGTGGACGGTGACGACTCCCGGATGCGTGATCCGTGCCGCGGCGCGCGCCTCCTTCTGCGTGCGGGCGTGCAGCACGGCCCGGTCCGCCTCGGCGACGTACAGTCCGGCCGTCAACTCCTTGACGGCGACGGTGCGGTGCAGCACCTCGTCCTCGGCGCGCCACACCTTGCCCATGCCACCGCGGCCCAGGACGTCCCCCAGACGGTAACGCCCGGCCAGTAGGGTCCCCGCGTCCGTTCCCTGTACGTGTTCCACGTGTGTCCTCGCCCCGTTCCTTGGGACGACAGGTTACGGACGGGAGGCTGTGCCACGTAACCGCGCACCGCTCACAGGACGGCACTGTGATGCTTGTCGCTCCGCGCTGTCGCCCCGTCAGGAGCTCGCGCGGTAGGAGGACATGGCCTGACGGTAGATGTCGGAGATCTTGTCCCGCTCGTTCTCCGGGCCGATGACCTGCACGATGTGATATCTGCCGTCCACGATCATGACCAGGTTACGCACGTACACTTCACGGCCGCCGCTCTCCTGCCAGGTGAACTGCCCCTCCGCCATGCTCTGTCGTCCGATGTCCACGCGGCGCAGACCTGTGGAGGTGGCCCAGCTGGACTCCCGGAAGGGCTGCAACTCGGGCTGCGCGGTCCGCTGGTAGTCCAGCGGGTCACTGCCGTTGGCCTTGACGGTGTCCCGGCCGGGCACGACGAGCACGCTGAACCCGTCACTGCCGTAACGGATCTGACGGTCCGCGTTGGCCGGACTGCGCTGCCAGTCCTCCGGCACACCGATCTCGAAGCCTTCGGGGTCCTTGCGCAGCGTGTAGCCCGGTGCGAGGTCGGCTGCGGAGCCGCTGGTCTGCGGCTTCTCCGCACCCGGGGAGCCCGTCGGCTCCGTGGAGCCCGACGGGCGGGAGGACGGACCGCTGCCGGGATCCGGGTCCTCAGGTGCGGCGGAGCCCGAGGGTGCTGCCCCCGTCCCCGTCCCGGACCCCTGCTCGGGCATGAACAGCATGGCGTAGGCGATGGCGGCCGCCATCGCCAGCAGGATCAGCACCAGCAGCAGCCGTCCGAGCCGCCGCGGTGCCCGGCCCCCGGGCTGCGGCTGGCGCAGCACCTTGGGCCCCTTGGGTTCGCGGAGTGCGCGCGGTGGCTTCTCGCGGGCCGGGGGCTGTTCGTAGGCCCGAGGCTGTTCGTAGGCAGGAGGCTGTTCGTACGCCTGCTGCCTGTCGCGGCGCTGCGGCTTTCCCTGACGGTGCCGGCCGTGCGCCGCGCCGCCGCGCCCCCAACGGCGGCGCACCAGCTCGCCCCGGCGGCGCACGACGGGGAGGCGGGTGGCGTCCGCGGGCGGCATCGTGACGATGTCGGCGCCGGCCTCCGGCTCGGGGGCCGAACGCACGAGGGAGCGCAGCCAGCCGCGCAGCTCCTCGAAGTCGGGCCGCTCGGTGGGGTCCTGACGCAGCAGCGATTCGACGACGGGCCGCAGCGGGCCGCACTCCTCCGCGAAGGCCGGCGGCTCACCGCAGACCATCTGGACGAGCTCCGCGGCGTTCTCCTCCGGATAAGGGGCGTGCCCCTGCACGGCACGGTAGAGCAGGGCGCCCAGCGCCCACAGATCGGTGGAGGGCCCGATGGGCGGGGCGAGCTGCCAGTTGTCGTGGACGGGCCCTGCCTGCTCGGGCGCCCAACGCTCGGTGACCGCGCCGACGACGGCGATACGGGCCTGGCGTGCGCGCTCGGCGGCGAGGGGGGTGGCCGGGCCCCGGTAGGCGGGGGTGGCGCCCCTTCCGGCGACGACCTCGTCCCAGCCTCCGGCGGGTGTCCGGGCGGCCACCGGCTGCGGCAGCCGGTCCTGGCGCTCCGGGGGCCCGCTGCCGAGGCGCCGGGAGTCGGCGCGCAGCGCGTCCTCACCGGAACCGCCACGCCCTCCGGAGCCGCCTGCGGGCACCGGCCGGCCGGCGCCGGGGCCGTCGCCCCAGGTGCCGGCGAGGTGCACACGGCGGCCGGGTGGCCCGGGGGGTTCGTCGTCGTCCTCGTCGTCCTCGTCCTCGTCGTACGGATACGGATCGTCGGCCGCCCTGCCCCAGGTGTTGGTCAGCTGCGGCCGTCCGGCGACGGGAGGAGCGACCGGCCCGTCCCGCCCGTCCCGCTCGTCCGCGCCGGGCCCGTCATCGATGGCGTGGTCCTCGCCGTCCCGGTCCTCACCGGCACGGGCGGCCGCGGCCCGGGCACCGGCCCGGTAGGCCGCAATGGCGCCGGCGCGGGCGGCACGCAGCTGCGCCGCGCTTCCCGCGCCGGGCTGCGCCGCGGGCAGGACGGGGGGCGCCTGGCGCGCGACCTCGATCTCGGCTCGGGCGCCGGGGTCCGGCACACCGTGGGTGGCCGCCCTGGGGGCGGGCAGGGCCTCCGGAGCGGACAGCGGATCAGGCCCGGCCGGAGCACCGCCCGGCTCGTACGCCATCGGGTTCTCGTACCGGCCGGACTCCACGGCCGGGCTCTCGTACGGCCCTGAGGGACCGCGCTCGGCCGCCGGGGGCTCGTAGGGTCCGGTGGGGCCCGATTCGACGGCCGGAGGCCCGTAGACGTCCTCCTCGTCGCCGGGCTGCGGCGCCGGAACGTATCCGCACAGTGCCTCCTCGGCCGCGCCGGCCGCGAGTCCCGTCAGCACCACACGGCCGTCGTCGCAGACCAGCACCGTGCGGACCGTGATGTTGCGGTGCGTCCAGCCGTGCGCGTGCAGCACCCGCAGCGCCGTGAGCACGTCGGAGCCGATCTCGGCGGCACGGTAGGGGTTGAGGGGCCGCTCCGCGAGGAGCGCGGCGAGCGGACGGGCGGCGACCAGCTCGCTCACTATCCAGAGCGATCCCTCCTCGGCGAACACGTCGAAGACCTGGTCCAGGCGCGGGTGGTCGGGCACCTGCGCCGCCGCCTGCGCGGCCTCGATCGCCCGCCGTACCGCGGGGTCGGTGGGCCGCCGCACCGTGCGCCCGGTGGCGCGCCCGGCCGAGGGCAGCCCCTCGGCGTCGAGCACCTCCGCGTCCACGACCTCCGGCAGCGGGACCTGCCGCACCAGGACTTCCTGCCCGCTGTACGTGTCGAAGGCCCGGGTCTCCGCCAGTTCGTACGCATCGGACGGGGGCAGCGGAAGGCGGTAGCGGTCGGCAAGCACCCGACCCGCGTAGTCGTCCACGACGCCTCCCCAGAGCGCGCTGTCCCCCGGTCACCAAAGATCGCATGATTCCGTCAATCGCGGTCACTTGCTGTGCAATTGACCCACCATTCCGGCAGCGTACGGCTTTCGGTCTCTCACAATACGTGGCAAGTCCCGGCCGCGCGGCCGGGTCTCGGCAACCCGGCCGCCCGGACGGCCGCCCGAGCGGGTCAGTCGGTCGGCTCGAACGTGGCGTACGCCGTCTCGCGCAGCGTCCGGCACTCCTCGCCGTCCCATGCGTCCGCCTTGCAGCTGATCATGATCGAGTAGCCGTGGGTGGCGTCGACCTTGAAGCCCCGGTTGAGCACATGGACCGGCACGCCCCGCTGGGTGCGGGTGAACTCCCAGTCGGCGACGGTCGGGTAGCCGTTGTATTCGACCTTCTTTATCCCGAGGTGCTTGTAGCCGTTGCTCAGGCTCCTGGTCGCCGCGACCGCCGCGGCCCAGGCTGCTGCCGCGTCGTCCTTCGGCGAGGAGTTGTAGTCGATCTGAATGCGCGGGAACCCGCCGTCGGCGTTGTAGATGGCACCCGAGTTCTGTCCCGCTATGCCGTCGAACTTGAAGGTGCCGGGCATCGCCACCGAGAAGTGGAACTGCTTGTTCGTGACCGTCCTGTATCCGGCGGGCAGCGCGTCCGGGTCGGGGGTCGGCTCGGTCTCCGGGGGCGGCGAAGCGTCGCCGGACGCCTCGCCCTTGTCCTCCCCCTGGCCGTCCTTGCCGCCGTCCTGGGTCCCGGTGTCCTCGTCCTTGCCCGCGCCTCCGCCGGTGGCCGCGTCGCCGCCGGCGGTCGCACCGGCCGACGCGGCGGTGCCGCCCTTGGAACCGCCCTCGTTGCCCGTCTCGTCCTCGCCGAGCGTGATCGCGAGGACCGTACCGAGGACGGCGAGCACGACGACACCGGCGATGACCGCCAGCGTGCGGCGGGGCACGACATCGGTGATCGACGCGCGGGTCCCGGCCGGCCGGCCGGGAGGCGTGGCGGCCCCGGACACCGATGCCGTGGCTGCCGGGGTACCGGGCGCCCGCGAGGGCACCGGAGGAACGGCACCGGCGGCCGCCGGAGACTTCGCGTTGCGCACGGACCGCAGCGCGCCGCGCAGCCGGTCCCGGGTGCTCTCGGCGATCGCGGTCATGCCGGCCGCTGCGTTCGCGGAGGAGGGGCCGGGAGTCCGGCCCGCAGGGGCGGACCCGCCGGTGGCCGACCCGCCGGTGGCCATCCCGGAGCCTGCGGCACCCCCCGGGCCGCCGCCCTCGCCCGCCGGGGTGGGCACGACGGCTGCGGCCGCGGCGGCCTTCCTGCCACCGCCCCTCGGGTCGTTCCTGCCGCTCCTGCCGCCCTTGTCGCTCTTCGCGTCACCGATCGTGGGCAGCGCCATGACCTGGGTGGAGTCGGCCGGCGGTGCGGCGGGCCGTTCCGGAGCGTTGATCACCGCGTTGAGCAGGACGCGCGCTCCGGCGTCGGACAGCCGTTCGTCGGGGTCCCTCGCCAGCAGGCCGTAGATGACCTCCTCCAGCGGGCCCGCGTTCGCCGGGGGTTCGACGGGCTCCGTCATCACCGCTGTCAGCGTGGCGATGGCCGAGCCCTTGTCGTACGGCGGTCGGCCCTCGACGCTCGCGTACAGCAGCCCGCCGAGCGACCACAGGTCGGCGGGCGGACCCGGCTTGTGACCGCGGGCCCGCTCGGGCGAGATGTAGGAGGGGGCGCCGACGAGCATGCCCGTCGAGGTCACGGAGGGGTCACCCTCGACCTGGGCGATCCCGAAGTCCGTGAGGACGACACGGCCGTCCTCGGAGATCAGCACGTTGGACGGCTTCACATCGCGGTGCAGGATGCCCTCGCGGTGCGCCGAGCGCAGCACGTCGAGGATGGCGAGGCCGACCTCCGCCGCGCGCCTCGGCGTCAGCGTCCCGTCCTCACGGATCACCTCGGCGAGGGACTTGCCCTCGATGAGTTCCATGACGATCCACGGCCGGTCGTCCTCGTCGACCACGTCGTAGACCGTGACCGCGCTGGTGTTCCGGATCCGCGCGATCGCCTTCGCCTCACGCAGGGTGCGTGTGATGAGGCGCCGCTTCTCGTCGTCGTCGATGGCCGACGGGAAGCGCAGTTCCTTGACCGCGACCGTGCGCCCCAGCGTCTCGTCCGCAGCACGCCAGACCGTGCCCATGCCGCCCCGGCCGAGCACCTCCCCGAGACGGTACCGCCCCGCGAGGAGACGTCCGTCCTTGTCCCCTTGGGGCTCCCGTGACTGCTCCGCCTCCGACATGCGTCCCCTCTGCGATCAACCCGCCCTGGCAGAGCGTTCATTGTCCCTCACCCCGGGACCGGTCGTGGTGCCGGGTCCGGGGTCGGCCGTGGCACGGCCGGAGCAAGGAACCCCCTGCCACGCCGGTATTTCGGGGCGCTGCCCGCCGCCCCGCCGGTGCTGACTCCACTCACCCTGGGAAGCGCGAGCCCGCCAAGCGAACCACACCTCACGACCGCATCGCCCTACCTCCCCCGGTTCGTCGTGGAGGGCAGAGCCCCGGCGTCGCCTCTTACGTTGCTCCGCGACGTCCCCTGTCGGCGCGGCAGAGCAGGGCTCCGCACACCCGGCACGGGGACGGCCCGTACGGCAGGTGCTCTGTCCCGCGCGCCCCGAAGCGGACCCACGGGGTGCGGAGTTCAGCCGCAGGCGGGGCCCGGCCCGGCCAGGCCCCGCCCTGCCCTGCCCCGCTCCGGGGAGTCACCGAACGTCGTTCAGAGCGGCGCGATGTCGGGTGCCCCCAGCCGCGCCGCGTCCGCCGTCAGGTCGTCCGGCTGCCGCTGGGACTCGCGCTCCGCCTCCACCCGCTTGCGGTAGTGCTCCACCTCGCGTTCGACCTGGTCCGTGTCCCAGCCGAGCACCGGCGCCATCAGGTCCGCGCACTCGCGGGCACAGCGGGTGCCGCGGTCGAAGGTCTCGATGGAGATGCGGGTACGCCGGGTCAGGACGTCGTCGAGGTGCCGCGCGCCCTCGTGCGAAGCGGCGTAGACGACCTCGGCCCGCAGGTAGTCCTCGGCGCCCGCCAGCGGCTCGCCGAGGGAGGAATCGGCCTTCACGAGCTCCAGGAGTTCCTCGGCCATGGAGCCGTAGCGGTTGAGCAGGTGCTCGACCCGGGCGACGTGCAGACCGGTCCGGGCGGCGATCCTCGCACGGGCGTTCCACAGGGCGCGGTAGCCCTCGGCACCCAGCAGCGGGGTGTCCTCGGTGACGCAGTCCGCCACCCGCTGGTCGAGGCCGTGCACCGCCTCGTCGACGGCGTCCTTCGCCATCACCCGGTACGTCGTGTACTTGCCGCCCGCCACGACGACGAGCCCGGGCGCCGGGTGGGCCACGGTGTGCTCGCGCGATAGCTTGCTCGTGGCGTCCGACTCGCCGGCCAGCAGGGGGCGGAGTCCGGCGTAGACACCCTCGACGTCGTCCCTGCCCAGCGGGGTGTTCAGCACCGAGTTCACGCGCTCGAGCAGGTAGTCGATGTCGGCGCTCGACGCGGCCGGATGAGCCTTGTCCAGGTCCCAGTCGGTGTCGGTCGTGCCGATGATCCAGTGGCGTCCCCACGGGATCACGAAGAGCACGGACTTCTCGGTGCGCAGGATGAGCCCGGTCGAGGAGTGGATGCGGTCCTTGGGGACGACGAGATGGATGCCCTTCGACGCCCTGACGTGGAACTGTCCGCGCTCGCCGATCAGCGCCTGGGTGTCGTCCGTCCACACCCCGGTCGCGTTGACCACCTGCTTGGCCCTGACCTCGTACTCCTCGCCGCCCTCCACGTCCCGCACGCGGGCACCGACGACCCGCTCGCCCTCCCGCAGGAAGCCGGTCACCCGCGCCCTGTTGGCCACGTGCGCCCCGTAGCCCGCGGCCGTGCGCACCAGGGTCGCCACATAGCGCGCGTCATCCATCTGGGCGTCGTAGTACTGCAGGGCTCCGACCAGGGATTCCTTCTTGAGTGCGGGGGCGACCCGCAGGGCGCGGCGCCGGGAGAGGTGCCGGTGCACGGGCAGCCCGCGGCCGTGGCCCGAGGACACCGACATCGCGTCGTACAACGCGACGCCCGAGCCCGCGTAGAACCGCTCCCAGCCCTTGTGCTGCAACGGGTAGAGGAAGGGGACGGGCTTCACCAGGTGCGGCGCCAGCCGCTCCAGCAGGAGTCCGCGCTCCTTCAGCGCCTCCCGGACGAGCGCGAAGTCCAGCATCTCCAGATAGCGGAGCCCTCCGTGGATCAGCTTGCTCGACCTGCTGGACGTGCCGGACGCCCAGTCGCGCGCCTCGACCAGTCCGGTCGAGAGTCCTCTGGTGGCCGCGTCCAGCACGGTCCCGGCGCCGACCACGCCCGCTCCCACGACCAGCACGTCCAGTTCGCGCTCGGCCATCGCGGTCAGCGCTTCGGCGCGCTCCGCGGGTCCCAGTGTCGCTGTCCTCACTGCTGCCTCCCGGTAGTCCCGGTGCGTCGGGGGTCGTACGGCACGGAGCAGGTTCCGGCCCGGGGCCGGGCGCCCGTGCCCACCCTCCGATTCTGTCCGCGCTCCACGACTTCAGCCACCGCCTGTGGACAACACCCGCCTCACACGCGTCACAGAATGCGACATATAGGTCATATTTACGCCTAGTCTGACATTGCGCTGTCCACAGCAGTTGCACTTTCTGCCCCTTGGCCTTAGGGAAAGGACGGCCCACATGCCCGCAGACCTCGCCGTCATCGGACTCGGTCACATCGGCCTGCCTCTCGCCCAAGCAGCCGTCGGCGTGGGAATCCACACCGTCGGCTACGACACCGACCCACGCCCCTTCGCCGAACTCTCCGCGGGCCGTACGCCGGTCGAGGGATCCCTGAGCGCCTCCGACATCCGCCGGATGGTTTCGGGCGGCTTCCGGCCCACCGCCGACCCGGCCGAGCTGGGCCGGGTACGCACCGCCGCGATCTGCGCCCCCACCCCTCTCGGGCCGGACCGCACCCTCGACCTCGGCGCCGTGACCGACGCGGCCCGGGCACTCGCCGCCCGGCTGCGGCCGCACACCACGGTCCTGGTGGAGTCGGCCGTACCGCCCGGCACCACCGAGAACGTCGTCCGTCCCCTGCTGGAGGAGGGCTCCGGGCTGCGCGCCGGACGCGACTTCCACCTCGCCCACTCCCCCGGCCGGCTCGACCCCGGCAACCGCACCCATGTGTACGGGAACACCCCGAAGGTCATCGGCGGCCTGACCCCCGCGTGCACCGAGTCGGCCGCCGCCTTCTACGGTCGGCTCACGGACAAGGTCGTCCGGGCACGCGGGCCGCGCGAGGCGGAGATGACGAAGGTCCTCGAAACCAACTTCCGGCACGTCAACATCGCCCTGGTCAACGAGATGGCGGTGCTCTGCCACGACCTCGGCGTCGACCTCTGGGACGTCATCAGGTGCGCCGAGACGAAACCGTTCGGCTTCGAACCCTTCCGTCCGGGCCCCGGTGTCGGCGGCCACGGCGCCCCGGTGGACCCCGGCTACTTCCCGTACAACAGCCGTACGCCGGGGCACCCGTTGCGCATGGTCTCTCTGGCCAAGGAGATCAACGACCGCATGCCGAGCTATGTGATCCAGCGCTGTGCGACCCTCCTGAACGAACACGGCAAGTCCGTCCGGGGTGCCAGGGTCCTGCTCCTCGGTGTCACCTACAAGCCGGACCTCGCCGACCAGGAGGCCTCGCCCGCCCGCGAGATCGCGACCCGGCTGATGGACATGGGTGCCCAGATCGGCTACCACGACCCCCTCGTCCTGGACTGGCGGGTGCGCGACCTGCCCGTCCCGCGCGCCGACTCGCTCTACGAGGCAGCCGCCGGAGCCGATCTGACGGTGCTGCTCCAGCACCACCGCACGTACGACCTCCAGGGCCTCGCGGTGAAGGCCCAACTGCTCCTGGACACCCGCGGAGCCACCCCGGCGGGCGCCGCGCACCGGCTGTAGCGCGCCCCGGACGAGCCCGCCGGCATTCCGGTGGGCCGTGTCGGCGCGGGCTGCTAGCCTGCGGCGTCACTTCTCGCACATCCGTGCGCACCGTTCAGGGGGGAACACCCATATGAGCCAGCCCGTGCAGCCGCCGAACCCGTCGCAGCCCTACGGCGGCCAGCCGGCCGACGGCAACCCGTACGCGTCGGAGCAGCAGCCCGCGCAGCCCGGCAACCCCTACGCGGGCCAGCAGCCCGGCGCGCCGACGGGCAACCCGTTCGCGGGTCAGCAGCCCGGCCAGTTCGCCGGCGGCCCCTTCCCGCCCGCACCGCCGGCGGCCCGCAACCAGGTGGGCCTCGGTGTGCTGGCCGCCCTGGGCGCCGCGATCGTGGCCGCCATCCTGTACGGCGTCCTCGCCGGATCCATCGAGCGCGAGGTCGGCTACGCGGCGATCGGTGTCGGCTTCCTGGTCGGCTTCGCCGCGAGCAAGGTCGGCGGAGCGAACCCCGCCGTCCTCGGCGCCAGTGTCGTGTTCTCCCTGGTCGCGGTCTTCTTCGGACAGCTCATCGGCATGGCCATGCTCGTCGCGGAGGCCAACGGAGTCGGCTTCTCCGAGGTGTTCTTCGACCGCTTCGGCGACCTCGTCAACGCCTGGAAGGAACTGTCCGACTTCATGACGTACCTCTTCCTCCTCCTCGGTCCGGTCGCCGCGTTCGGCGGTGCCAGGAAGGCCGGCTGACACCCCGGCACGCGCAGGACGGCCCGGACCATTCCTCTGGTCCGGGCCGTCCTGCGTACCGCGCGGGGAGATCAGCGGCGGTGCTGCGAGTCCGCCACCGTCACCTCGACGCGCTGGAACTCCTTGAGGTCGCTGTAGCCCGTGGTGGCCATCGCGCGGCGCAGCGCGCCGAAGATGTTCATCGAGCCGTCGGGGCTGTGCGAGGGGCCGGTCAGGACCTCCTCGGTCGTGCCGACGGAGCCCAGGTCGACCAGCTTGCCGCGCGGCACGTCCTCGTGGACGGCCTCCATGCCCCAGTGCCGGCCGCGGCCGGGCGCGTCCGTGGCGCGGGCCAGCGGGGAGCCCATCATCACGGCGTCGGCGCCGCAGGCGATGGCCTTGGGCAGGTCGCCGGACCAGCCGACACCGCCGTCCGCGATGACGTGGACGTACCGGCCGCCGGACTCGTCCATGTAGTCGCGGCGGGCCCCGGCCACATCGGCGACCGCGGTCGCCATCGGGACCTGGATGCCGAAGACGTTGCGCGTGGTGTGTGCGGCGCCGCCGCCGAAACCGACGAGGACACCGGCTGCACCGGTGCGCATCAGGTGCAGGGCGGCGGTGTACGTGGCGCAGCCGCCGACGATGACCGGGACGTCCAGCTCGTAGATGAACTGCTTCAGGTTCAGCGGCTCGGCCGCGCTGGAGACGTGCTCGGCGGAGACCGTCGTACCGCGGATGACGAAGATGTCCACACCCGCGTCGACGACGGCCTTGGAGAACTGCGCGGTGCGCTGCGGCGACAGCGCGGCGGCGGTGACGACACCGGAGTCGCGCACCTCCTTGATGCGCTGCCCGATCAGCTCCTCCTGGATGGGGGCGGAGTAGATCTCCTGGAGCCGCGGGGTGGCGGCCTCGGCGGGCATCTCGGCGATCTCGTCGAGGAGCGCCTGCGGGTCGGCGTGCCGGGTCCACAGCCCCTCGAGGTTGAGGACACCGAGGCCGCCGAGCTCACCGATGCGGATGGCGGTCTGCGGGGAGACCACGGAGTCCATCGGCGCGGCCAGGAAGGGCAGCTCGAAGCGGTAGGCGTCGATCTGCCAGGCGATCGAGACCTCCTTCGGGTCACGGGTACGTCGGCTCGGCACGACGGCGATGTCGTCGAACGCGTATGCCCTGCGGCCGCGCTTGCCGCGCCCGATCTCGATCTCAGTCACGATGGTGTGGCCTTTCCTCTACGTCTGCGCTGACCAGTATCCCCGACACACACATGAGGGGCGGTCCCGGGAACTCCGGTCCGCCCCTCACCTGCGTTGATGTCTTACTTCCTGCTGTAGTTCGGTGCTTCGACCGTCATCTGGATGTCGTGCGGGTGGCTCTCCTTGAGTCCCGCCGAGGTGATCCGGACGAAGCGGCCCTTGCTCTCCATCTCGTCGACGGAAGCGGCGCCGACGTACCCCATGGTCTGGCGGAGTCCGCCGACCAGCTGGTGGAGGACGTTGGCCAGCGGGCCGCGGTAGGGCACCTGCCCCTCGATGCCCTCGGGTACGAGCTTGTCGTCCGAGGCCACCTCGGCCTGGAAGTAACGGTCCTTGGAGTAGGAACGGCCCTGTCCGCGGGACTGCATGGCGCCCAGCGAACCCATGCCGCGGTACGACTTGAACTGCTTGCCGTTGATGAACATCAGCTCACCCGGGGACTCCTCGCAGCCCGCGAGGAGACTGCCCAGCATCACGCTGTCCGCTCCCGCCGACAGCGCCTTGCCGATGTCGCCGGAGTACTGGAGGCCGCCGTCGCCGATCACCGGCACACCCGCGGCACGGGCGGCGAGCGCGGCCTCGTAGATCGCGGTGACCTGCGGAACTCCGATACCGGCGACCACGCGGGTGGTGCAGATCGAGCCCGGTCCGACGCCGACCTTCACGCCGTCGACACCCGCGTCGATCAGCGCCTGGGCGCCGTCGCGGGTGGCGACGTTGCCGCCGATGACGTCGACGGCGACGCTCGACTTGATCTTCGCCATCCAGTCGAGGGCGTTGCTGTTGTGTCCGTGCGAGGTGTCGACGATCAGGAAGTCGACACCCGCGGACGCGAGCGCCTGCGCACGGTCCAGCGCCTCGGGGCTGGCACCGACCGCGGCGCCGACCAGCAGACGGCCTTCGGCGTCCTTGGCGGCGTTCGGGTACTGCTCGGCCTTCTTGAAGTCCTTGACCGTGATGAGGCCCTTGAGGATGCCCGCCTCGTCGACCAGCGGCAGCTTCTCGATCTTGTGGCGGCGCAGCAGCTCCATGGCCTCCACGCCGGAGATGCCGACCCGGCCGGTGACGAGCGGCATGGGCGTCATGACCTCGCGCACCTGGCGCGTCCGGTCCGACTCGAAGGCCATGTCACGGTTGGTCACGATGCCGAGGAGCTTCCCCGCGGGGTCGGTGACCGGCACCCCGCTGATACGGAACTTCGCGCAGAGCGCGTCCGCCTCGCCGAGTGTGGCGTCGGGATGCACGGTGATCGGGTCGGTGACCATCCCGGACTCGGACCGCTTGACCAGGTCGACCTGGTTCACCTGGTCCGCGATCGAGAGGTTGCGGTGCAGCACGCCGACGCCGCCCTGGCGGGCCATGGCGATGGCCATCCGGGCCTCGGTCACCTTGTCCATGGCAGCCGACAGCAGGGGGATGTTCACCCGCACGTTGCGCGAGATGAGGGACGAGGTGTCGACCGCGTTGGGCAGGACCGCGGAGGCGCCCGGCAGCAGTAGCACGTCGTCGTATGTCAGCCCGAGCGTTGCGAACTTCTCAGGCACTCCGTCGACGTTTGCAGTCATGACACCTTCCCCAAATGGTCTTGATCGGTGCGGATGTCCATGCTAACGGGCTCGCGGGGTGTCTCATTCCACGATCAAGATCACCTGACGGTTCTGTGGCTTCCTCCACACCGGGAGAGCCTCGAGGAACCGTCCCTACTGGCCCGCGAGGGCCCGCAGCCTGCTCAGCGCACGGTGCTGGGCGACCCGGACCGCGCCGGGAGACATCCCGAGCATCTGCCCGGTCTCCTCGGCGGTCAGCCCGACCGCGACCCGGAGCACCAGCAGCTCGCGCTGGTTCTCCGGCAGGTTGGCGAGAAGCTTCTTGGCCCAGGCCGCATCGCTGCTGAGCAGCGCGCGTTCCTCCGGGCCGAGTGAGTCGTCGGGCCGCTCCGGCATCTCGTCGGAGGGCACCGCCGTCGACCCGGGGTGCCGCATCGCGGCGCGCTGGAGGTCGGCGACCTTGTGACCCGCGATGGCGAAGACGAAGGCTTCGAACGGTCTGCCGGTGTCCTTGTAACGCGGCAGCGCCATCAGCACCGCGACGCAGACCTCCTGCGCGAGGTCCTCCACGAAGTGACGGGCGTCACCGGGCAACCGGTTCAGCCGTGACCTGCAGTAGCGCAGGGCGAGGGGGTGGACGTGTGCCAGCAGGTCGTGCGTGGCCTGCGCGTCGCCGTCGACGGCACGGTGCACCAGAGCACCGATCACCGTCGTCCCGTCCTCGCGCATCGGACCATGGTGCCTTGACGGCGTCCGATCCGATGCATCGCGTCCCGGGTTGTGCACCGAAGCGTTATCCGAGGGCGCACCGGCACGGCCGACAGGCCCGTCGGAGCGGGCGGCGTGTTCGTCGGCCCGCGCGTCGTCGGCGCTGCGAGCACGTGCTCCAGCGTTCTGAGCGGGTGCGCCGGATGTCATCCCCTGCGCCCTCCCCTTCCGCTCGACCGAATGTTCCCGGAGGAACTCCACACCCCAAGGATGCGGCATCGGCCGGGAAGCGTCACATGACGCTGGTGGGGAGGGCCGGCCGCAGGGTCCGCCGCACCGCCGCCCCGTCCGCCTGTGTACGGACGGGATCGCACGGCTATCGGCCGCGCCGCGGCATCAGCGGACCAGGCCCCAGCGGAATCCGAGCGCGACGGCGTGCGCGCGGTCCGAGGCCCCGAGCTTCTTGAACAACCGACGGGCGTGCGTCTTCACCGTGTCCTCGGAGAGGAACAGCTCGCGCCCGATCTCCGCGTTGGAGCGGCCGTGGCTCATCCCTTCGAGCACCTGGATCTCCCGAGCGGTGAGGGTCGGCGCCGCACCCATCTCGGCGGACCGCAGCCGGCGCGGGGCGAGCCGCCACGTCGGATCGGCGAGCGCCTGGGTCACGGTCGCGCGCAGCTCGGCGCGCGAGGCGTCCTTGTGCAGATACCCCCGGGCCCCGGCGGCGACCGCGAGCGCGACGCCGTCCAGGTCCTCGGCGACGGTCAGCATGATGATCCTGGCGCCGGGGTCGGCCGAGAGCAGCCGCCGGACCGTCTCCACACCCCCCAGACCGGGCATGCGCACGTCCATCAGAATCAGATCCGAACGATCGGCCCCCCAGCGGCGGAGGACTTCCTCGCCGTTGGCCGCCGTCGTCACACGCTCGACACCGGGCACGGTCGCAACCGCGCGGCGGAGCGCTTCTCGGGCAAGCGGGGAGTCGTCGCAGACGAGGACGGATGTCATGACCGTCCTCCGCAGCTGATGCGCGTCACCTTGTGCCTCCAGGCTGATACAAGTCGTCACCTGTGCGGTTGACCCCCTCGGACATCTGCCCGAGCTCGTTCTCCGTCAACCGCCTCCCCCTCAACAACGACGGTCACTCGAAAGAGTTACGGGCCAAAGCATCCGGTTCGGCACTCTAAGTGAGGGGTCGCACACGGAGAAGAGCGACACGGGTTCATTCGCCCCCCGGCTGACCGCCTGCGGCGGCAACCTGCCCCATTTAGCGGGTTTTCTTCACTTTTGTTGGCGTCTGGGGCTAGATTCGCAATCAGTCATATTTACATCTACTAACACCGTAGATGTACGGTCGGGACTCCGGTCATCGACGAGCAATAGACGAGCGACAACGGTCGACGATGCCGTTTCCGAACCAGCAAGGTTTCGAGGGGACACGCAATGGCAGATTTCTCCCGCCTTCCCGGACCCAACGCGGACCTGTGGGACTGGCAGCTGCTGGCCGCCTGCCGCGGGGTAGACAGTTCGCTGTTCTTCCACCCCGAAGGGGAACGAGGAGCGGCCCGGAGCGCCCGTGAGACCTCTGCGAAGGAGGTCTGCATGCGCTGCCCGGTGCGCGCCGAGTGCGCGGCGCACGCACTGGCGGTACGGGAGCCCTACGGCGTGTGGGGCGGCCTGACCGAGGACGAGCGTGAGGAGCTCATGGGCCGCGCCCGCAACCGTCTGATCTCCGCCCACTCAGGACCGGCACCGGAGGCGGACCGCACCTGACCCGCTCCTGAACCATCGAACGCAGAAACGTTTCCCCGCTCTTGGCGCGCCCGCCGCAGGACCTGCCGAACCGGGCGCGGCGGGCTCGTCGGGTCAGCGTGGGGCCGCCAGGGACAGCTGGTCCATGGTCGCCGCCACCGCGGGCACCCGGGCGAGGTCGGGCAGGGTGAGGGCGACGATCTCACGCTCCACGGCCGGCTCGACCATCACGGTGCGGACCCCCTTGCGCCGTACGGACTCGAGGGCCAGCTCGGGCAGGACGGCGACACCCAGCCCCGCTCCGACCAGGCCGATCACCGCCGGGTAGTCATCCGTGGCGAAGTCGATCCGAGGGGTGAATCCGGAGTCCTCGCAGACCTCCACCAGCTGCCGTCTGCAGCGCGGGCAGCCGGCGATCCACGGCTCGTCGGCCAGCTCCCCGATGCCCACCGCTCCCGCCCCCGCGAGCCGGTGCCCCTCGGGGACCAGTCCGGTCAGCCGGTCCTTGAGCAGCGGGCGCACGACGAGGTCGTCCCATTCGCCCCCGGCCGTCCCGTAGCGGAACGCCAGCGCGATGTCGCAGTCGCCGTCGCGCAGCATCTCCACCGAGCGCGGCGGTTCCGCCTCGACGAGCGAGACCTGGGTGCCGGGGTGCGCGGCGCGCAGCGCGGCGAGTGCGCCGGGGACCAGGGTGGAGCTGCCGCTCGGGAACGACACGAGCCGGACCCGGCCGGCCCGCAGCCCGGCGATCGCGGCGACCTCCTCCTCCGCGGCGGTCAGCCCCGCGAGGATGCCGGACGCATGGCGCACCAGCGCCTCACCCGCCTGGGTGAGGCGCATCTCGCGTCCCGTACGGATCAGCAGCGGAGTCCCCGCGGAGGCCTCCAGTGCCTTCATCTGCTGGCTGACGGCAGGCTGGGTGCAGCCCAGCTCCCGCGCGGCGGCGGAGAACGAACCGGTGGTGGCCACGGCGCGCAGGACACGGAGATGACGGGCTTCGATCACCCTTCAACCATAAGCGGCTCTTGCAGGACCGGTCGAATATTCATGCGCGGCTTTGAGTGCCGGCCGCTAGCCTGTGCGCTTATGAAGGTGCTCTCCGTGAATCTCGGCCGTCCCACACCCTCCGCACACTCCGACGCGGCCGACGGCCTCACCGGGATCGGCAAACAGCCGTCCGCGGGCCCGGTGCCGGTGGCCGATCCCGGACCCAAGGGCAGCGGCGGCAGCGGCCTGACCGGCGACGCGGTGTGCGATCTCCGGCACCACGGCGGGACGGACCAGGCGGTGTACGCGTACGCCCGCGAGGAGCTCGACGCCTGGGAGAAGGAGCTCGGCCGCCCCCTGCCCAACGGTGCGTTCGGCGAGAACCTGACGACCCTTGGCCTGACCGTGAGCCGGGCGCGGATCGGGGAGCGCTGGCGGATCGGCGACGAGCTGGTCCTGGAGGTGACCTCCGGCCGCATTCCGTGCCGTACGTTCGCGGGCCACCTGGGCGAGCGCGGCTGGGTGAAGCGGTTCACGCGCGAGGGAGCCACGGGCGCGTATCTCCGGGTGATCGAACCGGGGACGATCCGTTCCGGTGACCCGGTCGAGGTGGTGCACGTGCCCGACCACGACATCACGGCGGCCATGGAGTTCCGTGCGACGACCACGGAGCGGGAGCTGCTGCCGCGCCTGCTCGAAGCCGGTGACGCGCTGCACCCCGAGACACTGCGCGCGGCGCGGGCGTACGCGGCTCAGCGGAACCCCGTCTCCTAGGGTCTTTCGTTCGGATCAGGCTGGATCGGGGAGCGGTGACGGGGCACGCGAGCCCGGCATGATCCGGACGAGGGGCCCCGGACGGCCCGCGCCTCTCGCGGTACCCCACCCCGGCTGACCGGTGGCGGAGGGGAGGCACGTCCGGCGGCGGCGCGGGCGGGCGCTAACGTGCCGCCTATGACGACTGCACTGATTACGGGCGCGACGGCGGGGATCGGTGCCGCCTTCGCACGGCGGCTCGCGGGTGACGGGCACAATCTGGTGCTGGTGGCCCGCGACACGGAGCGGCTGCGGGCCCAGGCCACGGAGCTGCACGACGGACACGGCATCGAGGCCGAGGTGCTGACGGCCGACCTGTCCACGGACGCCGGGATCGAGGCGGTCGCCGCACGGCTGACGGACCGTGTGAGCCCGGTCGACCTGCTGGTCAACAACGCCGGCTTCGGGAACAAGGGGCGCTACCTGGATGTGTCCGTGGCCGACGAGCTGACGATGCTGAAGGTCCACTGCGAGGCCGTCCTGCGGCTGACCTCGGCCGCCGCCGGCTCGATGCGGGAGCGCGGTCGTGGCGGAGTGGTCAACGTGGCCTCCGTAGCGGCCTTCCTGCCTCGGGGGACGTACGGGGCGTCGAAGGCATGGGTCGTCCAGTTCACCCAGGGCGCGGCGAAGGACCTCGCGGGTTCGGGGGTGCGGCTGATGGCGCTGTGCCCGGGCTTCGTACGGACCGAGTTCCACGAGCGGGCCGGAATGGGCACGGGCAACATCCCGGACTGGATGTGGCTCGACGCGGACAAGCTGGTGGCCACGGCCCTGGAGGACCTGGCCCGGGGCAGGTCCGTGTCGATTCCGGACCCGCGCTACAAGGCCCTGATGGGCCTGGTGAAGCTGACGCCCCGCAGCCTCCTGGGCGGAGTCACCTCCCGCGCGGGCCGGACGTACGGGCCGAAGTAGGCGCAAGGTCCGGGGTTTCCGGAAGACACCGAGGCCCGGTGCCCCCGCGACGGGGGTACCGGGCCTCGGCGGCGTACGGAGCGTACTAGTGGGAGTGGCCGTGGCCGCCGTGACCGGCGTCGGCCTCTTCCTCGGCCGGCTTCTCGACGACCAGGGTCTCGGTCGTGAGCAGCAGCGACGCGATGGACGCGGCGTTCTCCAGGGCGGAGCGGGTGACCTTGACCGGGTCGATGACGCCGGCCTTCACCAGGTCGCCGTACTCGCCGGTCGCGGCGTTGAAGCCCTGACCCTTGTCGAGCTCGGAGACCTTCGAGGTGATGACGTAGCCCTCGAGGCCCGCGTTCTCCGCGATCCAGCGGAGCGGCTCGACGGCGGCGCGGCGCACGACCGCGACACCTGTGGCCTCGTCGCCGGTCTTGCCGAGGTTGCCCTCGAGGACCTTGACGGCGTGGACCAGAGCGGAGCCACCACCGGAGACGATGCCCTCCTCGACCGCGGCGCGGGTCGCGGAGATGGCGTCCTCCAGACGGTGCTTCTTCTCCTTGAGCTCCACCTCGGTGGCGGCACCGACACGGATCACGCACACGCCGCCGGCCAGCTTCGCGAGGCGCTCCTGGAGCTTCTCGCGGTCCCAGTCGGAGTCCGTGGACTCGATCTCGGCCTTGATCTGGTTGACGCGGCCCTTGACGTCGGCGGAGTCGCCGCCGCCGTCGACGATGGTCGTGTCGTCCTTCGAGACGGTGACGCGGCGGGCGGTGCCCAGCACGTCGAGACCGGCGCCGTCGAGCTTGAGGCCGACCTCCTCGGCGATGACGGTCGCACCCGTGAGGGTGGCGATGTCGCCGAGCATGGCCTTGCGGCGGTCACCGAAGCCCGGGGCCTTCACCGCGACGGCGTTGAAGGTGCCACGGATCTTGTTGACGACGAGGGTGGAGAGCGCCTCGCCCTCGACGTCCTCGGCGATGATCAGCAGCGGCTTGGAGGCACCCGCCTGGATGACCTTCTCCAGGAGGGGGAGCAGCTCCTGGATGGAGCCGATCTTGCCCTGGTGGATCAGGATGTACGGGTCGTCGAGGACGGCCTCCATACGCTCCTGGTCGGTCACCATGTACGGCGACAGGTAACCCTTGTCGAAGGCCATGCCCTCGGTGAACTCCAGGTCCAGACCGAAGGTGTTGGACTCCTCGACGGTGATGACACCGTCCTTGCCGACCTTGTCCATCGCGTCCGCGATGAGCTCGCCGACCTGCGGGTCCTGCGCGGAGAGCGCGGCCACGGCGGCGATGTCGGCCTTGTCGTCGATCGGGCGGGCGGTCGCGAGGAGGTCCTCGGACACCGCCTTGACGGCTGCGTCGATGCCCTTCTTCAGGGCGGCCGGGGACGCGCCCGCGGCGACGTTGCGCAGGCCTTCGCGGACCAGGGCCTGGGCGAGCACGGTGGCGGTGGTGGTGCCGTCACCCGCTACGTCGTTGGTCTTGGTCGCCACCTCCTTCACCAGCTGGGCACCGAGGTTCTCGTACGGGTCGTCGAGCTCGACCTCGCGCGCGATGGTGACACCGTCGTTGGTGATGGTGGGTGCGCCGAACTTCTTGTCGATGACGACGTTGCGGCCCTTCGGACCGATCGTCACCTTCACCGTGTCGGCAAGCTTGTTGACGCCGCGCTCAAGGGCGCGACGGGCGTCCTCGTCGAACTTCAGAATCTTCGCCATGGGCTGAGCTGTCCTCTCAAACGAACTGCGCCCCTCGCCGCCCGGCTAGTTTTCGCAGGGGGCCAGGGGCGCAGAACGGAAGCAAACGTTAAGTGAATTACTTCTCGACGATCGCGAGAACGTCGCGCGCCGAGAGGACGAGGTAGTCCTCGCCGTTGTACTTCACCTCGGTGCCGCCGTACTTGCTGTACAGAACGACATCGCCGGTCTTGACGTCGAGCGGAAGCCGCTCGCCGTTCTCGAAGCGGCCCGGGCCCACGGCCAGGACGACGCCCTCCTGGGGCTTCTCCTTGGCGGTGTCCGGAATGACCAGGCCGGAAGCCGTGGTCTGCTCGGCGTCGAGCGGCTGGACCACAATGCGGTCCTCGAGCGGCTTGATCGCAACCTTGGAGCTGGTGGTCGACACGATCCGGTCTCCCCCTTCGGAGATCTCACGGGGTTTAACAGTCTGTGGTTGGCGACCAGACCGATCCGTCGTCGCGGGTGCCGGACCTGCCCTGTCGCGCGGTTGTGCTGGCACTCTCCATCGGTGAGTGCCAGCACAGAGACTATGACCGCGATTAGCACTCGGTCAAGCGGAGTGCCAATTCACCACCCTGGCGTGGCGTCGCGTGACCGCTCACGCCGGACAACGCGGGAGGCCGCCGCGGTGTTCCGGTGACGGAGGGATCGCGCGGGGCGCCCCGTATCCACGCCGGACGCGGTCCCGTCAGACGTAGTCCTCCAGCCTGGCCACGGAGTACCCCTTGTCCGTGACCGTCTTCATGACCTGGCGGATCATGTCGGTCATCGACCCCTCCCAGTCCTCGTCCCCACGGAAGTGGGTGAGGATGATGTCGCCGGGGTGCAGGTCCCGGTCCTGCTCGCGCCACTCCATGTGGTCGGGGAACGCCTCGGCGGCCCACAGGGGCACGGCCTTGATGCCGCAGGACGCGGCGACGCGCAGGGTGTCGCCGTTGTAGTTGCCGTACGGCGGCCTGAAGAGGGTGGGCCGCTTCCCGAAGTACTTCTCGATCTTGTCCTGTTCACCGCAGATCTCCCGCCGCTGCTCGGCCTTCGAGAGCCCCGGGAGATAACGGTGGTTGATCGTGTGGTTGTTGAGGGTGACCCCCCTGGCCTGCATGTCCTTGAAGTACCCGTAGTCGTCACTCACCACGTAGTCGCTGAGGAAGGCGCTGTACGGGATCTTCAGCTCGGTCATCATCCGCAGCAGTTCGGGGTCCTTCTCCGCCCCGTCGTCCATCGTCAGGAAGACGACCCGCTCCTTGGTCGGCACGGTGGTGAAGACCGGTGGCAGCGTCTCCCCGCCCTCCACCTCGAAGCCCTCGCGGGTGGTGATGCGCGGCTTCACCGCGGGAGGCGCGGGGGCGACGAGCGGGACCTTCGCCAGACCCCACTTCTTCGCGGCGGCGACGCGGGCGGCCCGCTCCCGCTTCAGCCGCTCGGCCTTGGCGGCGGGCGCCTGCGCGACGGCGGCCCCCTGCTGCCCGGCGGCCGGCTTCCCCGGGCCGCCGGCTCCTTGGCCCTCACCGTCGGCGCATCCGGAGGCGGCGGCGCCCATCAGCAGTGCGGCCAGAACCGCACAGGCCGTTCTGCGGCACTTCATGGCAGATTTTTCTTTTTGTCGTACTAGCTGCATGGCGCCGCATCCTGCCACCGCGTCACCGGCCTCCTCCCACGACACATCCGGCGGGCCCGCCGCATCCCCCGGCTGGCTCACAATGGACCCGTGAACGCCCTTCCCCCCGCCGGTCAGGCCGGCCCCGCCGACCCGCTCGCCGCCTTCGCCGCCCTGCGCACCCCCGAGGGCACCGCGCTCCTGGACGAGCTGCGCGACCACGACCCCGCACGGGAACTGGCGACCGCGACCCGGCTGCGCCGCACGCACCCCGCCGCCCTCGTGTCGGCGGCGCTCGGTCAGGCGCGGCTGCGGCAGCGCGCGGTGGCGAAGTTCGAGGCCGCGGACGCGTACCGCATGTTCTTCACGCCCGACGGCGTGGAACAGGCGACCCGCACCTCGGTCGCCGGCCACCGCGCCGGGCGGTTCGCGGAGCTCGGAGTACGCAGCGTGGCCGACCTGTGCTGCGGCATCGGCGGCGACGCGATCGCACTGGCCCGGGCGGGCATCACTGTCCTGGCCGTGGACCGCGACCCGCTCACCGCCCAGGTCGCCCGCGCCAACGCCGAGGCTCTCGGCCTCCAGGACCTCGTCGAGGTGCGGTGCGCCGACGTCACCGATATCGACACCTCCCCGTACGACGCCGTCTTCGTCGACCCGGCGCGGCGCGGCGGGCGGGGCAGGATCTTCGACCCCGAGGCCTACTCGCCGCCGCTCTCCTGGGCGACCGGCGCGGCGCTGAAGGCGCCCCGCGCCGCACTGAAGATCGCCCCCGGCGTCCCCCACGAGGCGATCGGACCTCGGGCCGAGGCAGAGTGGATCTCGGACGGCGGCGACGTGAAGGAGGCCGTGCTCTGGTTCGGCGAGGGCTTCACCCCCGGCCGCTTCCGCGCCACGCTGCTCCCGTCAGGGACGACCCTCACCTCCGACGGCCCGCTCCCCGCCCCTCCGGTCGGCCCCGTCGGCCGGTATCTGCACGAGCCGGACGGCGCCGTGATCCGCTCCCATCTGGTGGCCGAGATCGTCGAGCGCTGCGAGGGCAGGCTGATCGACGAGACGATCGCCTACGTCACGAGCGACGCGCCGTACGAGTCCGACGCCACTGCTTCGTACGAGATCACCGACCAGCTGCCCTTCAACATGAAGAAGCTGAAGGCGCTGCTGAGGGAGCGTCAGGTAGGTGTCCTGACCGTCAAGAAGCGCGGCTCCGCGGTCGAACCGGAGGAACTGCGGCGGAAGATGAAGCTCCAGGGGCCGCACGCGGCCACCGTCTTCCTGACCCGGGTGGCCGGGGCCCCGACGATGCTTGTCGGGCAGCCCGTGAAGGGGGCCTGATCAGCCGCCCGCCGTGACCGGCGGGTCCTCCGGCGCCCCGACGAGCACCCGCAGCACCCAGCGGCGGTGGGCGAACGCCTTGACGAGGCCGGTCAGTCCGGCCAGCCATGCGATGAGCCCGAGCCCCATCAGCCAGGCCACCAGGCCGTACGTCTCCTGGCCCGCCCTCGCCGTCGCCGGGACGGCCACGCAGCCGAACAGACCCGTCGCGCAGAGCGTGAACGACGTCAGCAGCCAGGCGAGGCTCGCCCCCGGCCTGCGCAGGGGCATGTCCCCCACCGGGTCGCGGTCCAGTCCGCCCCACTGCACGAGGAGCGCGTGCACCCGCAGGTCCCTCGCCACGCCGACGGCCAGGAGCACGGCCGCCGGGATCAGGACGACCGCGCCCACGGCGAGGCAGATGACCCCCGGGGCCACGCCGAGGGGGTCGTATGCGTCCTCGAACATGAGCAGCGCCGCCCCCACCAGCGACCAGCCGAGCGCGGCGGTCCCCGCCCACATCCACAGGACTCCGAGCCGCGCGGGCCCGACGAACATCTTCACCAGCTCGTCGAGAACCACCGCCCGGTCCCTCAGCAGGGTCTCGCGGTCGGGCCAGGTGCGTATCTCCGCAGGCGGGGGCGGCGGCGGCAGGAGTGAACGGCTGGGCATGGCCCAGACATTACCGAGGCCGCGCGCCGCCCACCGATGGTGGAGCGGTCGTGGGAATCAGGTGAGCGGGTACGAGGTCCTGCCGGACGCCTCGTCGATTTCGTCGTGCGCCTTGGTGAGCAGCTTCATCGCCAGTTCGTTGAGCGCTCGGGCGCCGGCGATCTCCTCGCCGACCCTGGGCTGCTCCGCGTCGGAGGGGTGGCGGCTGGCGTATCCGTGGGCCCGCATCTCGGTCCCGTCACTCAGCCGCACCATCGCGGCCGCGCGGGTCCTGTGCGTGTCCTCCTCGAATTCCAGCTCGATGTGCCATCCGACCGTGGTCTCCATCATGTCGGTCACCTCCCGGGAGTCCTGCTTCCAGGGTGCGCCCGTTCCCCCGCCCACGCACGGCGTGCGCCTCAGGCGCTCTGCAGGGCCTGGACGTCCAGCTTCCGCATCCCCATCAGCGCCTTCATCACCCGGTCCGCCCTGGCCCGGTCGGGGCCGCCGATCAGCTCGGGCAGTACGCGCGGGACGATCTGCCAGGACAGGCCGTACTTGTCCTTCAGCCACCCGCACATGCTCTCCTCGCCCTCCTCGGTGAACTTCGCCCACAGCCTGTCGACCTCCTGCTGGTCCTCGCAGTCCACGCTCAGCGAGACGGCCTCGTCGAACGTGAACTGCGGACCGACGTCGAGCGCGAGGTACTCCTGGCCGGCGAGCACGAACTCCACCGTCAGCACGGTGCCGGTCCGCCCCGGGGTGGCCTCGGTGCTGTAGGTGACGTCGCCGACGCGCGAGTCCCCGCCGAAGACCGACACGTAGAACTCCGCGGCCTCCCGGGCCTGGTCGTCGAACCACGGACAGGGCCTGATCTTCTGCATGGTCTCTCTCCCCGCACCGCGGAACGTCGTCGTTCCGCTGTGCGAGGTGGACGGGCCGCGCGCCGGATACTCATCGGGACACGCGCCGCGCGGGCACCCGTCAGCCGCCCGCCGGACCGAGGGACTCGAAGCGCCACCGGTGCACCGGGCGGGTGATCATCCCGGCGTCCGGCTCGGGCAGCTCCGGCAGCTCGGACAGCTCGTCGTATTCCGCGTCCCACCAGGTCAGCACGAGGACCCGGTCCTGCGGGGCGCGCAGCAGCTCGCTGCGCAGCGGCTCCCGGGCCAGCTCGGCGGCCCGGGCACGGGCCCACTCCAGCAGCTCCGCGCCGCGGCCCTCGGCGGCGCGTGCCTCCCACATCAGGGCGACGGTCATGAGTAGAGGTTGTCCTTGCTGATCTCGTGCACATGGTCGTGGCCGTGGCTGTGGGCCCCCGGCACATGGGTCTCCGTGACCGGCAGCGAGGAGTCCGCCGAGAGACCCAGGTCCGACACCGGGCGGTTGCGCGCCACCATCTCCGCGCCGAGCGCGGCGACCATCGCCCCGTTGTCCGTGCACAGTCCGGGTCTCGGGACCCGCAGCCGGATGCCGGCCTTGTCGCACCGCTCCTGGGCTAGGGCCCGGAGCCGCGAGTTGGCCGCGACGCCGCCGCCGATCATCAGGTGGTCGACGCCCTCGTCCCTGCAGGCCCGGACGGCCTTGCGGGTGAGTACGTCCACCACGGCCTCCTGGAAGGAGGCCGCCACGTCCCGTACGGGCACGTCCTCGCCGGCCGCCCGCTTCGCCTCGATCCAGCGCGCCACGGACGTCTTGAGCCCGGAGAACGAGAAGTCGTACGCGGGATCGCGCGAGCCGCTCAGCCCGCGCGGGAAGGCGATCGCCTTCGGGTCGCCCTCCCGCGCGAGCCGGTCGATGACGGGGCCGCCGGGGAAACCGAGGTCCAGCACCCGGGCGATCTTGTCGAAGGCCTCGCCCGCCGCGTCGTCGATGGTGGCGCCCAGGGGCCGTACGTCGTTCGTGATGTCCGGGGCCAGGAGGAGCGAGGAGTGCCCGCCGCTGACCAGCAGTGCCATCGTCGGCTCGGGCAGCGGACCGTGCTCCAGCTGGTCGACGCAGATGTGCGAGGCCAGGTGGTTCACCCCGTACAGCGGCTTGTTCAGCGCGTACGCGTACGCCTTGGCGGCCGAGACGCCGACGAGCAGCGCCCCGGCGAGCCCGGGGCCGGCCGTGACCGCGATGCCGTCGAGGTCGCGGGCGCTGATCCCGGCGTCCTTCAGGGCGCGCTCGATGGTGGGGACCATGGACTCCAGGTGGGCACGGGAAGCGATCTCCGGCACGACACCGCCGAAGCGGGCGTGCGTGTCGACGCTGGACGCGACGGCGTCGGCGAGGAGCGTCGTCCCGCGCACGATGCCGACACCGGTCTCGTCGCAGGAGGTCTCGATACCGAGTACGAGGGGTTCGTCAGCCATCAGTCTGTCTCTGTTCCTTGTACGGTCAGGCGCATGACGAGTGCGTCGATGTTGCCCGGCTGGTAGTAGCCACGGCGGAAGCCGATGGGTTCGAACCCGAAACGTTCGTAGAGCTTCTGGGCGCGGGTGTTGTCGACACGGACCTCCAGGAGCACGGCGGTGCACTCGAAGGCGGTGGCGTGCCGGAGCAGGTCGGTCAGGAGCTCGGAGCCGAGGCCGCCACCCCACTGGTCACGGCTGACCGCGATCGTCTGGACGTCGGCGAGGTCGCCGGCCGATGCCAGGCCCGCGTAGCCGACGATCCGGCCGTCGGCGGGGTTCTCGGCGACGACGTAGCGGTGGGTGGCCCGGGGTCCGCGGGCCCTGGCCAGTTCGGACCAGAACATGCCGGCCGACCAGGCGTCGTCCGGGAACAGCTCGTGTTCCAGCTCCAGGACGGGGGCGATGTCCCACCACCGCATCTCACGGAGCACAGCGGTCGCGGTGGTCACTTGGGGGTGACCACCTTGTAGTTCTTCGGGACCTGGGCGTCGGGCCTGCGCAGGTAGAGCGGCTGCGGCGGGAGCAGCCCGGCCCCGGCGGCCAGGCGTTCGGCCGCGAGGGAGGCGAGCGCGCCGGCGGAGACGTGCTCCGGGCCGCGGGCGTCCGGGAAGGCCTCGGGGTAGAGCAGGGCGCCCGCGCCGGCGACGGGCAGTCCGGCGAGCCGGTCCGCGACCTCGGCGGGCCGGTCGACACAGGGGTCACCGTCCCGGGTGCGGTAGTCCTCGTAGCGCGCCCAGTAGACCTCCTTGCGGCGCGCGTCGGTCGCGACGGCGAACGGGCCTTCGAGACCGTCCAGGCCGGCGGCGTACGCGAGCGCGTCGAGCGTGCACAGCCCGTGCACCGGCACGGACAGGGCGGAGCCGAACGTCGCGGCGGTGACGAGGCCGACGCGCAGCCCGGTGTAGGGGCCGGGGCCGACCCCGACGACCACGCCGGTCACGGCGTCGAGCTTCGTCCCCGCCTCGGCGAGGATCCGGTCGACGGCGGGCAGCAGCAGTTCCCCGTGCCTCCGGGCGTCGACCTGTCCGGTCTCGGCGACGACGGATGACCCGTCGTGAAGGGCGACGGTGACGGCGGGCGTGGCGGTATCCATGGCGAGCAGCAGCACACAAACAGCCTACGGCTCCGCCGACCCGCCCACGGCGGCCCGTGCGGGGTCCCGGGCTCCCCTTCCGCTGCTGGTACCGTCGCCGGGTATACGCGTGTACGACGTAAATGCTTGTACGACATGCGACAGGCGCATGTGAAAGGGGACCTCACGGTGGCAAGGGGCAGCTCGGGAATCGTGGCCGGGCTCACTGCCGCGGCGGTGGCCGCGGTCTGTTTCCTCGCCTACCAGGCGGCGGCCAACGCGCCGGACTCGGTCGCCGCCCCCTCGGGGAAGGCCTCCGCGCCGTCCGCCTCCCCCTCCTCGGCGAAGCCGAAGGCCACGAAGGAACCGCTCGCGGTCCCCGAGGACTCCGACGCGGGGGCACGGGTCGTGTACGCGCTGAAGGACCGCCGGGTGTGGATCGTGGACGGCGGGGAGAAGGCGCTCCGTACGTTCACCGTCATGCCGAGCACCGTGAGCCCGCTGCCCGGCGTGTACCGGGTGACCTCGCGCTCCGGCAGCATCAAGGGCTCGGACGGTGTCCTGATCGAGCACGTGGTGCGCTTCGCGAGCGTCGACGGCGTGGTGGTGGGCTTCAGCGCCGCCCAGGACGACTCGATGGCGAGCCCCGACCCCACGGCCAGGACCGGCGGGGTGCGGATGAAGCGCGCCGACGGCGACGCGCTGTGGACCTTCGCCACGGTCGGAGCCAAGGTCGTCGTCGTCCCGTAGGGAGTCCTGCCGGAGTCCTGCCGCACTTCCGGCCGCGGGTCAGGCCGCGTCGCGCCCCTCGGCGGGCCGCATGTCGTCGGTGTCGTCGGCCTCGGCCTCGCGCTCGTCGGTGTGCTCGCCGCGGGGTGGCGTCGACACCGCCGTCGCTGCCGCGCAGGAGGCGAGCAGGTCCTTCATCGACACCGCTGACACCGACGGTGGCTCCGCCTGCGACTGCGGGTGCGCTTCACGCTCGGGTGCCGGCATGGATGCCTCCTCGGGCTTCGGCGAGAGACATGGTTAGGCAGACCTAACCAATCCCTGCATCCCATGTGACCACGACGGGGCTCCCCGGCGCAACATTTTGCCGACGGCCTGTCGGAAAGTGTCGGAACGAAGTCGGGGAGCAGGGGGCGCACAAGCCGTCCCACCAGGTCGGCGCGGCCCGCTCTCAGCGCACGGCCAGCTCCGCGCCCAGCCCCGCCCAGCGCGCGCCGATCCCCACCAGGGTGACCGTGCGGCGCTCGTCGTCCGTGTCGCCGACCGCACGGTCGATCACGACCCGCAGCCGGTCAGCCGACAGGTCCTCGACCTTGCCGTCGCCCCACTCCACGACGATCACCGACTCGGGCAGCGACACGTCGAGGTCCAGGTCCTCCATCTCGTCGAGACCGCCGCCCAGGCGGTACGCGTCGACATGGACCAGGGCGGGCCCCTCGCCCAGCGGCGGATGGACCCGGGCGATCACGAAGGTCGGCGAGGTCACGGCACCGCGCACCCCGAGGCCCTCGCCGAGGCCCCGGGTCAAAGTCGTCTTGCCCGCGCCGAGCTCACCGGTGAGCATCACCAGGTCGCCGGGGGCCAGCACACCGGCGATCCGGCGGCCGAGCTCCTTCATCTCTTCGGGGGACTCGACGGCGACGTCCAGGGTGACGGTGCCGGGTGCGTTGCCCGGTTCGGCCGTGTCGGCCACCGGGCCGTTGTGCGCTGCTTCCATGCCGACCAACGGTAGAGGATCAGCGCGCCCCGGCCGGAACGGCTCCGATCCGCACGAGCAGGTCGGCGAGCCGGTCGGTGACCGTCTCGGGGTGCTCCAGCATCACCAGATGACCGGCGTCCGGCACGATGACCAGCTCCGCTTCCGGCAGCTCGTCCGCGATGGCCTCGCTGTGCGAGCTGGGAGTCACCAGGTCCTTGTCACCGGCGAGGATCAGCACCGGCAGCCCGCGGAAGGCCGGCAGGGCCCCGCTCTTGTCGTGCTCGGTGAAGGCGGGGTAGAACTCGGCGACCACGTCGATGGGGGTCGACTCGATGAGCCGCTCCGCGAACCGCGCGACCGCCGGGTCCACGTCCCGCGATCCGAACGAGTACCGCTTGATCAGCCCCGCGAACAGATCGGCGGTCGCCCGCCGCCCGCGCTCCACCAGCTCCGCCTGCGAGCCGAGCGCCTTCAGCACTCCGGGCAGCACCCGGCGCACCGCGTTCACGCCCGCCACCGGCAGCCCGAAATTCACCTCGCCGAGCTTCCCGCTCGACGTCCCCACGAACGCGACCGCGGCCACCCGGTCCCGGACCAGCTCCGGATACCGGTCGGCGAGCGCCATCATCGTCATGCCGCCCATGGAGTGCCCGACCAGCACCAGCGGGCCCTCGGGCGCCGCGGCGTCGAGGACCGCCTTGAGATCGCGGCCGAGCTGATCGATGCCGACCGGTACGCCCTCGGCCTGCGCCCTGCCCCGCTCGGAGCGGCCGTGGCTGCGCTGGTCCCAGTGGACCGTGCGGACCAGGCCGCGCAGCGCCGCCCGCTGGAAGTGCCAGGAGTCCTGGCCGAGGCAGTAGCCGTGGCTGAAGACGACGGTCAGGGGCGCGGGGTCCTTGCTGCCGAAGAGCCGGCGCCTGCGCGGTCCGCGGCCCGCGGGGCTTCCCGTACCGGAGCCGCCCGCACGGCCCGAACCACAGTCCGGTTCGGTCTCGTCGACCTCGTAGTACAGCTCGGTGCCGTCGTCCGCGACCGCCCTGCCGGGCTGCCCGCGGAGTGAGCCGTACGGGCCGGAGGCGTCCAGCGCGAGACGGGCCTTCTTCCGCATGCCCCGGCCCACGGTGAGCCGTTCGACGGCGACGCCCGCGGCCGCGCCCGCGGCGATGACACCTATCGCCGCCCCGGCGACGCCCGCCCGGCGCCAGCCGGCCGCCGCGACGGCCGCCGTCGCCATCACGTCTTCCGCGCTGGTATCGCTCACCGTGCTGTGCCCCTTCGTCGTCGTGGTCGTGGCCGTCCTGCCGGGATGGCGCTCAGCCCCGGGCGGAGTCCTCGTGGAGATGGACGCGCGGGACGCGGGCGCCGATGCGCGTGACGATCTCGTACGCGATCGTGTCCGCCGCCTGCGCCCAGTCCTCCGCGCTCGGCTCGCCCCGGTCCCCCGGTCCGAAGAGCACCGCCTCCGCGCCCGCTTCCAGGGCCTCGCCCTCGAGGTCGACCACGAACTGGTCCATCGCGACCCGGCCCGCGATCCTGCGGACGGCGCCGCCGACGAGGACGGGGCCCCGTCCCGAGGCATGGCGCGGGATGCCGTCCGCGTAGCCGACCGGCACCAGGGCGAGCGTGGTCTCGGCGGGGGTCGTGTAGTGGTGCCCGTAGCTGATCCCGTGCCCCGGGGGCACCTGCTTGACCAGCGCCACTGAGGCGGCGAGCGTCATGACGGGCCGCAGCCCGAAGTCGGCCGGGGTGCCCAGCTCGGGGCTGGGCGAGATGCCGTACATCGCGATGCCGGTGCGGACGAGGTCGAAGTGGGACTCGGGCACCGTGAGCGTCGCCGGGGAGTTGGCGATGTGCCGTACCTCGGGCCGGACGCCCTCCTTCTCCGCGTAAGCCACCATGTCGCGGAAGACGTCCAGCTGGGCGGCGATCGACGGGTGGCCGGGCTCGTCGGCGCAGGCGAAGTGGGACCAGAGGCCGGTGACGCGCAGGACGCCGGCCTCCTCGGCGGCGCGGGCGGCCGTGACGAGCGCCGGCCAGTCCGCGGGCTGGCAGCCGTTGCGCCCGAGGCCCGTGTCGGCCTTGAGCTGGACCCGGGCCGGAATTCCTGCCTCCGTGGCGGCGGCGACGACCTCGTCGAGGGCCCACATGCCGCTCACCGAGACATCGATGTCCGCCTCGACCGCCTCACGCCAGGGGCCGCCGGGCGTCCACAGCCAGCACATCACCCGGCCGCCGATACCGGCCTCCCGGAGGGCGAGCGCCTCCTGCGGGGTGGCGGTGCCCAGCCAGGCCGCACCGGCCTGGCGCGCCGCCCTGGCGCAGGGCACCGCTCCGTGCCCGTACGCGTCGGACTTCACCACGGCCATGAGCTGTGCCCCGGCCGCCCGCGCGCGCAGGGCGCGCACGTTGGCGCGCAGCGCGGCGAGGTCGATCTCGGCACGGGCTCTCAGGGTCGCTGTCTCGTTCATCGCGCCCAGTGTCTCAGAGCCGTACGTCTGTGCCCTCGACCTCTGTGCCCGGTGAGGCGGTCAGCGGTGGTCGAGGGCGTGCTCCAGATGGTCGACGAGAACCGGTACATGGCTGGCCGGGACGTCCTTCACGGCCGTGAGGAGCGTGACGGGGCCACCCCGCCGCAGCAGGGCGAGGAGTCCCTCGACGGCCTCGGTGTGCGCGGAGTCACCGAGCTCGGTGCGGTAGCGCTCCACGAAGACGTCGTGCCGGCTGCCGGAACGGTCCTCGTGGTACCAGGTGCGGAGTTCCTTCGACGGTGTCGCGTCCTTGGCCCACAGGTCGACCGCCGCGTGCTCCTTGGAGATCCCGCGCGGCCAGAGCCGGTCGACCAGGACGCGGGTGCCGTCGTCGTCCTCCGGCGGGTCGTACACCCTTCGTACGCGAATGCCGCTGCCGCTGCCCACGACCGATCACCGTCCGTTCCGCCGCTCCGGCCTCCGCTTCCAGCGTGGATCAGGCCCGCACGTCCCGCCAGGCCTCCGGTACGGCGTCGGCGACGTCCTGTGCGGCGACCGGTGCCCCGTCCGAGGCCCGGCGCGCCGCGAGCCCGTGCAGGTAGGCGCCCACCGACGCGGCGTCGAGCGGTGCGAGACCGGCGGCCAGCAGCGAACCCGTCAGCCCGGACAGCACATCGCCACTGCCCGCCGTGGCCAGCCAGGACGTGCCGGTCGGGTTCACCCGCACGGCTGTGTCCCCGGGTTCGGCGACGAGAGTCGTCGAACCCTTCAGCAACACCGTGCAGCGGTAGCGCGCGGCGAGCTCCCGTACGGCGGCGAGCCGTCCCGCCTCGACCTCCGCGCGCTCCACGCCGAGCAGCGCGGCGGCCTCGCCGGCGTGCGGGGTGAGGACGGTGGCGGAGGTACGCGCCCGTACGTCCCCGGCGTCCATCAGCCGCAGCCCGTCCGCGTCGACCAGCACCGGGACGTCGGCGGCCAGCACATCGGCCACCGCCGACGCCGACGCCGAGGAGTCGCCGAGGCCGGGCCCGGCGACCCAGGCCTGCACCCGGCCGGCCTTCGACGGCGGCCCGGGGTGCACCAGCGTCTCCGGGAAGCGCGCGATCACCGCGTCGGCCCCGGGGCCCGTGTAGCGCACGGCCCCCGCGCCTCCGCGCAGCGCCCCCGCGACCGCGAGCACGGCCGCGCCCGGGTAACGCTCCGAGCCGGCGGCCACTCCCACGACCCCGCGCCGGTACTTGTCGCTCTCGGCGCCGGGCACGGGCAGCAGGGCTGCCACGTCGGCGTACTGGAGCGCCTCCAGGTCGGGCCGTGCGGGCAGTTCCGCCCCCAGGCCGATGTCGACGAGCCGGAGCGCGCCCGCGTGTTCGGCGGCCGGGTCGATGAGCAGCCCCGGCTTGTACGTACCGAAGGTGACCGTCGCGTCCGCCCGTACGGCGGCGCCGAGCACCTGGCCGGTGTCCGCCTCGACCCCGCTCGGCAGGTCCACCGCGAGCACCGGCGCGTGGCCCGTGGTGACCGCGCGGACCAGCTCCGCCGCCCCGGGCCGCAGACCACCGCGTCCGCCGATCCCGGTGATGCCGTCGACGACGAGGTCGACCGGGCCGAAGGCACCGAGGTCCGGGCCGTCGATGACCTGCCCGCCCGCCGCCAGCAGGGCGTCGAGCGCGGCCCGGTGCACCTTGTCCGGCGTGGTCAGGACCGCCCGCACTCCCGCTCCGCGCCGGGCCAGCCGGGCCCCCGCGTACAGCGTGTCGCCGCCGTTGTCGCCGCTGCCGACGAGGAGGAGCACCCGGGAGCCGTACACCCGCCCGTTGCGCCGGAGCAGGTCACCGCAGGCCACCGCGAGCCCGGCGGCGGCGCGCGCCATCAGCGCCCCCTCCGGCAGCCGTGCCATCAGCGCCTGTTCGGCGGCCCGTACGGTCTCGACGCTGTAGGCATGTCGCATACCCTCAACCCTCCGCGATCACCACGGCCGACGCCACCCCCGCATCGTGGCTCAGCGAGACGTGCCAGCTGCGCACGCCGAGTTCGGCCGCCCGCGCCGCGACGGTGCCACGCACCTCGAGCCGGGGCCGGCCGCTGTCCTCGACGCACACCTCGGCGTCGGTCCAGAGCAGCCCGCCCGGCGCGCCGAGCGCCTTGGCCAGGGCCTCCTTGGCGGCGAACCTGGCCGCCAGCGAGGCGATCCCCCGGCGCCCCCCGCCCGGGAGCAGCAGCTCCCGCTCCAGGAAGAGCCGCTCGGCGAGCTGGGGCGTACGCCCCAGCGCGGCGCCGAAGCGTTCGATCTCCGCCACATCGATCCCGACCCCAATGATCACGCGCTCACTCACTCACTCGACTGTCACGGACTTCGCCAGGTTGCGCGGCTGGTCCACCTCGTTGCCCCGGGCGGTCGCCAGCTCGCAGGCGAACACCTGCAACGGCACCGTGGCGACCAGCGGCTGAAGCAGCGTAGGCGTAACCGGGATCGTGATGAGGTGATCGGCGTACGGGACGACCTCCTCGTCGCCCTCCTCGGCGATGACGACGGTACGGGCGCCACGCGCCCTGATCTCCTGGATGTTCGACACGATCTTGTCGTGCAGCACCGAACGGCCGCGCGGGGACGGCACGATCACGACGACCGGAAGGCCCTCCTCGATCAGCGCGATCGGCCCGTGCTTGAGCTCCCCGGCGGCGAAGCCCTCCGCGTGCATGTACGCGAGCTCCTTGAGCTTCAGGGCGCCCTCCATGGCCACCGGGTAGCCCACGTGCCGGCCCACGAAGAGCACGGTGTCGTGTGCGGACAGGGAGCGGGCCAGTTCGCGTACCGGCTCCATGGTTCCCAGAACACGGTCCACCGCGCCGGACATCTCGGAGAGCTGGCGCACGACGGTGCGGATCTCGTCGCCCCACTTGGTGCCGCGCACCTGCCCCAGATACAGCGCGACCAGGTAGCAGGCGACGAGCTGTGTCAGGAACGCCTTGGTGGAGGCGACGGCGACCTCGGGCCCGGCGTGCGTGTAGAGGACGGCGTCCGACTCCCTCGGAATCGTCGAGCCGTTCGTGTTGCAGATGGCGAGGACCTTCGCCCCCTGCTCCCGGGCATGCCGTACCGCCATCAGTGTGTCCATCGTCTCGCCCGACTGCGAGATGGCTACGACGAGGGTGCGCTGGTCCAGGATCGGATCGCGATAGCGGAACTCGCTGGCGAGCTCCGTCTCGCACGGCAGCCTGGTCCAGTGCTCGATGGCGTACTTGGCGATCATCCCTGCGTGGAAGGCGGTCCCGCAGGCGATGACGACGACCTTGTCGACCTCGCGGAGCACGCTCTGCGGAATACGCACCTCGTCGAGGTGGAGGCTGCCCGAGCCGTCGACCCGCCCGAGCAGCGTGTCGGCCACGGCCTTGGGCTGGTCGGCGATCTCCTTGAGCATGAAGGAGGCGTAACCGCCCTTCTCGGCGGCCGACGCGTCCCAGTCCACGTGGTACTCGCGTACGTCGGCCGGCCCGCCGTCGAAACCGGTGACCGTCGCCCCGTCCCTGCGCAGCTCGACCACCTGGTCCTGGCCCAGCTCGATCGCGTCCCGCGTGTGCGCGATGAAGGCGGACACATCGGAGGCCAGGAACATCTCCCCGTCCCCCACGCCCACCACCAGCGGCGAGTTCCGCCGGGCCCCCACCACCACATCGGGCTCGTCCGCGTGTACGGCGACCAGCGTGAACGCGCCCTCCAGCTGACGGCACACCTGCCGCATGGCCTCGGCCGGGTCACCGCCGGAGGAGTACGCCTCGGCGAGCAGATGGGCGACCACCTCGGTGTCCGTCTCGGAGGCCAGGTCATGGCCACGCCCGGTCAACTCCTCACGAAGCGCCGCGAAGTTCTCGATGATCCCGTTGTGCACGACGGCGACCCTGCCCGCGTTGTCGAGATGCGGGTGGGCGTTCGCATCGGTGGGCCCGCCGTGCGTGGCCCAACGGGTGTGCCCGAGCCCGGTGTTCCCGGCCGGCAGCGGCCGGTCCTTGAGCTCCTTCTCCAGGTTGAGGAGCTTCCCCGCCTTCTTCGCGGAGGCAAGCCCCCCGTCCGCGAGGACGGCGACCCCCGCGGAGTCGTACCCCCGGTACTCCAGCCGCTTCAGCCCCGCGACAACGACATCCTGCGCCGACTGCGCCCCGACGTAACCCACGATTCCGCACATATCGCCACCATAAGGCTGGCGTCCCCGGTCGGGGCGGCGCGGAAGTGCCGGCCATTGCGCCAAAAGTGTCTGCCACCCTGTCGGCCGGGGCTGCCGGTCCGGGCCCGCCGGCCCCGTGAACCTTTCCGCCCGCTGCGGGCAACAAGCGGATGGCAACCTCGCCGACCGGACCGCTGGAGGCTCCGTGCCCGGACAACGACCACCGCCACCTGCCCTGCCGGACGACGCCGAGATGATCGCCCGGTCCATCGACGATCCGGAGCTCTTCGCCGGGCTCTACGACCGCCACGCGGCGGACATCCACGCCCGGCCCTGATCCGTGCGGTCCAGTTCCGCCCGGCCGGGGGCCGGTGTCCGCTGCAGGGGTGCGGACACCGGCCCCCGGTCAGGCTGGGCGCGCTCCTCGAGCGGCGGAGGGGCAGGCTGCGGTGACCTGCGTATTCCCGGCCGAACACATCTACGCTTTCGGTCCATGACGACTCCCGAGTGCTACCCGTGCGACAAGGAAGCACGGTTCGACGAACTTCCACCCCGGGAATGCCTCGCCTTCGACCAGCACTGGCGGGTGGCCCACGCCTTCAACACAGCGCTCCCGGGCTGGCTGGTGCTGCTGCCCCGCCGCCACGTCACGGCCCTTCACGACCTCACCGACGCGGAGGCCTCCACACTGGGGAGGTGGCAGGTCGGCCTCTCCCGGGCGCTTCGCAGCGTGACCGGCTGCGACAAGACGTATGTCGTCCAGTTCGCCGAAGCCGAGGGCTTCGCCCACGTGCACTTCCACATCGTGCCGCGCGCGGCGGATCTGCCGCAGGAGCAACGTGGGCCCGGGGTCTTCGAGTTGCTACGGGCCCCGGAGCCCGAGCGGGTGACGGCCGATCGGGCGGACCGGATGGCCAGGGCGCTCCGGACCCGGCTCAGCGAGCGTCCGGACAGTCGGTGAAGTCCGCGGCCCGACTGCCGCGCGGGTGCCGGGGACGGCCCTCAGCCGCTCACTTGACCGCGGTGGTGCCGTGGTAGAGGTACGGCGCCGCGTCCCAGGCGGACCAGTCAGCCGTGCTGTACCCGGTGGGGAGCGTGATCCGGAAGGTCACGGGCGGGGCCTTCTCGTCGGAGGTGCCCACGATGACGGACTTGCCCCCGTTGACGACGATCCTCGACACGGTGATCCCGGTGTCCGCGGCCTGCGCCGCGGGAGCCGCGAAGGTGGAGAGAGCGACGGCCGCCCCCGCGATTGCGGCGACGGCGCCGGTTCTGCCAGTTTTCATGCGCACCTCGATGCTGCGTACGTACGGATACGAGAACCGCCGCCCGGGACGATCACGCCCGAACGGCGGGGCGGCAGGCTACCAGCGGTTCGGCCGGGCACTCCGAGCGGGGCCGGGGCGTCGGCAGAAGGGGACCGGCGGGAATTCCCGGCCCACCCTGCTCAGCCCACGTCGTGGATGCGGTGCTCCCTCAAGTCGGGTGCGTACCGGGCGACCGTGAGGTAGTCGACGTCGTCATGGAGGACGGCCAGTCCGAGGTGGGCAGCAGTGGCGGCAGTGACCAGATCCACCGCAGAGGCACTCCGGTGCTGTCCCGCGCGCGCCATTCGCTGCTGTACCGCCCCGATCCGCGTCCGGCGTTCTTCGGCACCGGGACGTCCGGGCAGAGGTCATCGAACATGCATAGCCGGTGCTCGGCTACTGGAGAATCCGAGCCCGGCCACGTGACCGACCCCACCCCCCACTCCGTTCGAACTCCCGCGACAATGAGTACGTGATCACCTCGTCCGCACGGAGTCCCCGCCGCACCGAGCACGCGCCGACGCCCTACGTCGACCTGACCCGGGCGGAGTGGAGTGCTCTGCGCGACAAGACCCCGCTGCCGCTGAGCGCCGAGGAGGTCGAGAAGCTGAGAGGACTCGGCGACGTCATCGACCTCGACGAGGTCCGGGACGTCTATCTGCCGCTCTCCCGGCTGCTCAACCTCTACGTCCAGGCCACCTCCGGCCTGCGCGGCGCACTGAACACCTTCCTGGGGGACGCGGGCAACGGGCACGGCGAGCAGCGCGGTACCCCGTTCGTCATAGGGGTCGCAGGCAGCGTCGCCGTCGGCAAGTCCACCAGTGCCCGCATCCTGCAGGCGCTGCTGGCTCGCTGGCCCGAGCACCCCCGGGTGGAGCTGGTGACGACCGACGGGTTCCTGCTGCCGATGAAGGAGCTCGAAGCGCGGGGCCTCATGTCGCGCAAGGGGTTCCCCGAGTCGTACGACCGGCGGGCGCTGACCCGGTTCGTCGCCGACATCAAGGCCGGCAAGGACGAGGTGACGGCGCCCGTCTACTCCCACCTGATCTACGACATCGTGCAGGGCGAGCGGCTGACCGTACGCCGCCCCGACATCCTGATCGTCGAGGGGCTGAACGTCCTGCAGCCCGCGCTGCCCGGCAAGGACGGCCGGACCAGGGTCGGGCTCGCCGACTACTTCGACTTCAGCGTGTACGTCGACGCGCGCGCCGAGGACATCGAGAACTGGTACCTGCACCGCTTCCGCAGGCTGCGTGAGACGGCGTTCCAGAACCCGTTCTCGTACTTCCGCAAGTACACGCAGGTCTCCGAGGCGGAGGCGCTGGACTACGCGCGCACCATGTGGCGGACCATCAACAAGCCCAACCTGCTGGAGAACGTGGCGCCCACGCGCGGCCGTGCCACTCTGGTGCTGCGCAAAGGGCCCGACCACAAGGTCCAGCGGCTCTCGCTGCGCAAACTCTGACCAGGGAAAGGGTGCGCCCGTGCTGCATCTGCGCCTCATCGTGCCCGCCGAACGCACCGACGAGGTGGTGCGGTTGCTGGAGCGGACCGTGGGCACCGCGCACCTCGCGGTGCTGACCGGAGCAGCGCGGAGCCCGGTGGGCGATGTGGTCATGTGCGACGTGGCACGGGAGGCCGGCGACGAACTGATCGGCGCGCTGCGGAAGGCGGGCATCGACAGCGACGGCTCCATCACCGTCGAGAACATGGATCTGACGCTGTCCAGGAGTGCCGAGGAGGCGGAGCGGGCGGCGCCGGGCGAGGGCGCGGACGCGGTGCTCTGGGAAGAGCTGAGCGAGGTGACCCACGAGGAGTCGACCTTCAGCGCCACCTATGTCGCCTTCCTCTCCGTGGCGACGATGCTCGCCGCGTGCGGAGTGATGCTGGACAACGCGGTGCTGATCGTGGGCGCGATGGCGGTGGGCCCGGAGTTCGGCCCGCTGGCCGGGATCTCGACGGCCCTGGTGCAGCGCGCGCCCCGGCTGGTCGCACGGTCCCTGTGGGCGCTGATCGGCGGCTTCGCGGCGGCGATGGTGCTCACGGCGGGCTTCGCCTGGCTGATGGACCTGCTCGGGCTGTTCACCGAGGACATGGTCAAGGCGGAGAGGCCCAACACCGGCTTCATCTGGCACCCGGACTGGATGTCGTTCGTGGTCGCGCTCCTCGCGGGCATCGCGGGGACCCTCTCGCTGACCTCGGCGAAGTCCGGGGCGCTGATCGGGGTGGCGATCTCGGTGACCACGGTGCCGGCCGCCGCCAACGCCGCGGTCGCCTTCAGCTACCAGGACCTGGCACAGACCTGGGGGTCCTCGGCGCAACTGCTGGCCAACCTGGCCGGCATCGTCCTCGCCGGGACCCTCACGCTGCTGCTGCAGAAGGCGCTGTGGGCGGCGCAACGCCGGAGGGACCCGGCCGTGAGGCCGGGTCCCTCCGGCGGTTGAGGCTGTGTCAGCCGAGCGCGGACTTGACCACGTCGGCCAGCTGCCCGGCCACGGCGCGCGCCTGCTCCAGGTCGGCGGCCTCGACCATGACCCGTACGAGCGGCTCGGTGCCCGACTTCCGCAGGAGCACCCGCCCGGTGTCGCCCAGCTCGTGCTCGGCGCGGGCCACAGCGGTGGCGACCTCGGGCGAGGTGCCCACGCGCGACTTGTCCACGTCCGGCACGTTGATGAGGACCTGCGGGAGGCGCTGCATCACACCGGCCAGGTCGGCGAGCGTACGTCCGGTGGCGGCGACCCGGGCCGCGAGCATCAGCCCGGTCAGGGTGCCGTCACCCGTCGTCGCGTGGTCCAGGACGATGACGTGGCCTGACTGCTCGCCGCCCAGCGCGAAGCCTTCGGCCTTCATCGACTCCAGGACGTAGCGGTCACCGACGGCGGTCTGGACGAGCTGGATGCCCTCCCGCTCCATCGCCATCTTGAAGCCGAGGTTCGACATGACCGTGCCGACCACGGTGTCCTTGCGCAGGTGACCGGACTCGCGCATCGCGAGGGCGAGCACGGCCAGGATCTGGTCGCCGTCGACCTCCTCACCGGCCGCGTCCACGGCCAGGCAGCGGTCCGCGTCACCGTCGTGCGCGATGCCGAGGTCGGCGCCGTGCTCGACGACGGCCGCCCGCAGCAGCTCCATGTGGGTGGAGCCGCAGCCCTCGTTGATGTTGAGGCCGTCCGGTTCGGCGCCGATGGTGACGACCTCGGCCCCGGCCCGGGCGAACGCCTCGGGCGAAACACGGGCCGCGGCGCCGTGTGCCTCGTCGAGGACGACCTTGATCCCGTCGAGCCGGTTCGGGAGGACGGCGATGAGGTGGGCGACGTAGCGGTCGAAGCCCTCGGTGTAGTCCGTCACCCGGCCGACGCCGGCGCCGGTCGGACGGCTCCACGGCTCGCCGGTGCGGTGCTGCTCGTAGACCGTCTCGATGCGGTCCTCCAGCTCGTCGGCGAGCTTGTGGCCGCCGCGGGCGAAGAACTTGACGCCGTTGTCGGGCATGGCGTTGTGACTGGCCGAGAGCATGACACCGATGTCGGCACCGAGGGAACCGGTGAGGTACGCGACGGCGGGGGTCGGCAGCACACCGACGCGCAGGACGTCCACGCCGGCACTGGCGAGGCCCGCCACGACGGCGGCTTCCAGGAACTCTCCGGACGCACGGGGGTCACGGCCCACCACAGCGGTCGGGCGATGCCCCTCGAAGGTGCCCGCCTCGGCGAGTACGTGCGCCGCCGCGACCGAGAGCCCGAGCGCGAGCTCTGCTGTCAGGTCCGCGTTGGCGACGCCGCGCACGCCGTCCGTGCCGAAGAGTCGTCCCACTGGTGTCCTCCGAAGGTGCTCCGAAACCACAAAACCAAAGTACTGAAAACAGGCCGAAACGAGGCAAGGCACAACAAAGAAGGGTGCGCCTCAAACCGCCGACCCTATAAACGTCCAAGCGTCTTAAGCCGTTATACGCCCGCGCGAGCTGATAAACGAACGCCCCAGCAGCACGAGGTGTGCCGCCGGGGCGAACGCGTAAAGCAGATGAGCAGGCGATTTAGCGCTTGCTGTACTGCGGGGCCTTACGGGCCTTCTTGAGACCGGCCTTCTTGCGCTCGACCGCACGGTCGTCGCGGGAGAGGAAGCCGGCCTTCTTCAGCGTGGCGCGGTTGTTGTCCACGTCAGCCTCGTTCAGCGCGCGGGCCACGCCGAGGCGCAGGGCACCGGCCTGACCGGAGACGCCGCCACCCGAGATGCGGGCGATGACGTCGTAGCGGCCGTCGAGCTCGAGCACCTTGAAGGGCTCGTTGACTTCCTGCTGGTGCACCTTGTTGGGGAAGTAGTCCTCAAGGGTGCGACCGTTGATCTTCCACTTGCCGGTGCCCGGAACGATCCGGACGCGGGCGATGGCGTTCTTGCGACGGCCAAGGCCGGCGGCGGGCTGCGGGTCGCCGAAGCGGCCGGCGAGCGACTCGGAGGTGTACTCACCCTCGACGGGGACCTCCGACTCGAAGGTGGTCACCTCGGCGAAGGTCTCTTCGCCCTCGGTGCCCTCGACGGGCGTCTCTGCAGTGGTCTCGGCCACGATTCTCCTCAGATCTTTCTTTAACGTCTTAGGGGGGAGGCCGGAACTACTGCGCGACCTGGGTGATCTCGAACGGGACCGGCTGCTGCGCAGCGTGCGGGTGCTGGTCGCCCGCGTAGACCTTGAGCTTCGAGATCATCTGACGACCCAGGGTGTTCTTGGGGATCATGCCCTTGATGGCCTTCTCGACGGCCTTCTCGGGGTTCTTCGAGAGCAGCTCGTCGTAGCGCACCGAACGGAGACCGCCCGGGAAGCCCGAGTGGCGGTACGCCATCTTCTGGGTCTTCTTGTTACCGGAGAGGTGAACCTTCTCGGCGTTGATGATGATGACGAAGTCGCCCATGTCCATGTGGGGGGCGTAGATCGCCTTGTGCTTGCCTCGGAGGAGGTTCGCAGCCGTGGTGGCCAGACGGCCGAGGACGATGTCCTCGGCGTCGATGATGTGCCACTGGCGAGTGACATCGCCGGGCTTGGGGCTGTACGTACGCACTTCGTAGCCTTCGCTTCTTCAGTGGATGAGGTCCAGATACATGGCACCCCTGAAGCGATCATGCAGCTGGGGCTCACAAGGCCGGGAACGCTGCCCGTATGCGAGCCACTGGTAACTGCTCCAGAGAACCTACGTAAGGGCTCTTCGCGTGAGAACGACGAAGCCGATACGTATAACAACCACCGACAGTACCCGCCCCGCCCGCGACGGGTCAAAACGCCTCAGCCCTACCGCTCCCGCTGGACCCTGCGCTCGTCCCAGACCGGCTCCGCGGACTCCCGCACCACCCCGTCCGAGCCGAAGACCAGGTACCGGTCGAAGGACTTCGCGAACCAGCGGTCGTGCGTGACGGCCATGACCGTCCCGTCGTACACCTCCAGCCCGTCCTGCAGGGCCTCGGCCGACTCCAGGTCCAGGTTGTCCGTCGGCTCGTCCAGCAGCAGCGCGGTCGTGCCCGAGAGCTCCAGGAGCAGGATCTGGAAGCGCGCCTGCTGCCCGCCGGACAGCCTCTCGAAGGCCTGGTCGCCCTGGCGCTCCAGTTCGTAGCGCCGCAGCACCGACATCGCACCGCCGCGGTCCTTGGCCTGCTCCGTCCACAGGATCTCGACGAGCGTCTTGCCGAGGAGCTCCGGATGGGCGTGCGTCTGCGCGAAGTGCCCGGGCACGACCCGCGCACCGAGCTTCCACTCACCGGTGTGCGCGACCGGCTCGCCCGCCAGCAGCCGCAGGAAGTGTGACTTGCCCGAGCCGTTGGAGCCGAGGACCGCGACCCGCTCCCCGTAGTAGATCTCCAGGTCGAACGGCTTCATCAGACCGGTCAGCTCCAGGGCGGTGCACGTCACCGCCCGCACCCCCGTCCGCCCGCCGCGCAGCCGCATCCTGATGTCCTGCTCGCGGGGCGGCTCCGGCGGCGGTCCCGCCTCCTCGAACTTCTTGAAGCGGGTCTGCATCGCGTGGTAGCGGTTCGCCATGTCGGGACTGTTCGCTGCCTGCTGCCGCATCCGCAGGACGAGCGCCTTCAGCCGCTTGTGCTCCTCCTCCCAGCGCCGCAGGAGCTCCTCGAAGCGCGCGAACCGGTCCTTGCGTGCCTGGTGGTACGTGTCGAAACCGCCACCGTGCACCCAGACGTCCGAGCCGGCCGGACCGGGCTCCACGCTCACGATCTTCTGGGCGGCCCGCGACAGCAGCTCCCGGTCGTGGGAGACGAAGAGCACCGTCTTGCGGGTCTCCTTGAGCTTCTCCTCCAGCCACCGCTTGCCGGGGACGTCCAGATAGTTGTCCGGCTCGTCCAGGATCAGCACCTCGTCCGGGCCCCTCAGCAGTGCCTCCAGGACCAGCCGCTTCTGCTCGCCACCGCTGAGCGTGCGCACCTCACGCCACTGCGCCTTCTCGTACGGGACGCCGAGCGCGGCCATGGTGCAGACGTCCCACAGCGTCTCGGCCTCGTACCCGCGCGCCTCCGCCCAGTCGCTCAGCGCCTGCGCGTACGCCATCTGCGCGGCCTCGTCGTCCACGCTCAGGATGCGTTCCTCGGCCGCGTCGACGGCCTGCGCCGCCTCCCTGATCCTGGGCTGGGCCACGGAGACCAGCAGGTCACGGACGGTCCGCTCGTCCCGCACCGAACCCACGAACTGGGCCATCACGCCGAGCCCGCCACTCACCGATACCGAGCCGCCGTGCGGCTGGAGCTCCCCGGCGAGCAGCTTCAACAGGGTGGTCTTCCCCGCCCCGTTCGCGCCGACGAGCGCGACGACGGCGCCATCGGCCACCCGGAACGAAGCGTCGCCGAGCAGCACCCGTCCGTCCGGTAGGTAGTACTCCAGGTGGCCCGCTTCAAGATGTCCCATGCACAGCATTGTCACGGCAGGCGAACCGTTGGCCCAACCGGATTACGGTCGGTCTAGGATTCGCCGCATGAGCTTTGGGCAAGGGGGGCCCTCCTGGGGGCCGGGAGAGAGCCGGACTCCGGACTGGGCGGCGCTGGCGGACGAGTCCGCCGCGCGCGGCAGGCGCAAGAAGTGGCTGCTGATCGGCGGCGGCGCACTGGCCACCGCCGCCGTGGCCGCGATCGTGGCCACGGCCGTCATCTCGGCCGACGGCGGCGCCTCAGGGTCGGACAAGAACGCGAGCGAGCTGCCGGCACCCGCCGACCTGCCTTCGGAGACCTCCGCGCCGGGGCCCTCCTTCTCCTCGGTCGCACCGCCGCCCCCGCCGGACCCGAAGGACTACATAGCCGACGAGAAGAAGGACAGGGCCCCCGTCACCGTCGACGCCTTCTTCCCCGGCAGGAAGCTGACCATGGGCGACCGCGTCTACGCCAAGGGCGCCACCGCCCGTACGGCGAACTGCGCGGCGACGACGCAGGGCGCCCTCGGTTCGATCCTCGACGGCAACGGCTGCGACCAGGTCATCCGCGCCACGTACAGCAAGGACGGCATCGCGGTCACCGTCGGCCTCGCCGTGTTCGGCACCGAGGCGGAGGCCAGGAAGGCCGCCCAGCAGGCGTCCGGCGGTCTCGCCTCCCTCAGCGGCTCAGGGGTCCCCACCTTCTGCCGCGGTGGATCCGTCTGCCGGCGTACCGCCAACTCCTACGGCAGGTACGCCTACTTCACGGTCGGCGGCTTCATCAGCGGGAAGAACGTCACCACGGCGGCCAAGGACGTGTACGCGGTCGGTGACGACCTGACCGACTTCGCCTTCCGCCAGATCCGTCACCGGGGAGAGGTCCAGGCCTCCGCGGCCGCGGGCGCCCCCGTCGCCTGACTTCCCGCCGGTCCTCCCCCTGCGCACCGTCCCGTCCATCCCCTCGAACGAGGACCCGCCGTCGTGCGTCTGACCACCCTCTTCACCATCCCGCGCGTCCTGCGCCACAGCGACGCGATAGGCGCCGACCTTCCGCCGGACGACGCCGTGGTCCTCGACGCCCCGGACCCGTCGCTGCGGGTCGCCCTCGCCGCCGCCGCGTCGGGCGACCACGCCCCGGCCGCCGAGCTGCTCGCCGCCACCCGTGAGCACGCCCAGTGGGAGCGCAGGGACACCTGCGTCTCCCGGCTCGCACGGGCCTCGCTGCACCACCCGGGCTGGCTGGACAGCTGGCTGGAGGTGTCCCCCGAGGACCCCGACGCCGTGCTGGTCAAGGCCGACCAGTACGTCTTCCAGGCCTGGCAGATACGCACCGGCGCCCGGGCCAGGCACGTCGAGGCCGACCAGTTCCGGGCGTTCCACGCGGTACTGCGGGACGCCGTGCCGGTCATCTCCGCCGCCGCCGAGCTCAACCCCCACGACCCGGTCCCGTGGCGCATCGCGCTGACCCAGGCGCGGGGCATCCAGGCCCCGCGCGAGGTCTTCGACACCTATCTGGCCGAGGCGGACACCCGGGACCCGCACCACGAGGGCTGCCACGTCCAGGCGCTCCAGTACCTCTGCGCCAAGTGGTACGGCTCGCACGAGGAGATGTTCGCCTTCGCCGAGCGTGCGGCGGACCAGGCGCCTCCCGGGTCCAGGCTCCACGCGCTGCCGCTCCAGGCCGTCGTGGAGTACCTGATCGCCGACGAGGAGACGCCCGGCCCCGACCCGTACAGGGAACGCGCCGAAGCGGCGGTGACCCGCGCGCAGGCCCTGTCGGACAGCTACGCCCCCGGAGACCGGGAGGCCGCCGGCTTCCGTAACCACCTGGCCCTGGTCCTGTGGTCGATGGACCGCTACGAGGAGGCGCTCACCGCCTTCCGCAGCCTCGGGGTGCACGCCACCACCTTCCCGTGGACCTACTTCGGCGAGGCCCGTGCCGAATTCCTGGAGGCCCGCTCCGACACCCGCGTCGAACTCGCGATGAAGGTGCCCTTCTTCCGCCCCTCCCCAAGGCCCCCGGCCACCGGCACCCAGGACTGGGAGCGCGAGCTGGCCCCGCGCTCGGTCGCCATCGCCTCCACCGGCCCCACCGAGGTGGCCCAGGCCGCCCTGATCTGCGGCCACAGCCTCCGGACCGCTCCGGCCGCCAGCCACCACACCTACGTGGAGGTAGTCCCGGACCCGGCACGCGGCAGGCGCGCGGCGCTGCTCCCCGACGACCCGCTCACCGCGGCGGCCGACAACTTCACCACGGGCGAGGACTGGCCCGCGCTGGTCCTCCACCGCACCCCGGAACGCAGCAGCTTCACCCTCCTGCACCGGGGCAGGAAGGTGGCGGACCACGCCTGGGAGACCGCCGCGCCCGCCGCCGACCACGCCCGGGCGGCCGCGACGGCCACCGCGCTCGCCCGTGTCTACGGCCTGTCCGACCCGCGCCCCCTGGCCCACGTCCTGCGGGCCGCCGGGGACCCGGCCCGCCACCAGAGCGAGCTCGTCGCCGCCCTGGGCCTCCCGCCGCTGCCCGCCGGATACGGCGGCAGGCAGGAGATCCTCGAGGGGCTTCCCGGCGCCCGGGTACTCGCCCGGCGAGGATTCCTCGCGGGCATGCGGGACACCCTCACCACGAAGGACGGCGTCCACCCGGAAGCCCCACCACAGGCCGAACCGCACCCGGCCCGCTGGTGGGTGCTGCGCACGGCGGCCCTGCTGCTCTTCACCTCGACGGCGGTCTACGCCTGGTGGACGCCGGACATCGGCTGGTTCCGCTCCACCGTGATGACGCTGCTCGCCGTGGACAGCTTGGCCAGACTGGTGCGGGCCCTGCGCCGACGGCCGGTCAGCAGCACCCCGCCCCCGGCAACGTCCTGACGTTGCGGGCCTCCACGGCCCTGGCCGCCAGCAACTCGTCCGCCGGATAGGCCACTTCCTCCAGCGTCAGCCCGTGCGGCCGCACCACGTGCACCCCCGGGTCCCGTACCTTCGCCGCCAGCACCTCGGCCGGCCACGCGGCGGGCCGGCGCCCGTCTCCGACGAACAGCGCCGCGCCTATCAGCGCCCGCACCATGTTGTGGCAGAAGGCGTCCGCCTGCACGGTCGCCGTCAGCACACCGGACTCCGGGTCCCTGACCCAGTGCAGCTTCTGCAGCGTACGGATGGTCGTGGCGCCCTCGCGCTTCTTGCAGTACGCCGCGAAGTCCTGCTCCCCCACCATGAGGGCGGCCGCCTCGTTCATCGCGTCCAGGTCCAGAGGCCGGTCGTGCCAGAGCACATGGCCCCGGAGGAGCGGGTCCACCCCGCCCGGCCGGTCCCCCACCCGGTACGCGTAACGCCGCCACAACGCGGAGAAGCGCGCGTTGAACCCCGCCGGGGCCTTCGCCGCCCGCCAGATCCGTACGTCCGGCGGCAGGCGCCCCGCCAGCCGCCGCAGCAGCTTCTCCTCGTGTTCGGCCCACACCCCGGCCGGCAGGTCGACGTGCGCCACCTGCCCGCGCGAGTGCACCCCCGCATCGGTACGCCCGGCGACCGTCAGGCCGTACGTCACCGACGACCGCGTCACGGTGCGCAGCGCGTCCTCGATCTCGCCCTGCACGGTGCGCCTGCTGGTCTGCTTCGCCCAGCCGGAGAAGTCCTTGCCGTCGTAGGAAAGGTCCAGCCGCACCCGTACGAATCCGGGCTCTGCTTCGTCACTCACCCGCGCATCCTCTCAAAACAGAACGGGTCCGCACCGCCCCGAAGGGTGGTGCGGACCCGTACCGGGGTCTCAGGACGCTCAGGCGTCCTTGGACTCCTCAGCGGCGTCGGCCGGCTTGGCGTCCTCGACGGTCTCGGCCGGAGCCTCGTCCTTCTTGAGGGCGTCTTCCTTCACGGCGCGCTTCGTGGCGGCCTCGGCCTCACCGGTGGCGGCCTGCGCCACGGTCAGGGCCTCGACGAGCTCGATGACGGCCATCGGGGCGTTGTCGCCACGACGGTTGCCGATCTTGGTGATGCGGGTGTAACCACCGGGGCGGTTCTCGTACCGCGGGGCGATCTCGGTGAAGAGCGTGTGCACGATGCCCTTGTCCGTGATCGACTGCAGCACCAGGCGACGGTTGTGGATGTCGCCCTTCTTCGCCTTGGTGATGAAACGCTCGGCGACCGGACGCAGGCGACGGGCCTTGGCCTCGGTCGTGGTGATGCGGCCGTGCTCGAACAGCGACTTCGCGAGGTTGATGAGAAGAAGCTTCTCGTGCGCAGCGCTGCCGCCCAGACGGGCACCCTTGGCGGGCTGAGGCATGGTTTTTCTCCTTGTGTGCTGCACCGGCCGTATCAGGTACCGGTGTCAGTTCCCGTGCGGCGGTCGCCACACGGAAGTTCTTGCCGGCCGGGCTCGTCCGAGCCCGGCCGGCGATCGAGGACGAAGCCCTCGGCCCCGGCGGGGGCGCCCCGGAAAACCGGGCGCCCCCGCCGGAGGTGATCAGTACTGCTCGGTCTCCACGAAACCGGCGTCCGCGTCGTCGTCCGCGCCGAAGGCGTCGGCCGCGGCGGTCGGGTCGAAGCCGGGAGGCGAGTCCTTCAGCGCGAGGCCCATACCGGCCAGCTTCGCCTTGACCTCGTCGATCGACTTCGCACCGAAGTTGCGGATGTCGAGCAGGTCCGCCTCGGAGCGGGCCACGAGCTCACCCACGGAGTGGATGCCCTCGCGCTTGAGGCAGTTGTACGAACGGACCGTGAGCTCGAGCTCCTCGATCGGCAGCGCCAGATCGGCGGCGAGCGCGGCGTCCGTCGGGGACGGGCCCATGTCGATGCCCTCGGCGTCGATGTTGAGCTCGCGCGCCAGACCGAACAGCTCGACCAGGGTCTTACCGGCCGACGCCATGGCGTCACGGGGACGCATGGCCTGCTTGGTCTCGACGTCGACGATCAGCTTGTCGAAGTCGGTGCGCTGCTCGACACGGGTCGCCTCGACCTTGTACGTGACCTTGAGCACCGGGGAGTAGATGGAGTCGACCGGGATACGCCCGATCTCCTGGCCCACCTGCTTGTTCTGGACGGCGGAGACGTAGCCGCGGCCGCGCTCGACGGTCAGCTCCATCTCCAGCTTGCCCTTGCCGTTCAGCGTCGCCATGACGAGGTCCGGGTTGTGGACCTCGACACCGGCCGGCGGGGCGATGTCAGCAGCGGTGACCAGGCCGGGACCCTGCTTGCGCAGGTACATCACGACCGGCTCGTCGTGCTCCGAGGAGACGACCAGCTGCTTGATGTTGAGGATGAGGTCGGTCACGTCCTCCTTGACGCCCGGCACGGTGGTGAACTCGTGCAGGACACCGTCGATCCGGATGCTGGTGACAGCGGCACCGGGGATCGAGGAGAGGAGGGTACGGCGCAGGGAGTTGCCGAGGGTGTAACCGAAGCCCGGCTCCAGCGGCTCGATCACGAACCGGGAGCGGAACTCGTCGACGACCTCTTCGGTCAGCGACGGACGCTGAGCGATAAGCATGTGGTGATCCTTCAGTCGTGGGCACCCACTATTTGATGCCCGACAGATGTAACAAGGATACGGGCGGCACACCCCCGAAGGGACATACCGCCCGGATCCGACGCTACTGACGCACAGCCGTCACCGGCCGTAGCGGCTCAGACGCGGCGACGCTTCGGCGGACGGCAGCCGTTGTGCGGCGTCGGGGTGACGTCCTGGATCGAACCGACCTCGAGGCCCGTGGCCTGGAGGGAGCGGATCGCGGTCTCACGGCCGGAGCCGGGACCCTTGACGAAGACGTCGACCTTGCGCATGCCGTGCTCCTGCGCGCGGCGGGCGGCCGACTCGGCGGCCATCTGCGCGGCGAAGGGGGTGGACTTGCGCGAGCCCTTGAAGCCGACGTGGCCGGCGGAGGCCCAGGAGATCACGTTGCCCGAGGGGTCCGTGATCGAGACGATGGTGTTGTTGAACGTGCTCTTGATGTGGGCGTGCCCGTGAGCGACGTTCTTCTTTTCCTTGCGACGCACCTTCTTGGCTGCGCCCTGACGACCCTTGGGGGGCATGTCTTGACTCCAGATGGAGAGGGGAGGTGATCGGTCCTACAGCGAAGACCGCTGGTTTCCACGGACGTCCGGAATGACCCGGGCACCCGCAGTACGTCCGCTGAGGACTACTTCTTGCCCGGCTTCTTCTTACCGGCGATGGCGCGACGCGGGCCCTTGCGGGTACGCGCGTTCGTGCTGGTGCGCTGACCGTGGACCGGCAGACCGCGACGGTGCCGGATGCCCTGGTAGCAGCCGATCTCGATCTTGCGGCGGATGTCGCCCTGGATCTCGCGGCGAAGGTCACCCTCGGTGCGGAGGTTGGCGTCCACGTACTCGCGGATCTTGACCAGGTCCTCTTCGGCCAGGTCACGAACGCGGGAGTTGGGGTTCACGCCGGCGGCGGCGAGGATCTCCTTGGACCGGGTGCGCCCGATACCGAAGACGTAGGTGAGGGCAACCTCCACGCGCTTTTCGCGCGGGATGTCAACACCTGAAACGCGTGCCATTCAATGGCTCCAGTTGTTATTTCGGGGGTCTTCCACAGAACCGCTCCCGAACGCCGACCCGACCCCTGAGGGTGGGTGGTACGCCCGGGTCCCCGGCCCCCGCCGGAGGTGTCGTCAGCCGAAGCTTGGACGGGATCTGCGTATACGTTTACGTGCGTCGCGCGAAGAGCTGCGAGATGCAGGTGGTCGTGCGTCAGCCCTGGCGCTGCTTGTGGCGCAGGTTGTCGCAGATGACCATGACCCGGCCGTGACGGCGGATCACCTTGCACTTGTCGCAGATCTTCTTGACGCTCGGCTTGACCTTCATGGGATGTCAGGTTCTCCGGGTCAGTGCCCTCACCACGCCGAAGCGGGATGGCGGCAAGATCTACTTGTAGCGGTAGACGATCCGGCCACGCGTCAGGTCGTACGGAGACAGCTCCACGACGACCCGGTCATCCGGGAGGATGCGGATGTAGTGCATCCGCATCTTGCCGCTGATGTGCGCGAGGACCTTGTGACCGTTCTGGAGTTCCACCTTGAACATGGCGTTCGGGAGGGACTCGATCACGGTGCCCTCAATTTCGATGGCACCTTGCTTCTTGGCCACGCTTCGCCCTTCGAATCGGCTACCTTGATCGACTCTCACTCATCCGGTGTGCAGACATACGGACACACTGATGCACGAGAGCCGACGAGTCAGTCTACGTCAGCAGACTTCAAAAGACGAATCCGTCAAGTTTGCCCACTTGGCCTGATCCTTAGACACGGATCAGCCGGACAGTCCTGGGGACGGTCCGGCCGGTGGGCGGTTGCGGACCTCAGCCCAGCGGGTCCGGCGCCGCCTCCACGCCGTAGTGCGCGAGCCTCGCGCGGCCGCAGTCCGGGGAGGTCAGGACGAGCGGGCCCTGCTCCGTGAGGGCGATCGAGTGCTCCCAGTGCGAGGACCAGGTGCCGTCGGTCGTGAGGACCGTCCACTCGTCGGCGAGGACCTTCGTCTGCGCCGTGCCCAGCGACACCATCGGCTCGATGGCCAGGCAGACGCCCGGGACGAGCTTGATGCCCTTGCCTCGCTTCCGCGAGACGTAGTTGAGCAGGTGCGGGTCCATGTGCATCTCGGTGCCGATGCCGTGGCCGCCGTAGTCCTCGATGATCCCGTACTTGCCGGTCGCCGGGCGGGGCTGGCGGCGGATGTAGGACTCGATGGCCTTCGAGATGTCGACGAGCCGGTTGTTCACCTTCATCGCGGCGATCCCGGCCCACATGGACTCCTCGGTCACCCGGGAGAGCTCGACCAGCTCCGGAGCGTGACCTGTGCCCACGAAGGCCGTGTACGCCGCGTCGCCGTGCCAGCCGTCGATGATCGCGCCGGCGTCGATCGAGATGATGTCGCCGTCCTTGAGGACGGTCTTCTCGTCCGGGATGCCGTGCACCACGACCTCGTTGACCGAGGTGCAGATGGTCGCGGGGAATCCGCCGTAGCCCAGGAAGTTCGACTTCGCACCGTGGTCGGCGATCACCTTGCGCGCGACCTCGTCGAGGTCCTTCGTGGTGGCGCCGGGGACGGCCGCCTCTCGCGTCGCGGCGTGAATGGCAGCGACCACGAGGCCCGCCTCGCGCATCTTCGCGATCTGCTCGGGGGTCTTGATCTGCACCATCGCTGGGCGCCTCTCTGCGTACGAAGGGGAACAGTTGGAGCCGTACTCAACGATACGGCGCAAACAGTCGGCCGCGGCGCCCGAGGGCGCCGCGGCCGGCTGAGTGGAGTGGTGAGACGGAGGGGGTCAGCCCTCGTCGGACTTGAGGGCCTCCATGGCCCGCTCGGTCACCTCGGTGACCTTGCCCAGCGCGGAGATCGTCACGACCAGGCCCTGGGCCCGGTAGAAGTCGATGATCGGCTCGGTCTGCGTGTGGTAGACCTCGAGACGGGTACGGACCGTCTCCTCGGTGTCGTCGTCCCGCTGGTACAGCTCGCCGCCGCAGGCGTCGCAAACGCCCTCGGTCTTCGGCGGGTTGTACGTCACGTGGAAGACGTGCGCGCTGTCGTTACGGCAGATACGGCGGCCGGCGATGCGCTTGACCACCTCGTCCTCGGGGACCTCGAGGTCAAGAACCGCGTCAAGCTTGACGCCCTCACTGAGGAGCATCTTGTCGAGCGCCGCGGCCTGCCCCACATTGCGGGGAAAGCCGTCCAGCAGGAAGCCGTTCACGGCGTCCGGCTGGGACATGCGGTCCTTGGCCATCGCGATGGTGACTTCGTCCGGCACCAGCTGTCCCGCGTCCATGTAGGCACGGGCCTGCTTGCCGAGGTCGGTGCCCCGGCTGATGTTGGCGCGGAAGAGGTCGCCCGTGGAGATGTGCGGAATCGAGAGATTCCTGGCAAGGAACGCAGCCTGCGTTCCCTTGCCGGCACCGGGCGGCCCGACGAGGACGATTCGCATCAGCGGAGGAACCCTTCGTAATTGCGCTGCTGGAGCTGACTCTCGATCTGCTTCACGGTCTCCAGACCCACACCCACGATGATCAGGATGCTCGTCCCGCCGAACGGGAAGTTCTGGTTCGCACCGCCGAAGCCGGCCAACGCCATCGTCGGCACAAGAGCGATCAGCCCCAGGTACAGCGATCCCGGCCAAGTGATCCTGTTGAGCACGTAGCTCAGATACTCGGCAGTAGGTCGACCTGCCCGGATACCCGGGATGAAGCCACCATACTTCTTCATGTTGTCCGCGACTTCTTCGGGGTTGAACGAGATCGCCACGTAGAAGAAGGCGAAGAACACGATCAACAAGAAGTACGTCGCGATGTAGTACGGGTGGTCGCCCTTGACGAAGTGATCCTGAATCCAGGTCGCCCAGCCCGAGGTGGAGTTGGAGAACTGAACGATTAGAGCAGGAATGTAGAGCAGCGAAGAAGCGAAGATGACGGGAATCACACCCGCCTGGTTCACCTTCAGCGGGATGTAAGTGGACGTACCGCCGTACGACCGGCGCCCGATCATCCGCTTCGCGTACTGCACGGGAACCCTGCGCTGGGCCTGCTCGACGAAGACGACGAGTCCGACCATCACGAAGCCGATGAGGATGACCGTGATGAACTCGATCCAGCCGTCGGCCAGCTTGCCGCTCTGCTTGATGGCCCACAGGGCGCCGGGGAAGCTGGCTGCGATCGAGATGAACATCAGGATCGACATGCCGTTGCCGATGCCGCGGTCGGTGATGAGCTCACCGAGCCACATCACGGCGGCGGTGCCGGCCGTCATGGTGACCACCATGACGATGGTCGTGAAGATCGACTGGTTCGGGACGATCTGGTCGGCGACCGGGCAGCCGCTGAACAGCGCGCCGCTGCGGGCGGTCGCCACCAGGCCGGTGCCCTGGAGGATGGCCAGCGCGACGGTCAGATAACGCGTGTACTGCGTGATCTTGGCCGTGCCCGACTGCCCCTCCTTCTTGAGGGCTTCGAGTCGGGGGATGACGACGGTCAGCAGCTGAAGAATGATGCTGGCCGTGATGTACGGCATGATGCCGAGCGCGAAGATCGTGATCTGCAGCAGTGCACCACCGCTGAACATGTTGACCAGACCGAAGAGGCTGTTGTTGCCCTTGCTGGCCTGGTCAACACAGGTCTGGACGTTCTCGTAGCTCACCCCCGGTACGGGAATGTGCGCCCCGAGTCGGTAGAGCACGATGATGCCGAGCGTGAAGAGCAGCTTCTTGCGCAGGTCGGGCGTCTTGAACGCCCGGGCGAACGCGGTGAGCACGGTGCCTCCTGCGACCCCCGCGCAAAAGCGTGAGGTGACGGTCTTGAGGATCGACGGTTACGTAACAGCCAAAGGAACCCGGGCGCTTGCCCGGGGCTTACCACATCAACAACGCACGCCACCTTACCGGCGGACATGCCCCCCTAGGAACGACCAACCGGGGATGCCCCAAATGAGAGGCATCCCCGGTCGGGTGTTCAGGTCACTGCCCTGTCCGAGTTGTCTCAGACGAGTTCGGTGACGGTGCCGCCGGCAGCGGCGATCTTCTCCTTGGCGGAGCCGGAGACGGCGTCAACCGAAACCTGCAGCGCCACGGAGATCTCGCCCTGTCCGAGGACCTTGACGAGGTGGTTGTTGCGCACGGCGCCCTTGGCGACCAGATCGGCCACCGTGACCTCTCCACCCTCGGGGTAGAGCGTCGCGAGCTTGTCCAGGTTCACGACCTGGTACTCCGTGCGGAACGGGTTCTTGAAGCCCTTGAGCTTCGGGAGACGCATGTGGAGGGGCATCTGGCCACCCTCGAAGCGCTCCGGAACCTGGTAACGAGCCTTCGTACCCTTGGTACCACGGCCTGCGGTCTTACCCTTGGACGCCTCACCACGACCCACACGGGTCTTGGCGGTCTTGGCGCCCGGGGCAGGCCGGAGGTTGTGGGCCTTCAGCGGGCTGTTCTCCGCCATGTCAGTCAACCTCCTCAACCGTCACGAGGTGGCGGACGGTCTGCACCATTCCGCGGAACTCGGGGCGGTCATCCTTGACAACTACGTCGTTCAGGCGCTTCAGCCCGAGCGAGCGCAGGGTGTCGCGGTGGTTCTGCTTGCTGCCGATGTACGACTTCGTCTGCGTGATCTTGAGGCGAGCCATTACGCACCCGCTCCCGCACGCGCACGAAGCAGAGCCGCGGGGGCGACGTCCTCGAGGGGCAGACCGCGGCGGGCCGCGATCTCCTCGGGACGCTGCAGGCCCTGGAGGGCCGCCACGGTCGCGTGCACGATGTTGATCGGGTTCGAAGAACCGAGCGACTTCGACAGGATGTCGTGGACGCCGGCGCACTCCAGAACGGCGCGCACCGGGCCACCCGCGATCACACCGGTACCGGGGGAAGCAGGCTTGAGCAGAACGACGCCCGCAGCCTTCTCGCCCTGGATCGGGTGAGGGATGGTGCCCTGGATACGCGGGACCTTGAAGAAGCTCTTCTTGGCCTCTTCGACGCCCTTGGCGATGGCCGCGGGAACTTCCTTGGCCTTGCCGTATCCGACACCGACGCTGCCGTCACCATCGCCCACCACGACCAGCGCGGTGAAGCTGAAGCGACGACCACCCTTAACAACCTTGGCGACGCGGTTGATCGCGACGACACGCTCGACGTACGCGGTCTTCTCGGCTGCGCCGCCGTCACGGCCCTTCCGGTCCCGCCGCTCGCCGCCACCGGCACCGCTTCCGCGGCGCTGGGGTCCAGCCATTGGATTTACCTCTCTCTGTTACGTCCGCTGTGCGTAGGAACCGGAACTTAGAACTTCAGTCCGGCTTCACGGGCGGCGTCAGCCAGAGCGGCAATCCGCCCGGCGTACTGGTTACCACCGCGGTCAAACACGACGGCCTCGACGCCTGCGGCCTTGGCGCGCTCGGCGACCAGGGCCCCGACCTGCTTGGCCAGGGCGCTCTTGTCACCGTCCGCGCTGCGGATGGACGCATCCAGGGTCGACGCCGACGCGAGCGTGTGGCCCGCGATGTCGTCGATGACCTGAGCGACCATGTGACGGTTGGAACGCGTCACAACCAAGCGCGGACGCTCGGGCGAACCGGAGATGTGCTTCCGGACGCGGATGTGACGGCGCTTGAGGGCGGCACGCTTGTAGGCGTCGCCCTTGGCAATCTTTACACCGTATGCCATGGCTTACTTACCCGCCTTTCCGACCTTGCGGCGGATAACCTCGCCGGCGTACTTGACGCCCTTGGCCTTGTACGGGTCGGGCTTCCGCAGCTTGCGGATCTTCGCCGAAACCTCGCCGACCTTCTGCTTGTCGATGCCCTCGACGCTGAACTTCGTGGGCGACTCGACCTTGAAGGTGATGCCTTCGGGAGCCTCGATGAGGATCGGGTGGCTGTAGCCCAGGGCGAACTCCAGGTTGGAGCCCTTCGCCTGGACGCGGTAACCGACACCGCTGATCTCGAGCGCCTTGGTGTATCCCTGGGTCACGCCGGTGATCATGTTCGCCACCAGCGTGCGGGACAGGCCGTGAAGGGCCTTGTTCTGACGCTCGTCGTTAGGACGGACGACGCTGAGCACGCCGTCCTCGCCCTTGGTGACCTCGATCGGCGCTGCGACGGTGTGCGAGAGGGAACCCTTGGGGCCCTTCACCGCGACCGTGCGGCCATCGATGGTGACGTCCACACCGGCGGGAACCTGGATGGGGAGCTTGCCGATTCGCGACATGAGCTTTTCCTCCGTTCCCGACTACCAGACGTAGGCGAGGACTTCCCCACCTACGCCCTTCTTGCTGGCCTGCTGGCCGGTCAGGAGACCGTGGGACGTGGAGATGATCGCCACGCCCAGGCCGCCGAGAACCTTCGGCAGATTGGTGGACTTTGCGTATACACGCAGACCCGGCTTCGAAATGCGCTTGATGCCGGCGATCGAACGCTCGCGGTTCGGACCGAACTTCAGGTCGAGAACGAGGCTCTTGCCGACCTCGGCGTCCTCGACCTTCCAGCCGGTGATGAAGCCCTCCTGCTGGAGGATCTCCGCGATGTGCGACTTGATCTTGCTGTGCGGCATTGCGACTTCGTCGTGATACGCCGAGTTCGCGTTACGCAGACGCGTGAGCATGTCTGCGATGGGGTCAGTCATGGTCATGAGTTGGCCTTCGGCCTCTCTCGCCGGGGTTTCCTGTATGCGCCATCCCTCTCCCCACTCAGTGGCGGGACGGGTGCGGTGCGGGGACCTACGGCGTAGTAAGTCGGTCAGGGCGGCAGGCGCCCAACCCTTCAAGCCTACGGCATGAAAAGCGGGGCTCCTGCCGACCAGATACTTACCGAGAGCTTCTGGTACTCCCAACGCCCGGAGGGCGAAGGAGAACTACCAGGAGCTCTTGGTCACGCCCGGCAGCTCGCCACGGTGAGCCATCTCACGAAGGCACACGCGGCACAGGCCGAACTTGCGGTAGACGGAGTGGGGCCGGCCGCAGCGCTGGCAGCGGGTGTACCCGCGCACGCCGAACTTCGGCTTACGGGCGGCCTTAGCGATCAGAGCCTTCTTCGCCACGGTCAGTTCTCCTTGAACGGGAAGCCGAGGTGACGAAGCAGGGCACGACCCTCGTCGTCGTTGGTCGCCGTGGTGACCACGGTGATGTCCATGCCCCGGACCCGGTCGATCTTGTCCTGGTCGATCTCGTGGAACATGACCTGCTCCGTGAGACCGAAGGTGTAGTTGCCACGGCCGTCGAACTGCTTCGGCGACAGGCCACGGAAGTCACGGATACGCGGAAGCGCGAGCGACAGCGTACGGTCCAGGAACTCCCACATGCGGTCACCACGGAGGGTGACGTGGCAGCCGATCGGCTGCCCCTCGCGCAGCTTGAACTGCGCGATCGACTTGCGGGCCTTCGTGACGGCCGGCTTCTGGCCCGTGATCGTGGTGAGGTCCCTGACGGCACCGTCGATCAGCTTGGAGTCGCGGGCGGCGTCGCCCACACCCATGTTGACCACGATCTTGACCAGACCGGGAACCTGCATGACGTTCTCGTAGGAGAACTCCTCACGCAGCTTGCCGGCGATTTCCTCGCGGTAGCGCGTCTTGAGACGCGGCGCAGTGGTGGTCGTCATCAGATGTCCTCACCGGTCCGCTTGGCAACGCGGATCTTCTTGCCCTCGTCGTCAAAGCGGTAGCCGACGCGGGTGACGACCTTGTTGCCGTCCTTCTCCACAACCAGCGACACATTGCTGACGTGGATCGGGGCCTCGGTGGTGACAATGCCACCCGTCTGCGAACCGCGAGCCGTCTGACCGGCCTTGGTGTGCTTCTTGACCCGGTTGACACCCTCGACGAGGACACGGTCCTGGGCGGGGAAGGCAACGATGACCTTGCCCTGCTTGCCCTTGTCCTTACCGGTGATGACCTGAACCAGGTCGCCCTTCTTGATCTTCATGCTTACAGCACCTCCGGCGCGAGCGAGATGATCTTCATGAACTTCTTCTCGCGCAGCTCTCGGCCCACCGGGCCGAAGATGCGGGTGCCGCGGGGGTCGCCGTCGTTCTTGAGAATGACAGCGGCGTTCTCGTCGAAGCGGATGTACGAGCCATCCTGACGACGACGCTCCTTGACGGTGCGAACGATGACGGCCTTGACGACGTCACCCTTCTTCACGTTGCCACCGGGGATCGCGTCCTTGACGGTGGCGACGATGACGTCACCGATACCCGCGTAGCGGCGACCCGAGCCACCGAGAACACGGATGGTGAGAATTTCCTTCGCACCCGTGTTGTCGGCGACGCGCAGTCGCGACTCCTGCTGGATCACGTCTATCTCCTGATCGTCTGCCGGTTCCCGGCGGGGGCTCCGGTGAAGGAGCCCCCGCCGAGCCTGGCGGAACTGGCCTGAGGGGAGATTCCCTCAGGGATTACTTGGCCTTCTCGAGGATCTCGACGATGCGCCAGCGCTTCGTGGCGGACAGCGGACGCGTCTCCATGATGATGACGCGGTCGCCGACGCCTGCAGCGTTCTGCTCGTCGTGGGCCTTGAGCTTGTTGGTACGGCGGATGACCTTGCCGTACAGCGCGTGCTTGACGCGGTCCTCGACAGCGACGACGACGGTCTTGTCCATCTTGTCGCTGACGACCAGACCCTCACGGGTCTTGCGGAAACCGCGGTCAGTGTTGGTCTCAGTCACAGTCTTCTCGCTCATCAGACGCTCTCCACCGTCTCGATGCCCAGCTCGCGCTCGCGCATCAGGGTGTAGACCCGGGCGATGTCCTTACGGACGGACTTGAGCCGACCGTGGTTCTCGAGCTGTCCGGTCGCCGCCTGGAAGCGGAGGTTGAACAGCTCTTCCTTGGCCTCGCGGAGCTTGTTGAGGAGCTCCTCGTTGCCCAGCTCGCGCAGCTCGGACGCCTTGGTACCGGCCGACATCACGACTCACCTGCCTCGCGCCGAACGATCCGGCACTTCATCGGAAGCTTGTGAGCAGCGCGGGTGAGCGCCTCACGAGCAATCTTCTCGTTCGGGTAGGACAGCTCGAACATCACCCGACCGGGCTTGACGTTCGCGATCCACCACTCGGGAGAACCCTTACCGGAACCCATGCGGGTCTCGGCAGGCTTCTTCGTCAGGGGGCGGTCCGGGTAGATGTTGATCCAGACCTTGCCGCCACGCTTGATGTGGCGGGTCATCGCGATACGAGCTGCCTCGATCTGGCGGTTCGTCACGTACGCCGGGGACAGCGCCTGGATGCCGTACTCGCCGAACGCAACCTGCGTGCCACCCTTGGACATACCGCTGCGCTTCGGGTGGTGCTGCTTGCGGTGCTTGACCCTACGGGGGATCAGCATTTCGGTCAGGCCTCCGTTCCGGTGCTCTCAGCCGGAGCAGCGGCGGCGGGAGCGTCGGCCTTGGGGGCCTCTGCTGCCGGCGCGGACTGCTGCGGCTTGCGGCCGCCACGACCGCCACGCTCGCCACTACGGCCACCACGGCCGGCCGGGCGGTCAGCGCCGCCACGAGCCGGACGGTTGCCGGCACGAGCCGCTGCGTTCTCGGCGCGGACCTCGGCGATGTTCTTGACGTCGCCCTTGTAGATCCAGACCTTCACGCCGATGCGGCCGAAGGTCGTCTTGGCCTCGAAGAAGCCGTAGTCGACGTTCGCACGGAGCGTGTGCAGGGGCACGCGGCCCTCGCGGTAGAACTCCGAGCGGGACATCTCGGCGCCGCCGAGGCGGCCACCGCACTGGATCTTGATGCCCTTGGCGCCGGCCTTCATCGTGCTCTGCATGCTCTTGCGCATGGCACGACGGAAGGAGACGCGGGAGGAGAGCTGCTCGGCGACGGCCTGGGCCACCAGCTGAGCGTCCACCTCGGGGTTCTTGACCTCGAGGATGTTCAGCTGGACCTGCTTGCCGGTCAGCTTCTCCAGCTCGCCACGGATGCGGTCGGCCTCGGCGCCACGGCGACCGATGACGATGCCCGGGCGGGCGGTGTGGATGTCAACGCGGACGCGGTCACGGGTGCGCTCGATCTCGACCTTCGAGATGCCGGCCCGCTCCATGCCCTTCGTCATCATGCGACGAATGGCGACGTCTTCCTTGACGTAGTCCTTGTACAGCTTGTCGGCGTACCAACGGGACTTGAAGTCCGTGGTAATGCCGAGCCGGAACCCGTGCGGGTTTACCTTCTGGCCCATTACCGGGTTCCTTCCTTGCTGCTGACGACCACGGTGATGTGGCTGGTCCGCTTACGGATCCGGTAGGCACGGCCCTGAGCACGCGGACGGAACCGCTTCAGGGTCGGGCCCTCGTCCACGTACGCCTCGCTGATGACCAGCGAAGAGGCGTCAGGGTGGTCGTAGTTGTGTGCAGCGTTGGCGATGGCGCTGTCAAGCACCTTGCCAACCGGCACGCTCGCGGCCTGCGGGGCGAAACGCAGGACCGCCTGAGCCTCCGTGGCATCCATGCCACGGATGAGGTCCACCACTCGGCGGGCCTTCATGGGCGTGACGCGGATGTACCGCGCCTGGGCCCTGGCTTCCATGGTTGTCCCTTCGGTGTGAGTCATAGTCGTTTCCACCCCGCGCTAGCGGCGCTTCGACTTCCGGTCGTCCTTGACGTGGCCGCGGAAGGTGCGAGTCGGCGAGAACTCGCCGAGCTTGTGGCCGACCATCGACTCGGTGACGAACACCGGGACGTGGATCTTGCCGTTGTGCACCGCGATGGTGTGACCCAGCATGGCCGGGATGATCATCGAGCGACGGGACCAGGTCTTGATGACGTTCTTGGTGCCTGCCTCGTTCTGTACGTCCACCTTCTTGATGAGGTGGCCGTCGACGAAGGGCCCCTTCTTGAGACTGCGCGGCATCTAAACCCGCTCCTAGCGCTTCTTGTTCGTCTTGCGGCGGCGGACGATGTACTTGCTCGATGCCTTCTTCGGCGAGCGAGTACGACCCTCCTTCTGACCCCACGGCGAGACCGGGTGACGTCCACCGGAGGTCTTGCCTTCACCACCACCGTGCGGGTGGTCAACCGGGTTCATCGCGACACCGCGGACGGTCGGGCGAACGCCCTTCCAGCGCATGCGGCCGGCCTTGCCCCAGTTGATGTTCGACTGCTCGGCGTTGCCGACCTCACCGATGGTGGCGCGGCAGCGTGCGTCGACCAGCCGGATCTCCCCGGAAGGCATACGAAGGTGGGCCATCGTGCCCTCCTTCGCCAGCAGCTGCACGGAGGCACCAGCGGAACGGGCGAACTTCGCGCCGCCGCCGGGCCGCAGCTCGATGGCGTGGATGGTCGTACCGACCGGGATGTTGCGCAGCGCCAGGTTGTTGCCGGGCTTGATGTCTGCGGTCGGACCGTTCTCGATGCGGTCACCCTGCGACAGGCCACGGGGGGCGACGATGTAACGCTTCTCGCCGTCCGCGTAGTGCAGCAGCGCGATGCGCGCGGTGCGGTTCGGGTCGTACTCGATGTGCGCGACCTTGGCCGGCACGCCGTCCTTGTCGTGACGACGGAAGTCGATCACTCGGTAGGCGCGCTTGTGGCCACCGCCCTGGTGGCGAACGGTCACACGACCGGCGTTGTTACGGCCGCCCTTGCTGTGCAGGGGGCGGACCAGCGACTTCTCCGGCGTGGACCGCGTGATCTCGACAAAGTCGGCGACGCTGGAGCCACGACGGCCCGGGGTCGTCGGCTTGTACTTGCGGATACCCATTTCTCAGTCCTCGTCCGATTCCGGACGACTCGACTCCGTTAGGAGGTCGGGCCGCCGAAGATGTCGATACGGTCGCCCTCGGCGAGGGTCACGATGGCGCGCTTGGTGTCAGCGCGCTTGCCGAAGCCGGTCTTGGTCCGCTTGCGCTTACCCTGCCGGTTGATCGTGTTGACCCCGGTGACCTTGACCGAGAAGACCGCTTCCACGGCCTGCTTGATCTGGGTCTTGTTGGAGCCCGGCGCGACGATGAACGTGTACTTGTTCTCGTCGAGCAGCGCGTAGCTCTTCTCGGACACGACCGGCTTGACGAGAACGTCGCGCGGGTCCGAGTAGGTCTTGCTCGTGATGGTCGAGCTGGTAACGGTCGCCTCGCTCATCAGGCGTCGCTCCCTTCGGTCTCAGCGGTCTGGGGGCCAGACACGAAGGACTCGAAAGCGGCCTGGGTGAAGACCACGTCGTCAGAGACGATCACGTCGTACGTGTTCAGCTGGCCCGGCTCCAGGATGTGCACCTGGGGCAGGTTGCGTGCGGACAGCCACGCGGCCTCGTCGGCGCGGTCGACGACCAGGAGCAGGTTGGAGCGCTCCGAGATCTTGCCGAACAGCGTCTTGGCGGCCTTCGTGGAAACTCCACCCTCGACCACGCCGGTGACGACGTGGATGCGGGAGTGACGCGCCCGGTCGGAGAGGGCACCGCGCAGGGCGGCGGCCTTCATCTTCTTCGGGGTGCGCTGCGAGTAGTCGCGCGGCTGCGGGCCGTGGACGACGCCACCGCCTGCGAACTGCGGCGCGCGGGTCGAACCCTGGCGGGCGCGGCCGGTGCCCTTCTGGCGGTACGGCTTGCGGCCACCACCACGGACTTCGCCGCGACGCTTGGTCTTGTGCGTGCCCTGACGGGCAGCTGCCAGCTGTGCGACAACGACCTGGTGGATCAGCGGAACGCTGGTCTTCGCGTCGAAGATCTCCGAGGGGAGCTCGACGGTACCGGCCTTGTCGCCTGCCGGCGAAAGGATGTCAATGGTGCTCATTACCTCAAGCCCCCTTGGCCGCGGTACGGACCAGGACGAGGCCGCCGTTCGGACCGGGGACCGCGCCCTTGATGAGCAGCAGACCCTTCTCCGCGTCAACCGCGTGGATGGTCAGGTTCTGGGTGGTGACGCGCTCGTTACCCATGCGACCGGCCATGCGCATGCCCTTGAAGACACGCCCAGGGGTGGCGCAGCCACCGATCGAACCGGGGGAACGGTGCTTGCGCTGGACGCCGTGGCCGGCGCCGAGGCCCTTGAAGTTGTGACGCTTCATGACACCGGCGAAGCCCTTGCCCTTGCTCTTGCCCGTGACGTCAACCTTGACGCCGGACTCGAACACCTCGGCAGTGACCTCCTGGCCCAGCGTGTACTCGCTGGCGTCAGGGGTGCGGAGCTCCACCAGGTGGCGGCGCGGGGTCACGTCGGCCTTGGCGAAGTGGCCCTTGAGGGGCTTGTTCACCTTGCGCGGGTCGATCTCGCCGAAGGCGATCTGGACCGACTCGTAGCCGTCGCTGTCGTTCGTACGGACCTGCGTCACGACGCACGGACCGGCCTTGACGACGGTCACCGGGACAACCCGGTTGTTCTCGTCCCAGACCTGGGTCATGCCGAGCTTCTCGCCCAGGACGCCCTTGATGTTCTTGCTCATCTCGGCCCGTCCCTTCAGAGCTTGATCTCGATGTCGACGCCAGCCGGCAGGTCGAGGCGCATCAGCGAGTCAACCGTCTTCGGCGTGGGGTCGAGAATGTCGATGAGGCGCTTGTGCGTGCGCATCTCGAAGTGCTCGCGAGAGTCCTTGTACTTGTGCGGCGACTTGATGACGCAGTACACGTTCTTCTCAGTGGGCAGCGGCACCGGGCCTGCGACCGACGCACCAGTGCGGGTCACCGTCTCGACGATCTTCTTCGCCGAGGAGTCGATGACCTCGTGGTCGTAGGCCTTGAGCCGGATGCGGATCTTCTGTCCCGCCATGGCTACTAGTAGTCCTGTCTCTCAATAAACGCTCTGGGACCCGGGAGTTCTCATAACCTCCGCCTCCGACCCACGCGGTCGGGCGTGTCGCATCCCCTCTACGAAGATCTCCCGAAGGATTTCCCAACCAAGGGGGTGCGGGCCGAAACCGCGCTGCCGGGGGCGAAACCCCACCGGGTGCCTGGTCAGCGCCCCACTGACACTTCCCGGAAGATTCCCGTACGTCCGACCCTGGGGATCGACGAGTACTGTGGGACTCGCTTCCGGTCCTCCCGGCGGGAGGCGCGCAGCATTGACACTCAACCGAGCAACCTGGCTAGTGTGCCATACGGCCGAGGGGCCTGGCCAATCGGGCCCGGGATCTTACCCCCTGTGAGGGACCACTCAAACGCAGGCACCCTTTGAGGAGCCGTGCGGTCGTGCCCGCCCCCCGAACGGAACCTGCATGGCCAACGCGCCTCACGAGGCAATGCACCGCATCTTCCAGAAGTACCCGGGTCTCTTCTCCCGCGTCTCCGACATGCTCGGCGCCGCCTTTCCCGAGTCCACCACTGCGAACGTCATCTGCAACGACCTCACGGAGAACCAGCCTCTCGAACGCCGGGTCGACACCCTTCTGCGCATCGAAACGGAACACGACGGGCCCTTTCTGCTCGCTGTCGAGGCTCAGGGCAGAAGAGATCCCGACAAGCACGCGAGCTGGGCGTACTACTTCTCCTACCTGCTGGCGAAGTACCGGCTGCCCACCACGCTGCTGGTCGTCTGCCAGGACCGTGCCACCGCCGAATGGGCGGCCCGTCCGGTGCGACTCGGCGCGGCCCAATGGCCTGTGCTCACCCTGCACCCGCTCGTCGCAGGACCGCACAACATCCCGTTCGTCACGGACGTGGCCGAAGCCCGTAAAGACCTCGCACTCGCTGCCCTCTCCGCCATCACACACGCCGACAATCCGGACGTCGGTGCCATACTGAAGTCGCCGTCCACCGCGCTGCGGGACACACCGGAGACGATCGCCAACCCCATCATCGAGCTGACCGCGCAAGGCCTGGGCAACCGTCCGGCCGCCCAACAGTGGAGGAATCTGGTGGCTGTGGACCTCTCTTTCTACGTTTCTCCCCTCTCGGAAGAAATCCGGGACGAAGGCCGGGAAGAAGGCCGGGCAGAGGGCCAGGCGAGGAGCCTGCTCCAGATGCTCGAACTGCGCGGCGTCGACGTACCCGCCGAGGCCCGCGAGAAGATCGAGGGCTGCCGTGACACCGGGCTTCTGGACCAGTGGTTCAGCCGCGCCGTCACCGTCACCTCCGCCGAGGACATCTTCACCGAGGCGGGACTCCGCCCCGACCAGGCGTGACAGGTTCCCCCGTCTCCCGGCTCCCCGGCCGGGGGACGGGCCCCGGAGGCCGCCAGGCTCAGGTACGCGTGACCGTGCCGCAGGAATCGTCGGGCTGCCACTCGCTGCGGTCGTAGGGGTCCACGTCCGGCCCGGTCGTCCTCGGTTCCGGGCTGTCGCTCGGGAAGGCCGGGTGCAGGAAGCCGTCGTTCACCTCGCAGGCGGTGTTGCCGAAATTCTGCTCGGAGCTCACCACCGAGAGCTTGCCCCTCGTGGCCACGAACCGCTCCGGGTCAGGCAGCGCCGTCGTCAGCCGCCGACGCACGATCGTGCGTGCCACCTCGTCGCCGCCCGGCTTCACCAACGGGTAGACGAAGGTGTAGTCGGCGTGCACCTCGACGGAGCCGGCGGGGCCCGCTCCGAAGGTCATCCGCCCCCGCGTCTTGACGACGTCCCCCACCAGCCACGCCTCGTCCGGGTCGAACCGGCTGAACATCATCAGCGGGTCCTGTTTCTCGCCGGGCTCCGCGAGTGACCGCTCCAGCCGCTCGCGCACGTCCGGCTGCAGGGGGTCCAGCAGCTCCAGCGCCTCTCGGGGCTTCTCGCCACGCAGGGTGGCCGGATCGAGGTTGGCAGCGACGAGCAGCTGCCGGGTGGCCCGTAGGGCCTGCTCGACCTCCTGCTTGCTCGCCCCTCCGACCGCCCTGGCCTCCGGGGTCTCGATGCCTGCCTCCCCGTCCGCCCAGCGGAGCGCGGGCGAACCCCGGAAGGGCTCTTCCGGGGTCGGCCGTCCGGGGTCGGGCTCGTCGGAGGAGGGTGCGGCGGTCGGCGGCGCGGTCTCCGCGGCCAGAGGAGTGGTGTCGACGAAGTCGCCGCCCCCCGGAAGGTGGTCCGTCACCAGGCTCGGCCGCATGGCGACCACCAGGACCCCGATCACCGCGACGAACCCGAGGATGCCGGCGAGACGCCGCCGTTTCCGCATGCGGCCGTTCGTCTGCTGCCAGGCGGGTCCTGTGCGCCAGCCGTCCGGCTGCCACGGCTCCACCTGCTTGGGCTTCCTTCCCCAGCGGCGGCCGGCACCCTGGGCCCGGGCCGCGCCCTCGTCCAGCGCGCGCAGACGCGCGGTGACCATACGGGCGCGCGCCGAGGGTTCCTTCGGCGCCCCGGCCCCGCCGCTCTCGGCCTGCCGCAACAGCTCCGACCACTGCTCGTCCGACACCGACGGTGTGCCGTCCTCGCGGTCGGGGTGCCTTTCCGATGGCGTACTCGTACTCACTGCGCTGTCCCACTCCCCCGCCGATGCCGTCCTCGCACTGTCGTGCGAGCCCCGGCGGCGAACAAGCGGAACGGCCATTCCGTAATGATCTTGTGACGGCCTCAACCGCACACGGCGAAGGGCCCCGCACCTCTCTCACGAGAGGTACGGGGCCCTTCTGGTGCTCTTGTGCGGAGCAACCAGGTCAGACGATCAAGTGACTACTTGATGATCTTGGTGACCTGGCCGGCGCCCACGGTCCGGCCACCCTCACGGATGGCGAACTTCAGGCCCTCTTCCATGGCGACCGGCTGGATCAGCGCGACGTCCATGAGGGTGTTGTCACCCGGCATGACCATCTCGGTGCCCTCGGGAAGGGTCACAACGCCCGTCACGTCCGTGGTACGGAAGTAGAACTGCGGGCGGTAGTTGTTGAAGAAGGGGGTGTGACGGCCACCCTCGTCCTTCGACAGGATGTAGGCCTGGGCCTGGAAGTCGGTGTGCGGCGTGACCGAACCCGGCTTGATGATGACCTGGCCGCGCTCGACGTCCTCGCGCTTGATGCCACGGAGGAGCAGACCGACGTTCTCACCGGCCTGGCCCTCGTCGAGCAGCTTGCGGAACATCTCGATGCCGGTGACCGTGGTGGTGGTCTTCTCGGTCTTGATACCGACGATGTCGACGGTCTCGTTGACCTTCAGGACACCACGCTCGATGCGGCCGGTGACGACCGTACCGCGACCGGTGATCGTGAAGACGTCCTCGATGGGCATGAGGAACGGCTTCTCGACGTCGCGCTCGGGCTGCGGGATGGACTCGTCGACGGCCTTCATCAGGTCGAGAACGGTCTTGCCCCACTCGGCGTCGCCCTCGAGGGCCTTGAGCGCCGAGACCTTGACGACCGGAAGGTCGTCGCCCGGGAACTCGTACTCGGAGAGGAGCTCACGAACCTCGAGCTCGACGAGCTCCAGGATCTCCTCGTCGTCCACCATGTCGGCCTTGTTCAGCGCGACGACGATGTACGGCACGCCTACCTGGCGGGCCAGGAGCACGTGCTCCTTGGTCTGCGGCATCGGGCCGTCGGTGGCCGCGACCACGAGGATGGCGCCGTCCATCTGCGCCGCACCCGTGATCATGTTCTTGATGTAGTCGGCGTGACCCGGGCAGTCGACGTGCGCGTAGTGACGCGACTCCGTCTGGTACTCGACGTGCGCGATCGAGATGGTGATACCGCGCTGGCGCTCTTCAGGAGCCTTGTCGATCTGGTCGAAGGCCGAGGCCTCGTTCAGGTCCGGGTACGCGTCGTGCAGCACCTTGGTAATGGCGGCCGTGAGGGTCGTCTTACCGTGGTCGATGTGACCGATGGTGCCGATGTTGACGTGCGGCTTAGTCCGCTCGAACTTTGCCTTCGCCACTGGGGTCCTCCTGAGTGGTTCTGTACGCCTTGCTTCATCGGCGCCAGGTGATCTTTGCTGGAATGCCGGTGCCGGGGGCATTCGCCGCGCTGCTTGCGCGCTGCGACGAATGCCCGACCGGGCTCCGGTGACAAGCCTAAAGCGTGGACTCGGAAGAGTTACTCGCCCTTGGCCTTCGCGATGATCTCCTCGGCGACGTTCCGCGGAACCTCGGCGTAGGAGTCGAACTGCATCGAGTAGCTTGCGCGACCCGAGGTCTTGCTGCGGAGGTCTCCGACGTAGCCGAACATCTCCGAGAGGGGCACGAGGCCCTTCACGACGCGAGCGCCGCTGCGCTCCTCCATGGCCTGAATCTGGCCACGGCGGGAGTTGAGGTCGCCGATGACATCGCCCATGTAGTCCTCGGGCGTGGTGACCTCGACGGCCATCATCGGCTCGAGGAGCACGGGGGACGCCTTGCGGGCACCCTCCTTGAACGCCTGCGAACCGGCGATCTTGAAGGCGAGCTCCGAGGAGTCGACCTCGTGGTAACCACCGTCGAGAAGGGTGACGCGGACGCCGACCATCTCGTAACCGGCCAGGATGCCGAACTGCATGGCTTCCTGGGCACCCGCGTCCACCGAGGGAATGTACTCACGGGGGATGCGGCCACCGGTGACCTTGTTGACGAACTCGTAGGAGGCGTCGCCACCCTCGATGGGCTCGAGGGCGATCTGCACCTTCGCGAACTGGCCGGTACCACCAGTCTGCTTCTTGTGCGTGTAGTCGATGCGCTCGACGGTCTTGCGGATCGTCTCGCGGTAAGCGACCTGGGGCTTGCCGACGTTCGCCTCGACGCGGAACTCGCGCTTCATGCGGTCGACGAGCACCTCGAGGTGGAGCTCGCCCATACCACCGATGATGGTCTGGCCGGTCTCCTCGTCGGAGTGCACCTGGAAGGAGGGGTCCTCCTCCGAGAGGCGCTGGATGGCGACACCCAGCTTCTCCTGGTCACCCTTGGACTTGGGCTCGATGGCGACCTGAATGACCGGCGCCGGGAAGTCCATGGACTCCAGGATCACCGGGTTCTTGTCGTCGGACAGCGTCTCACCCGTGGTGGTCTGCTTCAGGCCCATGACGGCGACGATGTCACCGGCGCCCACCGAGGGGATCTCCTCACGCTTGTTCGCGTGCATACGGTAGATCTTCCCGATGCGCTCCTTCTTGCCCTTGACCGAGTTCAGCACCGCGGTGCCGGCCTCGAGGCGACCGGAGTAGATCCGGACGAAGGTGAGCTTGCCGAGGTGCGGGTCGCTCGCGATCTTGAACGCCAGGCCGGAGAACGGCTCGTCGTCCGAGGGCTTCCGCCGGATGACCTTCTCCGGGTCCTTGACGTCGTGGCCTTCGATGGCCTCGACGTCCAGGGGGGAAGGCAGGTAGCGGACGACCGCGTCGAGCAGGGGCTGAACGCCCTTGTTCTTGAACGCGGTGCCACAGAAGACGGGGGTCACGGTGACGGAGTCGGCCGTGCCCTTCGACGCGAGGGTGATCCGACGGATCGCCTCGTGCAGCTGGTCCTGGGTGGGCTCGACACCCTCCAGGTACAGCTCCATCATCTGGTCGTCGTTCTCCGCGACGGCCTCAAGGAGCTTGCCGCGCCATTCTTCGGCGGCCTCCTTGAGGTTGTCCGGGATCTCGACGGTGTCGTACATCTCGCCCTTGACGGCCTCTTCGGGGTACACGAAGGCCTTCATCGTCACGAGGTCGACGACACCACGGAAGTCGGCCTCGGCACCGATGGGGAGCTGCATGACGATCGGGACCGCGCCGAGGCGCTGGACGATCATGTCGACACAACGGAGGAAGTCGGCACCGGTGCGGTCGAGCTTGTTGACGAAGCAGATACGCGGCACGCCGTAGCGGTCCGCCTGACGCCAGACGGTCTCGGACTGCGGCTCGACGCCGGCCACACCGTCGAACACGGTGACGGCACCGTCGAGGACGCGGAGCGAACGCTCCACCTCGACGGTGAAGTCGACGTGACCGGGGGTGTCGATGATGTTGATGGTGTGGTCAACATCATTGAGCGGCCAGTGACAGGTCGTCGCGGCGGACGTGATCGTGATGCCGCGCTCCTGCTCCTGCTCCATCCAGTCCATCGTGGCTGCGCCGTCGTGGACTTCACCGATCTTGTACGAAACGCCGGTGTAGAAGAGGATCCGCTCAGTGGTGGTCGTCTTGCCCGCGTCGATGTGGGCCATGATCCCGATGTTGCGGACCTTGGCCAGGTCAAGCGAAGTGGTGGCCATAAGGCTCAATCTTCTCTCGGTCTCGATGGGGGTAGCGACTACCAGCGGTAGTGCGCGAAGGCCTTGTTGGACTCGGCCATCTTGTGGGTGTCCTCGCGCTTCTTGACGGCAGCGCCAAGACCGTTGGAGGCGTCGAGCAGCTCGTTCATGAGGCGCTCGGTCATGGTCTTCTCGCGACGGGCGCGGGAGTAACCCACGATCCAGCGCAGCGAGAGCGTGGCGGCACGACCGGGCTTGACCTCGATCGGCACCTGGTAGGTGGCGCCACCGACACGGCGGGACTTGACCTCGAGCGAGGGCTTGACGTTCTCAAGCGCGCGCTTCAGCGTGATGACCGGGTCAGCGCCGGTCTTCTCGCGGAGGCCTTCCATGGCGCCGTACACGATCCGCTCGGCGGTGGAACGCTTGCCGTCGAGGAGGATCTTGTTGATCAGCGAGGTGACAAGAGGAGAGCTGTAGACCGGGTCGATGATGACCGGGCGCTTCGGGGCGGGGCCCTTACGAGGCATTCTTACTTCTCCTTCTTGGCGCCGTAGCGGCTGCGGGCCTGCTTGCGGTTCTTGACACCCTGGGTGTCGAGCGAACCGCGGATGATCTTGTAACGAACACCCGGCAGGTCCTTCACACGGCCGCCACGCACGAGCACGATCGAGTGCTCCTGCAGGTTGTGTCCCTCACCCGGGATGTAGGCCGTGACCTCGATGCCGGAGGTCAGACGCACACGCGCGACCTTACGGAGCGCCGAGTTCGGCTTCTTCGGGGTGGTCGTGAACACACGCGTGCAGACACCACGACGCTGGGGCGAACCCTCGAGCGCGGGCGTCTTGTTCTTCTCGACCTTGTCCTGCCGGCCCTTCCGGACCAGCTGCTGGATCGTAGGCACTACTTCTCCGGTTTCTGTGTGCCGTTCGGTGAAACTAACCTGGAACAGTCACCGACCCACGCGGTCGGGTGTGTCGAATACTGCACGCCCCTGCTGGAAGGCAGAAAGTACGCAGATTGCGGTGACCACTTACGAGCTCGCCATGCGGTTGAGGACACGCACCCGAGCCCAGGCACACCCCAGGCACAAGGCTTGAGCGTACCTACCTCACGGAGCTGGGTCAAAACAAATGGCCCGGAGCACCGCTCGAGGAGCACCGGGGACGCGGCGGCGGGTCACTGCCGAGCAAAACCGGCTTTCTCCCTGCGTGCGGCGCTCACTGCCAGTAGTTTGACCTGCCCGCTGCGTCGGCGGGCGGCGCACCGGGGCGGCTGCCGCGACAGCAGGACGGGTGCGGGAGCCGGGAACGGGCCGTCCATGCCTGGGCGGGACCGCCGGCGCGTGATGCTCAGGGGGGCAGAATGACCATGCTGGAACCGCCGGGGGGGCACGGGCTGGACGACCGCGTCCCCTTTTTGGCCAGGCTGGAGCGCCCGGAGCGCACCGCACTCCTCGCGCTCGGCCGCGTGCTCCGCTTCGGGACGAGGTCCGCGCTCATCCACCAGCAGGAGCCTTCCTCCCACGTCCTGCTGATCACCGAGGGCTGGACCAAGGTCACCGCCTCCGCCGCGAACGGCTACGAGGCGCTCCTGGCCCTGCGCGGGCCCGGCGACATCGTCGGCGAGTCGTCCGCCCTGACCGGCCGCGCGAGATCGGCCACCGTCACCGCGCTGGAGCCGGTCAAGGCGGTGGCCGTGGAGCACGACCTCTTCAGGGACTACCTGTCCCGGTCCCCCGCGGCGTCCTTCACCCTGCTCGGGCTGACCTCCGACCGCACAAGGGCGGCCGACCGCCGACGGCTGGAGTTCGCCTCGCTGACGGTGCGGGAGCGGTTCGCCGTACTGCTGCTCGATCTGGCCCGCACGCACGGCGTCCGCACCCAGGAGGGCATCGAGCTCACCGTGCCGCTGAGCAAGCAGGAGCTGGCCGGTTCCGTCGGGGCGTCCAGGGAGATGGTGCAGCGGCTGCTCAGGGATCTGCGGGCCCGGCAGGTGGTTTCGACCGGCAGGCGGACCCTGCTGATCCTCCGGCCGGACGTCCTGCGCCGGATAGCCCGTTCCCAGGACCCCGCGGACTGACCGGGGGCTCGTCACCCCCGGCCCCGCTCCGGCCGTATGTACACACGGTCACACTTCCAGTGGGTCATCTGCCCTCACCGGTACGGTCCCGGCGGGCCCAGGCTGCTGCCACTCGCAGATCACCGAGAGGCAGCCATGACCGATCCCGTGAGCCGCACCATCCTGCTGTTCGACATCGAGCGCTTCAGCGACCGCGACGACATCGAGCAGAACTACCTGCGCCGCATGCTCTACGACATCGCCGACCGCACGCTCACCGCGGCCGGGGTCGGGGAGGACCGGCGGATCCGGGCCGACCGGGGTGACGCCGTCATGGAGCTGATCGACTCGAACGCCTCGGTGACCGCACTGCTGCGGGCGCTGCTGACCGAGACCCCCGTACAGCTGCACGGTGTCAACAGGATGGCGTCGAGCAGCGCCCAGATCCGGCTGCGGGCCGTTCTCGCCACGGGCTACGTCGCGATCGACGAGCGGAACGGCTGGGTGGGCTCCGACCTGAACCACGCCTGCCGGCTGCTGGACGGCGACGTACTGCGGGCCGCGCTGCGCGAGCGCACGGGCGATCTGGCGCTGTGCGTGTCCGAGGACGTGCACCGGGGGATCGTGCGGCACGGCCATCCCGGCATCGTGCCGGAAGAGTTCCGCCCCGTCACCGTGAGCGGCAAGAACGGCCCGATGAAGGCCTGGTTGCACGGCACGGTGCCAGGGGCGGGAACGGCCGCGGCGGAGTACGGGGCCGCCGCGGCCGGCTCGGGGGAGGCGGCGTACGGGGGCGCCGCCGCCGGGTCGCCGGAGGGGGCCGACGGGGGCTCCTCCGGCGGCCCGGCGCCCGGGACGGCGGGGGGCGCCGTGTTCCACTTCCACGGCGGCGCGCCCTCCTTCGCCGGCGGCCTGGCCGGCCGTGACCAGCACGGCGTGAGCGGCGGGCACGTGGGCGGGGACGTCGTGCTCGGCAGCACCGGCGACGGACGCCCCGGAGACGTCCGCGGCACGAGCCCCACCGACGCGGACGGCTCGACGGACGGCGGTGCCCCGCGATGAGCCAGGAGCCTCCCGGCCCCCGGCCCGACGCTGCCCCTGATTCCCCCGGCGCCGCTCCCGACACACCCGAGGCGCCGAAGGCGGGGGACGGTGCGCCCTCCCCCGCGTCCGACGCCCCGCAGGAGGAGGCGGAACAGCCGCAGGACGCCTGGAGCGCGCGCCGTGACCTGTACGCGCACAGCCCCGGCATCATGGTCGGCGCGTCGGCGCGCTTCGAGGGCGGGCTGAGCGGCCGTGACCAGCACGGCGTCAGCGGCGGGCACGTCGTCGGCGACGTGATCATGGGCAGCAAGACCGAGGTCTACCAGCTCGGGGTGTCCAGTGACACGCACACCTCCGGCCTGGTCCCGCAGGACAGTCTGGACCGGACGGCGGCCCTGTTCGTGCCCGGCGGGGACGGGTCGGCGTTCGCCGGACTCGTGGAGCGGCTGCGGGCGGAGCGCGTCCTGGTGCTTTCCGGCCAGCACTTCACCGGCCGCCGCACCGCCGCCCTGATGCTCCTGAACCGGCTGGGCGCCACCCCCGTACGCTCCCTCGACCGCGACACCACTCCCGCGGCAGTGGCCGGTCTGCTCGACGGCGCCCGCGGCCATGTGCTCTGCGACCTCACCCTGCGCCGCGACCAGCCCCTGCGCGACACGCACCTGCTGGCCCTGCGCGAGAGGCTGGTCGAGCAGGACGCCTATCTGGTGATCACCGTCGATCCGGCCGCGGCGCTGGACGACGTGTCCGTCGCGCAATGGCGGCCCCCGCGGTCCCGTGCCGTCCTGGAGGCCCACCTGGCTGCGCTGCCGACAGGTCCCGCGGGCCCCGTAACGGACGCCGTCGCACTGCTGGAGCATGGCTCCGTCAAGGAGTTCCTCGATCGCGGCCACCAGCTGCGCGAGGTGGCCGCCTTCGCCCGGCTGCTGGCCCGTGTCGCCCTGGGCCGGGCCACCGGTCAGGACCTGGAGCGCTTCTCGCTCGCGGCGCTGGAGAGCCAGGTCGAGGAGTGGTTCGGCGATCCGTCGGCCTCCCTCGCCGACAAGGCGTTCCTCGTCTCGCTCGCCGCGTTCAACGAGGCTCCGTACGCCCTGACCGCCGAGCTGAGCGATGTGCTGTACGCGCTGCTCCAGAAGACCGAGGACCCCAGGGAACCGCCCCGCGTACCGGTCTTCGGCAACGCCGCGAGCGGGCGGCTGAACCGGGCGCGAGCCGAGCGGTACGAGGAGAACGAGGTGACCGAGTGGGGCCCGGTCGCCCAGCGCAAGGCCCGCTACCGCGACGACCGCACGGCCCTCGTACTGCTGCGTGAGGTGTGGACCGGCCATCCGTCGGCCCGCCCGGCCCTGGTGGCCTGGCTGGACAGGCTGGCCGATGACGGACGCCCGCTCGTGCGGACCCGCGCCGCCTCGACCGCGGCCGTGCTCGCCGCGTCGGACCTGCCGTCCGCGATGGCGCTCGTCATCAGCCACTGGGCCACGTCGCGCCGCTACCGTCAGCGACTCGTCGCGGTCAACGCACTCACCCTGGCCCACTTCCTCGGTGCTCCCAACATCCTCCGCATTTTGGGTAGTTGGTGTGCGGGCAGCGACCGCAGGGAACGCTGGACGGCGATCCGCGCGTACGCCCTGATCGGCCCCGCCCATCCGTCGGAGGCACTGCACGCCCTGCGCGCCGCCGCCCGTACGCACTTCGCGGCGGGCGACGGGCTCGGTGGCGACAGCGCCAGGCTCGCCGAGGAGATCGGTGAACTCGCCTCGTCCGTAGCCCTGTTGCTGCTCTCCCCGGCCGGCGGGCAGGTGCTCGCCGAGATGCGGGGCTGGCTGGGCGACGAACCGGCCCTGCGCGATCTCGCGCTGCGTTCCTTCCTGTCGGCGTGCGGACACCCCGAGGACGACGATCCGGCGGCGCCCTCGGCCCCGCTGCTGGAGTGGTACGCCGTGGCGGCCGCGGCGCACGCCCCGCAGGCCCGGGACCTCACGGACCTGTGGACGGCCGCCCTGCGCGACCGCCACCACACGGACGCCGCCCTCGCGGTCCTGCGCACATGGACGTGGGCCGCGGACCGTACCCCCCGCGCCGAGGCGGCCCTGGCCGCCCTGCTGCCCGACCTCGCCGAGACCGACACCGACCGCAGACGGCTCGCCCATCTGCTGCGCACGATGCCCGCCGAGGACGGCGGTACGACGCCGCCCCCGGTCGCGGGCCGGCTGCTGACCGTCGTCGAACCCGGCTGAACCACTCGCACCCGTCAAGGAGAAGAGTCCCGATGGCCGACTTCCGCCGTCCGCCCGAATGGCAGCAGAATGCCGACCGCCACACGCAGCTGACCGATCCGGTGCTGACCGTGCGGCAGCTGACACGCTTCGAGTACGTGACCCGCAAGCCGGTCACCCAGGTCGATCACGCGCTGGTGTTCGTCACGTCCAGGGGCGAGTACGACACCTTCCTGCCGCCCAGCCGCCCCGTACGCGCGGACATGGCGACCCGGCGCTGGACCGCCGTCTACGAGGTGGACATGGGGGTCCATCCGGTGCGGGCGGAGCTGGCCCTGCCCAGCGACAACGACGCGTTCGAGTTCGGGGTGGCGGTCGACCTGTCCTGGCAGGTGCTGGAGCCGGACGTGTTCGTCAGGAGCGGGCACCGCAACGTCCCCGAACTCCTGCTCGGCGAACTGCAGCAGGCCGCGCGGCCGGTCACCCGGGCGTTCGCGGTCCACCGCAGCGCCGAGGCCGAACAGGCGGTGCTGCGGGCGGTGGAGGCACAGGGAGCGCTGGGTGCGACGGCCGGGCTCCTGGTCACCTGGACCGTGCGGGTGCGCCGGGACGACGACAACATCGCCCATGAGAAGCGCAAGCAGGCCATCGAGCACCAGAGCGCGGAGCAGGTGCTCATCGCCCAGCGCGGCATGGACATCGATCTGGAGGTCGACCGCCGCTCCCGTCAGCAGGACCTCCTGCTGACGGGAGCGGCGG
>NZ_MAPV01000082.1 GCF_001700505.1 Streptomyces mutomycini
ACCGGATCCGACCACGACGCCGGACCCCACGACGACCCCCGACCCGGAGCCCAGCACCACCGGTCCCGGCTGTCCCACGGACCCCGCGGAGACGCCCGATCCGGCGGTTCCCGCCGAGGATCCCTGCCCCACCCCAACCGCCTGACGGATCAGCGGGCGTCGAGCACCTCGGACAGGTCGTACCGCACCACTTCCTCCAGTTGCGCGTAGGTGCAGCCGGAGGGGGTGCGGTCCGGCCGCCACCGCCGGAACTGGGTGGTGTGGCGGAAACGGTCGCCCTCCATGTGGTCGTACGCCACCTCGCAGACCCGTTCCGGAGCGAGGGCCACCCACGACAGGTCCTTCTTCCCCGACCAGCGGCTCGGCGCGCCCGGCAGCCGCGAGCCCTCGTGCGCGGACGCGTCCGCCCAGGCCGCCCACGGATGGCCGGCGGGATCGATACGCAACGGGGCCAGCTCCTCGACGAGTTCGGCGCGCCGCTTCATCGGGAAGGCCGCGCACACCCCCACGTGCTGCAGAGCGCCCCCGGAGTCGTACAGGCCGAGCAGCAGCGAGCCCACCACGGGGCCGCTCTTGTGGAAGCGGTAGCCCGCCACCACGCAGTCGGCGGTCCGTTCGTGCTTGATCTTGTACATCACACGGGTGTCGGGCCTGTACGGGAGATCGAGCGGTTTGGCGACCACCCCGTCGAGCCCCGCGCCCTCGTACCGCTCGAACCACTCCCGCGCCAGCTCCGGGTCCGTGGTGGCCGGGGCGAGGTGGACGGGTGCCGAGGCGCCGGCCAGGGCCCCTTCCAGGGCCGTCCGCCGTCCGGTCTGCGGAGTGGCGAGCAGGGAGACGTCGTCCAGGGCGAGGATGTCGAAGGCGACGAAACCCGCCGGGATCTGCTCGGCCAGCATCCGCACCCGGGAGTCGGCCGGATGGATGCGCTCGCTCAGCCGGTCGAAGTCCAGCCGTCCCTCGTACGGCAGGACGATCTCGCCGTCGATGACGCAGCGCGGCGGCAGATTGTCCCGCACGGCGGCGACCACCTCGGGGAAGTAGCGGGTGAGGGGCTTTCCGGTCCGGCTGCCGATCACCACCTCGTCGCCGTCCCGGTACACGATCGCCCGGAAGCCGTCCCACTTCGCCTCGTACTGCATCCCCGGCGGGATCCTGGAGACGGACTTGGCGAGCATCGGCTTCACAGGAGGCATCACCGGCAGGTCCATGACCCGATTCTCACCCGCCGCACCGGGTGCGTCCTCCGATATGCGGCATATGTGGGCCCGGCCTACGGTGTCCGACATGGGAGCAGGAACAGCGGTGGAGCTGGACGTGGACGGACGGGCCGTGCGACTGTCCAATCCGGACAAGGTGTACTTCCCGGAGAAGGGCTACACCAAGAGGGACGTGGCCGAGTACTTCCTGGCAGTGGGGCCGGGAATCCTCCGCGCCCTGCGCGAGCGGCCGACCACGCTCCAGCGCTTCGTCGACGGGGTCGAGGGCGACTTCTTCTACCAGAAGCGCGCACCGAAGAACCTCCCCGACTGGACCCCCACCGCACGGATCGAATTCCCCAGCGGCCGGCACGCCGACGAGATGTGCCCCACCGAACTCGGCTCGGTCCTGTGGGCCGCCAACCTCGGCACCCTGACCTTCCACCCCTGGCCGGTGCGCAGGGCCGACACCGACCACCCCGACGAGCTGCGCATCGACCTCGACCCGCAGCCCGGGACGGACTACGCCGACGCGGTACGGGCGGCTCACGAACTGCGCTCGGTCCTGGACGACCACGGACTGCGCGGGTGGCCGAAGACCTCCGGCGGGCGGGGCATCCACGTCTTCGTCCCGATCGTCCCCGAGTGGACCTTCACCCAGGTCAGGCGCTCCGCCATCGCGGTGGGGCGGGAGCTGGAACGCAGGATGCCGGACCGGGTGACCACGGCCTGGTGGAAGGAGGAGCGCGGCGAGAGGATCTTCGTCGACTACAACCAGACGGCCCGCGACCGCACGATCGCCTCCGCGTACTCCGTACGCCCCTTTCCCCACGCCCCGGTCTCCGCCCCGCTCCGCTGGGAGGAGATCGACGACGCGGAGCCCCGCGACTTCGACCTCCGCACCATGACCGCCCGGTACACCGAGCTGGGCGATCTGCACGCCGACATGGACGACCACGCCTACCGGCTCGACCAGGTGCTGGAGCTCGCACGGCGTGACGAACACGAGCACGAGCTGGGCGACCTGCCCTATCCGCCGGAGTATCCGAAGATGCCGGGCGAGCCCAAGCGGGTGCAGCCCAGCCGCGCCCGGCACGACGACGGCGACCCCGTATGACGTCCGGGGCCGGTGGCGGTCACGGGGCGCACGGCCGGCCTCCGACCCGGCGGGAGAAGTGGGAGACGTACAAGCAGTCGCCGTACCTCCCCGCGGTGGTACTGGTCCTGATCGTGTCGGCCGCCGCGGGCCTCTTCGCCGGCTCGTACACCTACGCGATGGCCAATCCGACGCCGCACCGGATCCCGGCCGCGGTCGTCGAGGGCCCGAGGACGCCGTACGCCACCGAGTTCGTCAAGGGGATGGAGAAGGCGCTCGACGCCTCCCTCGAACTCGAGAGGTATCCGGATGCCGCACAGGCCCGCGCCGCACTGGACGAGCAGAAAGTGTTCGTGATCCTCCGGAGCGCCGGGAAGGGAGTGGTGATGCAGGTCGCCGGTGCCTCCGGCGCCACCGTCGCCGAGCTGCTGGGCGAGACCGGGGTGAAGGTGGCCGACACCGTCGGAGTCCCGCTCACGGTCGAGGACGTCAAGCCGCTCCAGGAGGGTGACCCGCGGGGTCTCGCCCTCTTCTACATCTCTCTCGCCGCCGTCATCATGGGCTTCCTCGGTGCGATCCAGCTCAGTGTGCACGCCCGGGCCCTGATCCCGCTGGAGCGGATACTCTTCACAGCCGTGTACGCCCTGCTCGGTGGGTTCGCCATCGCGGCGGTGGTGGACTGGGGGCTCGGCGCGCTCGATCTGCCCTTCGCGCAGTCCTGGCTGATCCTGGCGTTCACCATGTTCACGTCGGGCATGGTCTTCACGATGTTCAACACCCTCATGGGCCGCTGGGCGATGATCCCGACCTGGGGTGTCATGGTGCTGCTCGGCAACCCGTCGTCCGGCGGCGCGGTGTCCTGGCCGCTGCTGCCCTCACTCCTGGGACACATCGGGCGCTGGCTCCCGCCCGGGGCCTCCGTCAACGCCCAGCACACGGCGGTCTACTACCGGGGCCACCAGTACCTCTTCCCGTACCTCGTGCTGGCGGCCTGGGCGCTGGTCTCCTGCACGGTCTTCTGGGTCTGGCGCCACCGGCACCCGGGCGGCCGCGACCGCGTGCCGGAGCACGCGGCCACGGCCGCCCGGGTGTGACGCGCCCCTACAACTCCTGGATGCGGATGTCGCGGTAGGAGATCACGTCCGTGGTGCCGTGGACCTGGAGCCCGATGTAGCCGGAGGCGTACCGACGTCCGTCGGTGCCCGGGTCGTCGCCCCGCGGCGGCTCGAACAGCTGGCCGCCGTTGTTGTCGAACTCGTTCAGCAGGACACCGTTGCGGTAGACCGAGTAGTGCTGGTCCACCACCCGGACCTCGTAGTCGTTCCAGGTGCCCTTGGGAGTGACCCCGGCCCCTCCGAGACCGACCCGGTCGAAGCCGTAGACGGAACCGGTCTTGTACATGTCTCCGTCGGGCCGGTCGTTGACCTGGATCTCATGGCCGTACTTGATGGCGACCCACTCCGGACGGGTCTCCTCGGGGTGGTCGTGGACGCTCGGGAAGCGGACGAACACTCCTCCGTTGGCGTTGCCCGCTCCCGGGGCGTCGTCCCGCCACTGGAGTTTCAGCGAGAAGTCCCCGTAACTCCGGGCCGGGAACCACAGCATTCCCATGCCGTCCACGGTGGTGGAGCTGGTGATCGAGCCTTCCTCCTCGTTCAGTGCGAACTGGCCGCCGCCGACCTGCTGCCACCTGGCGAGGGAGTCGGCCGTGCCGTCGAACAGCTTGCGGTAGCCCTCGTCCTGGCCCGGCTTGCCGATGCCGGACTGCTTGGCGGCCCTGTAGATCTTCCTGTGCTCACGGGCGTCGATGACGCCGTCGGTCAGGAGCTTGTCCAGGACCTTGTCCACGTGCTTGAGGAACAGCGCGTGCGAGGACCAGTCCTTCTCGTCCTCGATGAGCTCGTTGATCGTGCAGCGGCTGCCGGTCAGCCGGTTGGGGACACCCGTGTCGACCGTGCCGACGATCACGGTCAGCCGTTCGTCGAACTCCGGGCAGTTGGGGGCCGGGACACCGCCGCTCCGCGCGACGGTGAACGAGGCATGCTTCGCCTCGGAGGTGTTGCCCGACTTGTCCGTCGCACGGTGGGCGAAGGTGTGGTAGCCGACGCGGTCGACGATGACGGGGGAGGAGTAGGCCAGGTACGGGCCGCCGTCGAGGGAGTACTCGACCTTGTCCACACCCGAGTCCGCGTCGGTCGCGGTGACCGTGGCCTTGGCGCTGGTGATGAACGCGCCGTCCGAGTTCTTGTCGCCCGCCACCACCACCGAGGTCTCCGGCGGGCTCCGGTCCTGCGACGGCGGTTCGACGACGGTGAAGTCGACGGACTTCTCCGCGGCGGCGTTGCCCGACTTGTCGGTGGCGCGGTAGCGGACGGTGTGTGTCCCCGCCTCATGCACCATCACGGGTGCGGTGTACGGCTGCCAGGCGCCGTCCGCCCCGGTCGCGTACTCGATGGTGTTGACTCCCGACCCGGTGTCGGACGCGGTCACGGTGACCGTGGCCATGCCGAGGTAGGCGCCCGCGTCGTCCTTCTCGCCCGACACGGTCGCCGAGGTCTCCGGCGGCGTCTCGTCGTCGGTCGGGGGCGCGGCTACGGCGAAGTCGGCCTTCTTCTCCGCTGCCGCGTTGCCGGACTTGTCGGTGGCGCGGTAGCGGACGGTGTGCGTCCCGACCTCGTTCACCACGACGGGCGCGGTGTACGGCTGCCAGGCGCCGTCGGCGCCGATCGCGTACTCGACGGTGTCGACGCCCGATCCCGCGTCGGTGGCCGCCACGGTGACGGTGGCCTGGCCGATGTACGCGCCGTCGGCGTTCCTGTCGCCGTCCACCGTCGCCGAGGTCTCTGGAGCGGTGGTGTCCTCACCGCCGCCGCCGTCCTCGGTCACCGTGAGGATGCCCTGCATCGAGCCGTGGCCGGGGATCGTGCAGTGGTAGAAGTACCGGCCCGGCGAGAGGGTGACCTCGACGCTGTGCTTGCCGCCCTCGCTGTCACTGGGGTTGGCAAGGATGTTCAGCGGGACGTCGTTGTTGAACTCCACGTCCGAGACGCTGAAGGTCAGCGTGTGCGGCATTCCCGTGGTGTTGCCGGTGGCCGCGCTGTTCTCGAAGACGATCGTCGCGGGGCCGGCCACCGCGGTCCTGGGAGCCGACAGGTAGTGGTCGATGGGGTCGCCGGCGGTCCAGGTGAGGACCTGGTCGGCAGCCGCCGTCGCCCGGTCGTCGTCGCGGCCGTACGCGGCGGTCGACGCCAGCCCGAGGACCATCAGGAACGAACCGAGCAGGGCCACCCACCACCGGGCGGGGCCATACCGCTTTCGCGCGAGGAGCGAAGGGTGTCTCACTGCGCTGCCGCCTTCCTGGCCAGGTCTGCGGCGGCCGGGGTCGGACCGCCGCCCTTGTACGTCACGCGCCACAGCGCGGACTTGGAGTCGGAGGTGAAGAAGCCGCGCCCGTAGTCCAGGACGTAGAGGGAACCGTCAGGGGCGAACTTCCAGTCCATGAGGTTGCGGATGCCGTTCGCACCTACCGGGACGATCTTCTTCAGGGACTCGGCGTGCGTCGGCAGGCCGCCCTTGCCGACCGTCTTCGGGTCGGTCAGCACGGCGTGACGCGGCTGGGTGTCGTCGTAGAAGTCACCGACGAACCACTTGCCGTCCCAGTACGAAGGCCACTTGGCCCCGCTCGTGCTCGCCGCGTCGTAGCGGTAGACCGGGCCGTTCATCGTGGCCTGGCCGCCGCCCTTGAGCCAGGGCAGGAGCTGCTTCTGGTCCTCCACCTCGTAGCTGGGGATGCCGCTCGCGTCACGCGGGTAGTCCACGCCGCCGCCCTGCGGCGAGTACCAGATGGTGTTGCCGGTCACGGGCGGCAGCTTCACCAGGCCGTCGTTGTTCGGCGACTCGTTCTTCGGGGCGTTGCAGTCGTACCAGCCCAGCGGCTTGGACGGGTCGGGCAGGTTGCGGTCCCGGTAGGGCTGCTTGTTGCCCATGCAGTACGGCCAGCCGTGGTTGCCCGCCTTGGTGATCGCGGCGAACGTGTCGTACTTCGCCGGACCCCAGGTCGTGCTCGGCGCGCCCGCGTCGGGGCCCACCCAGCCCGCGTACAGCGTGTCGGTCGACGTGTCGACGGAGATGCGCGTCGGGTTGCGGACACCCATCACGTAGATCTCGCCGCGGGTCTTGCCGCCTCCCTCGTCCGGCTCCTCGCCGGTGAAGAGGTTGCCCTCGGGCAGGGTGTACGTGCCGTCGTCCTCCGGGTGGATCCGCAGGATCTTGCCGTTGAGGTTGTTGGTATTGCCCGCCGTGCGGCGGGCGTCGGCGAAGGAGACACCCTTGTAGTTCGGCTGCGGGTTGTTGCCCGAGTAACCGTCGCTGAAGCCCGAGGAGTTGTTGTCACCCGTGGCGACGTAGAGGTTGCCCTTCGAGTCCCAGGCCATGCCGCCGCCCGCGTGGCAGCAGCTGTGGATCTGGACCGGCCAGTTCAGCAGCACCTTCTCGGACGCCAGGTCCAGCTTGTTCGTGGTGCGGTCGAAGGTGAAGCGCGAGACCTGCCGGACCGCCATCCGCTTGTCGCGGTCGATCTTCGCGTGCGGGGTGTAGTGCAGGTACACCCAGCCGTTGGTGGCGAAGTCCGGGTCCAGCTCGATCCCGAGCAGGCCCTCTTCCACCTTGACCAGCTCGTCGCCGCCGCCCTTGTTGCCGAAGACGCTCAGCTTGCCGGCGAGGGAGACCTTCTTGGTGGCGGGGTCGTAGACGTGGATCTCGCCATTGCCCTTGCCGATGTCCGGATTGCTCCAGTCCGTGACCACCGGCGCGCTGCTGTCGGCGCCGCCGCGTCCGATGTAGAAGACCCGCCCGTCCTTCGCGGTCACCAGACCGTGCGGTTCGCCGATCTGGTCGTTCTGTCCCGGCTGATTGGGCTGCGTGAGCCTCTCCGCCGTGTAGTTGGAGTCGATCGTGGCCTTGCAGTCGGCCTGCGAGATCCGGCTCGTCCAGGCCAGCGCGCCGCGCAGATGATCCCGGAAGTCAGTCTCGGCGAAGCTCGCGGCCGTGCCGCCCATGCCGGTGTAGAAGGAGCGGCCGCCGTCGTAGTCACGGCACCAGGAGACCGGGTGGTCCCAGCCGTTGGCGCTCTTGCCCGGGGTGTACGTCAGCTCGCGGACACGGGCCACGGTGTGCACGTCACCGGACGGGTTCTCCTTCCAGTCCAGCCACTTGTCCGGACGCTTCCACTCCAGCGGGAGGTTCTTCGTCGCCGGGTGCTGCCGGTCGCCGATCTCCACGGTGGCGCGCTGGACCGCCGTCGGGCTGTCCGCCGCGGGACGTGCGCCGACCAGGCCGGTGAACCAGTCGGAGTACGGTTCGGTGCGCGCCGCGTCATGGATGCCGAGGAAGCCGCCGCCGGCCTCCATGTACGCCTCCAGGCCGGCCTCCTGCTCAGGGTCGAGCACGTCGCCGCCGCCGGTCAGGAAGACGACCGCGTTGAACCTGCCGAGCTTCCTGCCGTTGGTGAAGACCGCCGCGTCGTCGGTGGCGACGGTCTTGAAGCGCCCGGCCTCGGGGCCGCTGAGCCCGATCTTCTCGATGGCCGCGATACCCGCGTCCACGGTCGGGGGCTCATCGCCCGCCGAGGCGTGGAACACCAGCACCCTGACGTCGGCCCCGCCCGGTGGCGTGGGAAGGGACAACGTTGTCGCAATCCGTTCCTCGAGTCCGGGGTCCGGATAGGGGCTGGCAGTGGCCGCGTTGCCGCCGAGCAGGGACGCGGTCAGGGCACCTGCCGCCACGGCCGCCGCGATGCCGCGGCGCGATCTGGACCTGTGATGTGGTGTGCGCTGCATGTGGTCACCCACCCCTCTTGGTCACTTCTCTGGTCACTTCCTCGTCACCGCGCCTCTGTGGTCGCTGCGACAGCGCACGAAGCTAGACCTCTTTTCGTGGCCCGCCAATAGGTACGGCAGCAATCGAACGAACTTTGTCCTGAGCGTGGATAAACCAACGGCCCCCGGCTACCGTGTGGGCCGTCCAGGGGAGCAGCGCGCCAGTTTCCTTCTCGCAGTGGGGAGTTCGACATGGACCGAAGGACCTTCAACCGCCGGATGCTGGTGGGCGGCGGTGTGGTGGCGGCCACTGGAGTGACATCGATGTCACTCGGCGCGGTGCAGGCCACCTCCGCGGAGAACCCGGCGAAGACCGCCCCGGCGGGCGGGGTCGTCCGCCACCTCAAGCTGTACGCCGAGAAGCTGGCGGACGGTCAGCTCGGATACGGCTTCGAGAAGGGCGAGGCGTCGATCCCCGGGCCGCTCATCGAGATCACCGAGGGCGACACGCTGCACATCGAGTTCGAGAACACCACGGACGTCGACGCCAGCCTCCATGTCCACGGCGTCGACTACGACATCGCCAGCGACGGCACCCGGATGAACCGCAGTCACGTCGAGCCCGGCGGCACCCGCACGTACACCTGGCGCACCCACGTCCCCGGCCGCCGTACGGACGGCACCTGGCGGGCGGGCAGCGCCGGTTACTGGCACTATCACGACCACGTCGTGGGCACGGACCACGGCACGGGCGGCATCCGCAAGGGCCTGTACGGGCCACTCGTCGTACGCCGCAAGGGGGATGTCCTGCCGGACAAGACGATCACGATCGTCTTCAACGACATGACGATCAACAACAAGGCCGCCCACGAGAGCCCCGACTTCGAGGCCACGGTGGGCGACCGGGTCGAGATCGTGATGATCACGCACGGCGAGTACTACCACACGTTCCACATCCACGGGCATCGCTGGGCGGACAACAGGACCGGGCTGCTCACCGGCCCGGACGACCCCAGTCGTGTGGTCGACACGAAGATCTGCGGACCCGCCGACTCCTTCGGCTTCCAGATCATCGCGGGCGAGCACGTGGGGGCCGGCGCATGGATGTATCACTGCCACGTCCAGAGCCACTCCGACATGGGGATGGCCGGTCTGCTGCTCGTCGCCAAGGCGGACGGCACGGTGCCGGGATACGACCCGCCGCACCACGCGGCGGGTACGGCGGACGCGCACGAGCACTGAGGCCGCGGCCGGCGGGCCGGTGCGAACTGCGGTTGTCGGTGCCTGGTGCAAGACTCGGAGACGAGCGGCATCCATCTCCGACAAGACGAGCGGGACCACGGGACTCGCTGAAGGAGCACACCATGCTCGACCCGGCCTTCGTCACCGGCGCCCCCAACTGGATCGACCTCGGCACCCCCGACATCGAGGCGGCCACGGCCTTCTACGGCGGCCTCTTCGGCTGGGACCTGGTGCCCGGCGGCCCGGAGACCGGTGGCTACGGGATGTACCAGCTTCGGGGCAGGACGGTCGCGGGGGTCATGACCGTGCCCGAGGACCAGGGGCAGCCCGCCTGGTCGGTCTACTTCCAGACCCCCGACGCGGACGCCACCGCACGGACGGTCGAGCAGGCCGGAGGTACCGCCGCGTTCCCCCCGGTCGACGTGCTCGACTACGGGCGCATGGGCGGCTTCACGGACAGTCTCGGCGCGTACTTCGGCGTCTGGCAGCCCGGGACCAACCCCGGCCTCGGGATGATCATGGAAAACGGCGCGCTGATCTGGTCCGAGCTGTACACGCCGGACGTTCCCGCGGCGGCCGCGTTCTTCCACACCGTCTTCGGGTGGAAGACCGACGTCATGGCGTTTCCCGGCGAGCCCTACACGATGATCCGGCCCGCCGGAAGTGACGGTGCCGAGGCCTCCTTCGGAGGGCTCCAGCACCTCGACGCGGTGCCCGGCCAGACCGGTGCGGGGCCGCACTGGCTGCCGTACTTCGCCGTGGACGACACCGACGCGGTGGTCGCCGGTGTGGAGCGGCTCGGCGGCCGGGTGACCACGGCCGCCGCGGACGTGCCCGAGGTCGGCCGGATCGCCCACTTCGCCGACCCCGCGGGTGCGGCGTTCGCCGTGATCAAGCCCGTGCCGATGCCGCTGGACTGAGCGGCCGGACAGCGCGGCCGGGAGCGGGGGATCCGCGGCCGGCCCGGTCGTTGAACGGTCGTTGATCACTTGTTTATCGCGACCGGGCACCATGTGCCCCATGCCGATCAACACCATGACCGAAGAGCTCCTATGGCGGGAGACCGCGTTGTGCGCGCAGGCCGGGCCCGATTTCTTCTTCCCGGCGCCGGGCAGCTCGACCCGGGAGGCCAAACAGCTGTGCAACGCCTGCGAGGGCAGAGTGGCCTGCCTGGAGTACGCACTCACCCACGACGAGCGCTTCGGCGTCTGGGGCGGGATGTCCGAGAAGGAGCGGGAACGACTGCGCAGAAGCCGGTCCGGCCGGCGCTGAGCGCCGCTCCGGGCGAGGCCCGCGCACTGCGGGCCCCGTCAGGCCGTCCCGTCAGGAGATCCCGTCAGGCGATCCGGAAGGTCTCGCCGTACATCTGCCACACCAGCGGCTTGTCCAGCCCGAGATTGCCCTCGCGCAGGAACACCCGCTGCGCCGTGTCGATCCGGGTCGTGTCCCGCTGCACCTTACGGGCCCTGATCGCCGACCGGCTCTCGTCGAGGAATGCGTCCAGATACGCGGTCTCGTCGCCGCCCTCCGCGGCCGTGTCCGCCGACGCCATCGCGGCGTCGCGGATGCCGTAGAAGCCGTCCGCCCCGACACCTGGCCCGTGCAGGACCATCGCGTCGTAGTAGACGAACTGCCCCAGGGTGCCGAGGCCGTCCATCTTCGCCAGCCTGACCGCGGGCTCGAAGTACAGCCTGTCGCGCGTCGTTTCCTGGGCCTCCCGGAAGGCCGGTTCCTCGGCGGCCCGGCGCCAGGCGTCGGTGAAGCCGGGATCCAGGCCCTCGTGCGAGTCGGTACCGTCCACCGCCCGCAGAGCGGGGAGGAACGGGGCGAGCGGATTGTCCGGGTGCCGATCGGTGTAGTCCTCGACCAGTTGCAGCATGTCGTTCGTACCGGAACAGAAGCCGATTATGCCGGCGGTGTAGCCGGTGCCGTCGCCGATGTCCTCGATCGCTCCGTACTGGCTGCGCCAGTCCAGGGTGGACGCCTCGGCGCTGGCCACCAGCCGTGACGCGGTCTCCTTCATCGCCGGAGCAGCTAGACCGGGCGGCAGTGCGTCGATCTCCTCGGAGCGCTCGTCCACCTGTTCGGCCGCTTCCGGCTCCGCCGTGCCGGTTTCCCCGGGGCCGGCCGCCTGCGGGGTCACCGTGGGCGGCTCCGAGCCGCCGCCGTTGAACAGGATCGAGGCGGCGATGGCGATGGGTGCACCGAAAAGAACGAGACGCGTCACAGGTTTCACCCGGCACAGAGTACTTTCCGTGAAGCTGCGGGGGCAGCCCGAGCGAGAAGCGGCGGCGCACGCGAGACGCGTGCGCCGCCGCTGTCCGGCGGGGGCGGGGAGCGGATCCCGAGACCGCCGGGCGGGCTCTCCGGCGGGTCAGCCCTGGTTGGCCCGGGCCGCCAGGCGGGCCTTGCGGGCCGCCAGCTTCTCGTCGAACTTCGACGCCTCGCTGTCCAGGCCGCTCATGTACAGCCCGAGCTCCTCCTGTGCCTTGAGGCCCTCCGGGCCGAGGCCGTCGATGTCGAGGACCTTCAGGTAGCGCAGGACGGGCTGGATCACGTCGTCGTGGTGGATGCGCATGTTGTAGATCTCGCCGATCGCCATCTGCGCGGCCGCCCGCTCGAAGCCGGGCATGCCGTGGCCGGGCATCCGGAAGTCGACGACGACGTCGCGGACGGACTGCATGGTGAGGTCCGGAGCCAGCTCGAACGCCGCGCCCAGCAGGTTGCGGTAGAAGACCATGTGCAGGTTCTCGTCGGTCGCGATCCGGGCCAGCATCCGGTCGCACACCGGGTCGCCGGACTGGTGGCCGGTGTTGCGGTGCGAGACGCGGGTCGCGAGCTCCTGGAAGGCGACGTACGCCACGGAGTGCAGCATGGAGTGGCGGTTGTCGGACTCGAAGCCCTCCGCCATGTGCGCCATGCGGAACTGCTCCAGCTTGTCCGGGTCCACGGCTCGCGAGGTGAGCAGGTAGTCGCGCATGACAATGCCGTGCCTGCCCTCCTCCGCGGTCCAGCGGTGCACCCAGGTGCCCCAGGCGCCGTCGCGGCCGAAGAGCGAGGCGATCTCGTGGTGGTAGCTGGGGAGGTTGTCCTCGGTCAGCAGGTTCACGACGAGGGCGATGCGCCCGATGTCGGTGACCTTGGACTGGCTGGTCTCCCACGCCTCGCCGTCCTCGAAGACACCGGGGAAGTTCCGGCCGTCGGTGAACGGTACGTACTCGTGGGGCATCCAGTCCTTGGCGACCTTGAGATGGCGGTTGAGTTCCTTCTCCACCACCTCCTCCAGTGCGTACAGCAGCTGGGCGTCTGTCCACGCCTTCGAACTGCCGATATGGGGAGAGGTGATCGTCACGGGGGCTCCTGGGGACGGGAGAAAATACCTACGGCTTCGTAGGTTACGTGACCGTAGGTTAAGGCGGCGGTAAGGCCATAGCCAAGCCCGGCCCTCGAGGCGCCTGCTCACCCGCTGTCATCCACGCAGTTCATAGGTGCATACAGGGGGCAAGTCAGGCGTCTGCGGCGCTGATTCCCGGCAATTCGCCAGGGGCGATGTCCCGCAGCCCGTCCTCGTCCAGCAGCAGCCAGCGGGTGACTCCCAGCGACTTCAGGAACGGCATGTCGTGGCTGGCCACGATGAGCGCTCCCTCGAACGCCTCCAGCGCCGAGGTCAGGCGGCGCACGCCGGACAGATCGAGACTGTTCGTCGGCTCGTCCAGCATCAGCAGCCGGGGAGCGGGTTCGGCGAGCAGCAGCGCCGCCAGTGTGGCCCGGAAGCGCTCACCGCCCGAGAGGGCGTCGGCCGGCCGGTCCGCACGCCCGCCCTTGAACAGGAAGTGCGCCAGTCTCGCCCGGATGGCGTTGCCCGTGGCGCCGGGTGCGACGCGTGCCACGTTGTCCACCAGGGAGAGCCCGCCGTCGAGGACGTCGAGACGCTGCGGCAGGAAACCCACCGGCACCTGTGCGGCAGCCTCGCCCGACACCGGATCCAGCTCACCCGCGATCGTGCGCAGAAGCGTCGTCTTCCCCGCGCCGTTGCGGCCGACCAGTGCGATCCGTTCGGGGCCGCGCAGGTCCCACTCGCCCCGCACCCGTGGCCCGTGGGCGAGTTCGAGATCGCGGAGCACCAGCACGCCGCGGCCCGGATGTACCCGGGTGTGCGGCAGTTCGATCCGGATCACCTCGTCGTCCCGCACAGCCCCGACCGCCTCGTCGAGACGCTCCTCCGCGTCCGCCAGTCGCTCCGTGTGCATGATGCGGTGCTTGCCGGCCGACTCCTGGGCGGTCCGCTTGCGCAGGTTCATCACGGCCTTCGGCTCGCGCTTGGTGTCCCACATCTTCTGCCCGTACCGCTTCCGCCGGGCCAGTTTGACGTGTGCCTCGGCGAGTTCGCGCTTCTGCCGCCGTACGTCGGCCTCCGCGACCCGCACCATCCGTCCCGCCGCCTCCTGCTCCACGGCAAGCGCCTCCTCGTACGCCGACAGGCTGCCGCCGTACCAGGTGACCGCACCTTCGCGGAGATCCGCGATCCGGTCCACCCGCTCAAGCATCTCCCGGTCGTGGCTGACCACGACCAGCACGCCCGTCCAGGCGTCCACCGCCTCGTACAGCCGTTCGCGGGCGTACACGTCGAGGTTGTTGGTCGGTTCGTCCAGAAGCAGGACGGACGGACGTGCCAGCAGCAGTGCCGCCAGGCGCAGCAGCACGCACTCGCCGCCGGACAGCTCGCCGATGGTGCGGTCGAGACCGACATCGGCCAGGCCCAGTCGGCCGAGTACGGCGCGGGCTCGTTCCTCGACGTCCCAGTCGTCCCCGACCACGGCGAAGTGCTCCTCGCCGGCGTCGCCCGCCTCGATGGCGAGGAGCGCCGCCCGCGCGCTCGCCACCCCCAGGACCTCGTCCACCCGCAGAGCGGTGTCCAGGACGAGGTCCTGGGGGAGGTAGCCGATGTCCCCGTCCGTTTCGATGTGTCCGGCGGTCGGGGCGAGTTCACCGGCGATCAGCCGCAACAGTGTTGATTTCCCACAGCCGTTGAGGCCGATGAGTCCGGTCCGGCCGGGCCCGACGGCCAGCTGGAAGCCGTCGAAGACCGTGCTCCCGTCCTGCCAGGCGAACGAGAGGGAGGAGCAGAGGACATGCGTCGTTGATGAGGGCACGGGGGCCTCCCGGCTGTGTCGGGGAAATCACGGAGAACGGCTCGGACATCGGGGTGGGCCGCGCAGGGGCACACGTGCGTCGAGGCACGTGGCACGGTGGGCGGACACCTCAGATGTGGAGCAACGTCCTTCTCCGATCCGACGACGACGAGGACACCGAAGACGCTAGGGGCGAGCCCCGCGGGACGCAACCGATTTCGGGCGGCCCCGCTCTCCCGGGGGCGGCATGGCCAGGATGCCTTGTGCGGAGCAAGGGCCGGCTCGGCGGGAATCTCTCGGGGGAGCCGCTCAGGCGGGCCCGCCCAGCAGGTCGGTCAGATCGCCGTCGAGATCCATGAAGCGGTACTCGTCCCCCACCGGGACCAGCTCCTGCGCCCGCTTCAGGAAGCGGCGCAGCTCGGACGTCCGGACGTGCACCATCGCGATGCCCTCGACGGCGTGGAACTCCAGCACCGTACGGTCGTACCCGAACGGCCGCACCCGGACGTCGCCGACACCGGCCGGCGCGTCCACGCCCGCCGCGAGCAGCTCACGGGAGAACTCCCACGCGACCTCGGTGCCTTCGAGGGTCGCCGGCGCGGGGAACGCCATGCGGACGGCGAAGGGGTCCCCGCGGTCGTAGTGCAGAGTGGCAGGCAGAGTCTCCATACGCGGCGCGGACGCGACCATACGGGCCTGTACGGACTGCTCGATAACGCTGGACAAGACCTGCTCCCTCTCGCCTCTGACGACGGTTCCCGGCATTGGAGTAGACGACGGAACGCCTCCATCCGTGCACTGTCGGGCGGGGTGAGCTGCGTCACCGCCCCTCACCCCTCCTCCCGTCGACTGCCCCGATTCGCGCGGCGCACCGCTGGACCGCGGTCCACGGTGACGCACAGGGCGGGCGTCAAAATCAGTGGTGCGCTGTCCGGCGGCACGCCTAGGGTGGCTGCGCGACCGCGCCCCCCGATGCGCCCGGCTGCGGCTACTTCCTTCGAACCAAGTGACGCCGCGGCCCTCTTGTTGATCTCGGGTGGCGCGGCCGTTTCCCGCACCGTCCCCGTCGCACACGCGGCCGCGGGTGGTCCGTTCCTCGAATCCGGGGGGATTCACTGCCTCGTCACACCCAGCGCGTCTCCAAGATCTGGACCGAGATGCTCGTGGCCCCGCATGTCTCGGCGGCCGCCCGAACCCCGGCGGACCCGGGGTTGCGTCTTCGCTGCCCTGCCGGGCAAGCGCTCCGCACCCACGAAGGCGGCCCGGCCTTCGTCCGGGAGCCCCGGGAGGAGCTCTTCCTGCTGGCCGTCGGCAACTTCGTCTCCCAGCAGACCTTCTACGAGAGCGGCCAGGAGCGCGACGACCGGTACGCCCGCCTCGTGGGCCGGCTCGCCGTCGAGGACCCCGCATGGACGGCCGGCCTGCTGCGCTGGCTCCGGAGCGAGGGCACCATGCGCACGGCGTCCCTGGTGGGCGCCGCCGCGTACGTCCGGGCCCGGCTCGAGGCCGGGACGTCGGAAGGCCCGTCCAACCGGTCAGTGATCGCCTCGGTGCTCCAGCGCGCCGACGAACCCGGAGAGCTGCTGGCCCACTGGACCTCGGCATACGGTCGGAACGTGCCGCAGCCCGTGAAGCGGGGCATCGCCGACGCCGTGCGCCGGCTGTACTCCTCCCGGTCGCTGCTGAAGTACGACACCGCGTCCAAGGAGTTCCGCTTCGGTGACGTGCTCAACCTGGTGCATGCTTCCCCCGACCCGGACAAGCCGTGGCAGGGCGCGCTGTTCCGGCATGCCCTTGACCGCCGCCATCACGCGGAGCGGGCGGTCCCGCCGGCCTCCGACCGGATGCTGACCGCGCACCGCGCACTCATGGAGCTGCCGGTCGGCGAGCGGCGGGGCGTGGCCACCGGACCGGGGGGTGCCGAGCGCCTGGCCGAGGGGGGCATGACGTGGGAAGCTACGGCGGGCTGGCTCCAGGGGCCGATGGACGCCGCCGTCTGGGAGGCCGTGATTCCCTCGATGGCACCCATGGCGCTCCTGCGGAACCTGCGGAACTTCGACGAGGCGGGTGTCCCGGACGATGTGGCGGCCAGGGTCGCCACACGGATCTCGGACGCCACCGGCGTCGCCAGGTCCCGGCAGTTGCCCTTCCGCTACCTTTCCGCCCACCGGCACGCCCCGTCACCGCGCTGGGCGGCCCCGCTGGAACGGGCACTGGGCCACTCGCTGGCCGGCGTACCCACCCTGCCCGGCCGGACACTGGTCCTGGTGGACCGGTCCGACTCCATGTTCTGGGACACCGTCTCCGAGCGCTCCGAACTGACCCGGGCGGACGCGGCCGCCGTGTTCGGTGCCGCGCTGGCGCTGCGAGCCGAGCACGCGGACCTGGTGGAGTTCGGCTGGTCCAGCGCGGTGGTGCCGTTCCGGGCGGGGGAACCGGTGCTCGACGTGCTGAAACGGTTCCACGGTCTCGGGGGCACCCAGACCGCTCAAGCGGTGCGCAGGCACTTCGACGGACACGACCGGGTCCTGATCGTCACCGACGAGCAGGCCGCGCCCCACGGCCCGGTCGGGCCTGCGGACCCGGTGCCGGCCGGCACCCCCGTCTACACCTGGAACCTGGCGGGATACCGTCCCGCCCATGGCCCCACGGGCCCCCACCGGCACACCTTCGGCGGCCTCACGGACGCCGCGTTCAGGATGGTCGGTCTCATCGAGGCCGGTCGCCCCGCCGCCTGGCCGTGGACCACCGACCCGGCGACGAGCGTGATGGACGAGGCCCACGGCCCGAAGGGCACGCTCTAGCCGGGCAGTTGCTGCCGGTACGGTGCAAGCGCGTCCGAGGTCTTCGTCGCAAGGAACTCCGTGATCCGGTAGGCGCACACCTCGTGCACCGCGAAGGGGTCGGAGGCCGCGATCCTCTCGATCCCGGCACGGTCCGCGCCCACGGCCAGGATCACCCCGCCGTCGCGGGGGTTCTTGCGTCCGGAGGCGATGAAGACCCCGGCAGCGTACTGCGCGTCCAGCCAGGCGATGTGCTCCGTCATCAGGGCGTCGACGCGCTCGACCGGTGCGGTGTAGGTCAACTCGAGTACGAACATGATCGCCAGGCTACCGGGCTGCCTAGACTGGCCCGTCATGACGACTTTCCGGATGCCCGCCGACGAGGCCGAAGCCCGCGCCGTCCAGGACGCGTTGCGCGCACGGGTGGTGCTGGACGAGCCGGGGCCGCCGCCCGGGACCGGCCGGGTCACCGGCGTCGACGTCGCCTACGACGACGAGCGGGACCTCGTCGTGGCGGCGGCCGTCGTCCTGGACGCGGCGACCCTGGAGGTGGTGGCCGAGTCCACCGCCGACGGCCGCGTGACGTTTCCGTATGTGCCCGGGCTGCTCGCCTTCCGGGAGATCCCGGCCGTCCTGGCCGCGCTCGAGCGCCTGCCGGTGGACCCGGGGCTCGTCGTCTGCGACGGCTACGGCCGGGCCCACCCGCGCAGGTTCGGCCTCGCCAGCCATCTCGGCGTGCTCACCGGCCTGCCCGTCATCGGCGTGGCGAAGAACCCTTTCACCTTCCGCTACGAGCAACCCGGGCCCCGGCGAGGTGACTTCACCCCGCTCATGGACGGTGACGAGGAAGTGGGGCGGGCCCTGCGCACGCGGGACGCAACCAAACCCGTCTTCGTCTCCGTCGGTCACAGGACCGGCCTGGACAACGCGTGCGCCCACACCCTCGCACTGACCCGCGGCTTCCGTCAGCCCGAGACCACACGCAGGGCCGATGCCCTGTGCCGGTCCGCTCTCCGCGAAGCGGCCGGCTGACCGGGCCCTCTCGGTGATCTGTTGCCAACTGAGTACATGTACGGATGTTCCTCGTCGAACATCGAGGGCAGGCTGGTACACATGATCGACCACCACACTCCTCAGATGAGCACCGGAACCATACGTCTCTCCCAGCGCGGCGTCGCCGTCGGCATGACCCTGGGTGTCCTCGCAGGAGCCGCCTGGACCGTGTCCATGGTCGTCACGCTGGCGTCCTGGATGGCCTGACCGGGTGGTGCGGCCCACCTCCCGGGTTCAGCGCACCGCCGCGACCCGGAAACGCAGACCGGCCGCCGTCAGACGCTCCAGCAGTGCGTCGCCCATCGCCACGGCCGTCGTGACCTGGCCCGATGTCGCCGGCAGGTCGTCGAGAGCGAGCGCCAGGGCCGCCTCGGCGAGCATCTTCGCCGTCTCGTCGTAGCCGGGGTCACCGCCCGACACCTCCGTGCAGACCCTCCGGCCGCCACCCTCCCCGACGAAGCGGACCGTGAACCAGCTCCGCTTCCTGCGCTCCTCGCCGGGCCCCGTGCCCGGTGCGACCCGCGCCGACAGCCACTCCCGCGCGGCGGGAATCTGGGCGGCCCCCACCAGCAGGGCCGTCGCCGCCGAGCCGCCAAGTGCCATGGGGAGGCGCTTCACCGAGGCGAAGTGCCGGTAGCGGAAGTCGGGGCCGTAGCGCTCCAACCCGCGCGCGGACCGTTCCACGACGCGCGGGTCCAGAGTCGGCAGCGGCAGCGCCCAGGTGCCCGTCACCGGGCTGAAGTGCGGTGACCCCTGCGGGGCGCGGGCCCGCCGGCCGACCAGACGCGGCTCGTGCAGACGCCGTTCACGCGCGGCCCGCATCATCTGCGGGCCGCGGCCCATCGCGGTGAGCGCCGAGGCGAACGTACCGCCGGAGAAGACCGCGTTGGTACGGACGTAGCCGTCGACGGTCAGCGGGACCCCCTCGGGGAGCTGCCGGACGGTGAAGTAGGCGCCGAGGTCGTGCGGTACGGAGTCGAAGCCGCAGGCGTGCACGAGGCGGGCACCCGTCTCGCGGGCCCGGCCGTCGTGCTCCAGATACATCCGGTCGACGAACTCCGCCTCCCCGGTGAGGTCGGTGTAGTCGGTCCCGGCCTCCGCGCAGGCGGCGACCAGCTTCTCGCCGTACCAGACGTACGGTCCGACCGTCGACGCCACCACGTGTGCGGAACCGGCCAGCTCGCGCAGGGCGCCGTCATCGTCCGCGTCGGCCGTCAGCAGCGGCAGGTCCGCGCAGTGCGGGTTCTCCACGGCGAGGCGGTCGCGCAGTTGTTCCAGCTTGCCGCGGCTGCGGCCGGCCAGGGCCCAGCGGCAGCCGTCCGGGGCATGTGCGGCGAGATATTCGGCCGTGAGCGCCCCCACAAAGCCGGTGGCTCCGAAAAGGACGACGTCATAAGGGCGTTCTGCCCTGTTCTGCCTGTTCATGAGTGCCTCCGCGGGGGCCGACGCCGATGTAGCAGGCAGAGGGTAGCGGAGCCGTTCGTGGCGCTGTGCGGCCGGGAGGGGCTCCGTGCGAGAGGATCCGGGGAAGAGCTAAGCGCTTGCTCGGCCAAAAGGGTTGTGCGGAGCGTGGTCCGTTCTTAGCATCATCGATGTTACATCAGTTGTGTCACACTGCTGGGGGCTTGATGGCAACGACAGGACACGGGTCGCAGGGCCCGCTGACCGGAGTGCGCGTCGTCGAACTGGCCGGCATCGGCCCGGGGCCGTTCGCCGCCATGCTCCTGGCCGACCTCGGCGCCGACGTGGTGCGCGTCGACCGGCCCGGAGGCCCGGTGATCGGTATCGATCCCGCCTTCGACCTGACCAACCGCAACAAGCGGTCGGTCCTCGTCGACCTGAAGGCCGAGAGCGGAGCCGGGCAGGTGCTCGACCTCGTCGAGCGTGCCGACGTCCTGATCGAGGGCTACCGGCCCGGCGTCGCCGAACGCCTCGGCGTGGGCCCCGACGCCTGCCTGGAGCGCAACCCGCGGCTCGTCTACGGACGGATGACCGGCTGGGGCCAGGACGGGCCGCTGGCCGGACGGGCGGGGCACGACATCGGCTACATCGCCCTCACCGGCACCCTGTCCATGATCGGCAGAGCCGGCGAACCGCCCACGGTGCCGGCCAACCTGGTCGGCGACTACGCGGGCGGCTCGCTCTACCTCGTCGTCGGTGTGCTCGCCGCCCTCCAGCACGCCCGTACGCCCGGCGGGAGTGGGCAGGTCGTCGACGCGGCCATCGTGGACGGCGCGGCCCACCTCGCCACGATGATCCACGGCATGCTGGCCGCCGGCAGCTGGCAGGACCGGCGCGGCTCCAACCTCCTCGACGGCGGCTGCCCCTTCTACGGCTCCTACGAGACCTCCGACGGCCTGCACATGGCGGTCGGAGCCCTGGAACCGCGCTTCTACGAGGAGTTCGCCGAGCTCCTCGGGCTGGGGGACGAGGCACCCGACCGCAACGACTCCGGGCGCTGGGAAGAGCTGCGCGCCCTGGTCGCCGACCGGTTCAGCACCCGTACGCGCGCCGAGTGGACCGAGGTCTTCGAGGGGACGGACGCCTGTGTGGCTCCCGTCCTCTCGCTCCGTGAGGCGCCGGGCCACCCCCACCTCGCCGCCCGCTCCACCTACGTGGAGCACGGCGGCCTCACCCAGCCCGCCCCCGCACCCCGCTTCTCCGCGACACCCGTCTCCGTGCGCAGCGCACCCGCGCTGCCCGGAGCGGACACCGAGGCCGTCGCCGCGGACTGGGGCGTGCCGGGCCTGCTGACCACCGGGAAGGAAACGACCCTCTGATGGAACTCTCCCTGCCGCTGAACTACGCGGGCGATCCGCGCGCAGCCTGCGACGAGGTCGCCGTACTCGAGTCCGCCGGCCTCGACGCCGTCTGGGTCGCCGAGGCGTGCGGCTTCGACTCGCCGACCGTCATGGGGTACCTCGCCGCCCGCACGGAACACCTGAAGATCGGCGCGGCGATCCTCAACGTGTACTCCCGCACGCCCGCCCCCGCCCGCAGATCGCGCTGTACGTCGGCGGCATGCGCGCGCGGGGCAGGAACTTCTACAACGACCTCGCCTACGGCTACGAGAAGGAGGCCGCCACCATCCAGGAGCTCTACCTGTCCGGGAAGAAGAGGGAGGCGGAGGCCGCCGTCCCGGACGAATTCTGCGAGCTCATGACGCTCTGCGGCCCCGAGGGGTACGTACGCGACCGCATCGAGGCCTTCGGGGAGGCCGGGGTCACCATGCTCAACGTCACGCCCGTCGGCCCCGAGCCGGCGCGGCTGATCTCCACCGTCAAGAACTGGCTCCAGGGGGCTTGAAGTGCAGCGGCAGATCTTCACCGAAGAGCACGACGCGTTCCGCGAGACCGTCCGCACCTTCCTGTCCAAGGAGGTCCTCCCGCACTACGAGCAGTGGGAGAAGGACGGCATCGTCTCGCGCGAGGCCTGGCTCGCGGCCGGCCGGCAGGGGCTGCTCGGCCTTGCGGTACCCGAGGAGTACGGGGGCGGAGGCAACGCCGACTTCCGCTACAGCGCCGTGATCGCCGAGGAGTTCACCCGGGCCGGGACGCCCGGGCTCGCGCTCGGGCTGCACAACGACATCATCGGCCCCTACCTCACCGGCCTCGCCACCGAGGAGCAGAAGCGGCGCTGGCTGCCCGGCTTCTGCAGCGGCGAGACCATCACCGCCATCGCCATGACGGAACCCGGTGCGGGCTCCGACCTCCAGGGCATCCGCACCTCGGCCGAGGACAGGGGCGACCACTGGCTCCTCAACGGCTCGAAGACCTTCATCTCCAACGGCATCCTCGCCGACCTGGTGATCGTCGTCGCCAAGACCTCACCGGAGGGCGGGGCCAAGGGCCTCTCGCTGCTCGTCGTCGAGCGCGGTGCCGAGGGCTTCGAGCGGGGCCGCAACCTCGACAAGATCGGGCAGAAATCCCAGGACACCGCGGAGCTGTTCTTCAACGACGTACGCGTCCCCAAGGAGAACCTCCTCGGCGAACGCGACGGCGCCTTCGTCCACCTCATGACCAACCTGGCCCAGGAGCGGATGGGCATAGCGGTCGCCGGGATCGCCGCCGCCGAACACCTCCTCGAGATCACCACCCGGTACGTCAAGGAGCGCGAGGCCTTCGGGCGCCCGCTCTCCAAGCTCCAGCACATCCGCTTCGAGATCGCCGAGATGGCCACCGAGTGCGCCGTCACCCGGGCCTTCCTCGACCGGTGCATCGTCGACCACTCCGAGGGGACGCTGGACGCCGTGCACGCGTCGATGGCCAAGTGGTGGGCCACCGAACTGCAGAAGCGGGTGGCCGACCGCTGCCTGCAACTACACGGCGGATACGGCTACATGACGGAATACCAGGTCGCCAGGGCCTTCACCGACGGCCGCATCCAGACCATCTACGGCGGGACGACCGAGATCATGAAAGAGATCATCGGCCGCTCGCTGCTCGCCTGACCTCCCCGCCCAGCACCGAACCCGAAAGGCAGCTGCCTTGAGTACCGAAGCATTCGTCTACGACGCGATCCGCACCCCGCGCGGCCGAGGCAAGGCCAACGGCGCCCTGCACGGCACCAAGCCGATCGACCTCGTCGTCGGCCTCATCCACGAGATCCAGGGCCGATTCCCGGACCTCGACCCCGCCGCCATCGACGACATCATCCTCGGCGTGGTCAGCCCGCTCGGTGACCAGGGCTCCGACATCGCCCGTATCGCCGCCATCGCCGCCGGGCTCCCGGACTCCGTCGCGGGCGTACAGGAGAACCGCTTCTGTGCCTCCGGCCTGGAAGCCGTCAACCTCGCCGCCGCGAAGGTGCGTTCGGGCTGGGAGGACCTCGTCCTAGCCGGCGGCGTCGAATCCATGTCGCGTGTGCCGATGGGCTCCGACGGCGGAGCCTGGGCCATGGACCCCATGACCAGCTTCGAGACCGGCTTCGCCCCGCAGGGCATCGGCGCCGACCTCATCGCCACCATCGAGGGCTTCTCGCGCCGGGACGTCGACGACTACGCCGCCCTCTCCCAGGAACGCGCCGCCACCGCCTGGAAGGAGGAGCGCTTCGCCCGTTCCGTCGTCCCGGTCAGGGACCGCAACGGCCTGCTCGTCCTCGACCGCGACGAGCACATGCGCCCCGGCACCACCGCCGACTCCCTCGCCTCCCTCAAGCCCTCGTTCGCCACGATCGGCGAGATGGGCGGCTTCGACGCCGTGGTCCTCCAGAAGTACCACTGGGTCGAGAAGATCGACCACGTCCACCACGCGGGCAACTCCTCCGGGATCGTCGACGGCGCCGCTCTCGTCGCGATCGGCTCCAGGGAGACCGGCGAGCGCTACGGACTCACCCCCCGCGCCCGGATCGTCTCCGCGGCCGTCTCCGGATCCGAGCCGACCATCATGCTCACCGGACCCGCCCCCGCCACCCGCAAGGCGCTGGCCAAGGCCGGGCTCACCATCGACGACATCGACCTCGTCGAGATCAACGAGGCCTTCGCCGGAGTCGTGCTGCGCTTCGTCCGCGACATGGGCCTCTCGCTCGACAAGGTCAACGTCAACGGCGGCGCCATCGCCCTCGGCCACCCGCTCGGCGCGACCGGCGCGATGATCCTCGGCACGCTCGTCGACGAACTGGAGCGTCAGGACAAGCGCTACGGCCTCGCCACCCTCTGCGTCGGAGGCGGCATGGGCGTCGCCACCGTCATCGAGCGTCTCTGACCGTCCCCCGGCCCTCACCGCTTACGGAGTAGAACCGACATGACCGAGAGCACGACCATCCGCTGGGAACAGGACGAGACCGGCGTCGTCACCCTCGTACTGGACGACCCCAACCAGTCCGCCAACACGATGAACCAGGGCTTCAAGGAGTCCATCGCGGCCGTCGCCGAGCGCGCCGAGGCCGAGAAGGACTCCATCCGGGGCATCATCTACACCTCCGCCAAGAAGACCTTCTTCGCTGGCGGCGACCTCAAGGACATGATCAGGATCGGTCCCGAGAACGCCCAGGCGGCGTTCGACGCCGGCACCGCCATCAAGAGGTCCCTGCGCCGTATCGAGACCCTCGGCAAGCCGGTCGTGGCCGCCGTCAACGGCGCCGCGCTCGGCGGCGGCTACGAGATCGCGCTCGCCGCGCACCATCGCATCGCCCTGGACGCACCCGGATCCCGTATCGGCCTGCCCGAGGTCACCCTCGGCCTGCTGCCCGCGGGCGGCGGAGTCACCCGCACCGTACGGCTGATGGGCATCGCCGACGCACTGCTGAAGGTCCTCCTCCAGGGCACCCAGTACACCCCGCGGCGGGCCCTGGAGAACGGCCTCGTCCACGAGGTCGCCGCCACCCGCGAGGAGATGCTCGACAAGGCCCGCGCCTTCATCGACGCCAACCCCGAGTCGCAGCAGCCCTGGGACGTCAAGGGCTACCGGATTCCCGGCGGCACCCCGTCCAACCCGACGTTCGCGGCCAACCTGCCCGCCTTCCCCGCCAACCTGAAGAAGCAGCTCGCCGGCGCGCCCATGCCGGCGCCCCGCAACATCATGGCCGCGGCGGTCGAGGGGGCGCAGGTCGACTTCGAGACCGCGCAGACCATCGAGGCCCGCTACTTCACCGAGCTGGTCACCGGCCAGGTCGCGAAGAACATGATCCAGGCGTTCTTCTTCGACCTCCAGGCCGTCAACTCCGGAGCCAGCCGTCCGTCGGGCGTCGAGGAGCGCCAGGTCCGCAAGGTCGCCGTCCTCGGCGCCGGGATGATGGGGGCGGGCATCGCCTACTCCTGCGCCCGCGCAGGCATCGACGTCGTCCTCAAGGACGTCTCCACGGAAGCGGCCGCCAAGGGCAAGGCGTACAGCGAGAAGCTCCTCGCCAAGGCGCTCTCCCGGGGCCGCACGACCGAGGCGAAGCGCGACGAGCTGCTGGCCCGCATCACCCCGACCGGGGACGCGGCCGACCTCGCGGGCTGCGACGCCGTGATCGAGGCGGTCTTCGAGGACACCGCGCTCAAGCACAAGGTGTTCCAGGAGATCCAGGACGTCATCGACCCCGACGCCCTGCTCTGCTCCAACACCTCGACGCTGCCCATCACCGTGCTCGCCGAAGGCGTCAGCAGGCCGGTGGACTTCATCGGGCTGCACTTCTTCTCGCCCGTCGACAAGATGCCGCTCGTCGAGATCATCAAGGGCGAGAAGACCGGGGACGAGGCCCTGGCACGCGCCTTCGACCTGGTGCGCAGGATCAAGAAGACACCGATCGTCGTCAACGACTCGCGCGGCTTCTTCACCTCACGCGTCATCGGCCACTTCATCAACGAGGGCGTCGCGATGGTCGGCGAGGGCGTCGAGCCCGCGTCGGTCGAACAGGCGGCGGCACAGGCCGGCTACCCGGCCAAGGTGCTCTCCCTCATGGACGAGCTGACGCTCACCCTGCCGCGCAAGATCCGCGACGAGACCCGGCGCGCAGTCGAGGAGGCGGGCGGCAGCTGGGCCACGCACCCCGCGGACGGGGTCATCGACCGGATGGTCGACGAGTTCGGACGGCCCGGACGCAGCGGGGGAGCGGGCTTCTACGAGTACGGCGAGGACGGCAGCCGGGGCGCGCTCTGGCCGGGCCTGCGCGAGCACTTCACGAAGTCCGGCACCGACGTGCCCTTCGAGGACATGAAGGAGCGGATGCTCTTCTCCGAGGCACTGGACAGCGTCCGCTGCCTGGAGGAGAACGTCCTGATGACCGTCGCCGACGCGAACATCGGCTCCATCATGGGCATCGGCTTCCCTGCCTGGACCGGTGGCGTGCTCCAGTACATCAACGGGTACGAGGGCGGCCTGCCCGGCTTCGTGGCGCGCGCCCGGCAGCTCGCCGAGCGCTACGGCGACCGCTTCCTGCCCTCCGCGCTGCTGCTGGAGAAGGCGGAGAAGGGCGAGACCTTCCACGACTGACGGCGCACCCGCGGGCCGTGTTCACCGCTCCTCGCCGGCGTTGAACGCGGCCCGCAACTCCTCTTTCAGCGAGCGCTGGAAGGCGGTCAGCAGCGCCTGGAGCACCATCGGCTGCATATGGGCCGAGAGCGACTTCATCGCCTTCACGTGTTCCGGGTCCGACTCCCGCTCCCGGTAGGGGTTCCACACCTCGTCCCGGAACAGCCGGGTCAACTCGTGGGCGGCCGAACGGGTGTGCTCCAGAAGGACCGTGCGCGCGGCCAGGATCGTCTCGTGCGCGATGGGTACGTCCAGGAGCTCCACCCCGAGCCGCAGCAGACCCGGGTCCACCAGGAACGGCCCACCCGGCGTCGCGGGGCGCTCCAGCACCCCCATGGCCGCCAGTCGTTCGACGTCCTGCCCGCTGAGGGCCCGGCCCGCCCGCCGCTCCAGCTCGGCGCGCTCCATGTTCTCGGCCGAGTCCGGCGCCCATGACGCCACCAGGGCGCGGTGGATGGCCAGATCCTGCGCGCTGAGGTCGGGCGGCAGCTGCTGGAGGTAGCGCTCGATGGCGGCCAGCGTCATGCCCTGGTGCTGGAGCTCCTCGATGAGGGCCAGCCGAGAGAGGTGGTCCTGCCCGTAGTGCCCGACGCGCCGGGGGCCGATCACCGGGGGCGGCAACAGACCTCTGGTGCCGTAGAAGCGCACGGTGCGCACGGTGACGCCCGCGCGCGCCGCCAGTTCGTCGACGGTCAGCGTCGGTTCGTCCGTACCGGTCGCCATGTCCACTCCTCGTTGCCGGCGCACCGCTGCCGCCGGTGCTGGTATCCGTACGTACGTGCTTCCGCCTGTGCAGCGATCAGGTGCAACAGTATTGCTGTCTCACCACTGTTGTGAAAGCGTCCGGCAGCATCGAAGCGCAGTCCCACCGCCGGAACGGACCCGCCAGTCCGGCAGACAGGACAGGTCTTCGTCCACGGCGACGGGCGTTCCTGCCTCGTGGCCCTGCTCGTTCTCGACGCGCTGTACGCGGAGGACGGATGTGAGGACGGCCGCTGTCAGTGGCGGCATGTCGGGGATCACGTATGTGCAGGGGGACGCCACCGCTCCCCGGGGCAAGGGCGTCAAGCTGATCGCGCACGTCTGCAACGACCTGGGCGGCTGGGGAAAGGGCTTCGTCCTCGCCCTGTCCCGGCGCTGGCCGGAGCCGGAATCCGCCTACCGACGCTGGCACCGGGAGCGCTCGGGCAACGACTTCGGGCTGGGAGCCGTGCAGTTCGTCCAGGTCGACCGCTTCACGTGGGTGGCGAACGTGGTGGGTCAGCGGGGGATACGCACCGGCAGCAAGGGCGTTCCGGTGCGCTACGAGGCGATCGACGAAGGTCTGCGCAAGGTGGCGGTACGGGCCGCGGAGCTGGGCGCCTCGGTCCACATGCCGAGGATCGGATGCGGACTGGCGGGCGGCACCTGGTCACGGGTGGAACCTCTCGTCGCCGAGCGGCTGGTGAGCCGGGGCATCGAGGTGACGGTGTACGACTTCGGGTGAGGGCGCCACGGGGCGCGCCCTCGGGCGGTACGGCACCCAGGAGCGGGGGCGCCCGGCCGGTTGCCCTCGGAGGCCGTAGCCCGCTCGCGTAGCCGTAGCCACCCATCATCACGTTACAAAGGGACGTCATGGGTATCACTGTTGCATCGTCGATGTGGTTGAGTGGTGACGACGGACGGGAGAAGGGCCATGACGGCACCGGGTACGAACGAGGCACTGCTGGCCGGCGCGCTCGTCGGGACACCTCCCTCCGACGCGCTGAACGAACAGATCCTGGACGCGGCCCGCGAACAGTTCATGACCTTCGGGCTGCGCCGCTCGACCGTCGACGACGTCGCCAAGCGCGCCAAGGTCTCGCGCGTCACCGTGTACCGCCGGATCGGCAACAAGGACAGCCTGGTGTCCGCCTGCCTGCTGCGGGAGTACCGAAGATTCGTCGAGGACGTGGACGAGGCGGTGGCCGCGCTGCCGACCATCGAGGACCGGCTCGTCGCCGGCTTCGTCGCCGTCCTCAAGCACATTCGTGAACACCCCCTGGTGGGAGGGCTGCTGAGGCTGGAGCCGGAGATCATGCTGCCCTTCCTCACGCTGGAGAGCGGCCCCGCCTTCCTCGCGATGCGTGAGTATCTGGCCGACCGCCTCCGCCACGCCCAGCGCGCCGAAGGCAGGCCGGAGACGGATCCGACACCGATCGCCGAACTCATGGTGCGGATCACCGTCTCCTTCCTCCTCAACCCGGTGAGCTGCTTCGAACTCGACGACGACGAGCAGGTGCGGGTCTTCGCCCGCCGCTGTCTGGTGCCTCTGCTCAGCGCCGGGTGACCCTTGGCGAGTGCGCCGACGTGTTGGCGATGCCGCGCACCGCACGGTCCGTCCCGGTGGTCATGACTTCTCCATGGGCAGGGATTCCAGCGGACGGTTCTGTGCCCAGTGCGGACCGAGGTCGTCGAGCTCGTACCCGAAGGGATAGCTGCGCGGCCGGGGGCGGGAGGGCAGCCACCGGGGCCGGGCCGGAAGCAGCCGGACACCGCGCGACCGGGCGCGCACCAGTCGTACGGCCGCCGCTCGTGCCCACCGTGGCTGCTCCGGGAAGCCCAGCGCCCCGAGCAGCGGCTCGTCCAGCAGGGCGAGCGAGAGCCTGGCCACCAGGGGGCGTAACGGGGCCGGGTACCAGGCGGCCATGACCCGGAAGGTGGCGTTGGCGACCCTGCGGTTCGCCGGGTCGTAGGCGAACATCCGCTCCTCGTAGGCGTCGAGCAGTTCCTCGAAGCCCTCGTAGGTGTCGGGTGCGCCCTCGATCCCCATCATGGCGGCCATCCGCCGCCCCACCTCGGCCAGCGCTCCCGCCTCCTGCGCGCACAGCGGCCGCCATCCGAACCGGTCGATCCAGCGTTTGGGCCCGACGACGGTGGTGGCCAGTACATAGAGGTAGTCCTCGTTGGGGATGCGGTACCTGCCGTGGATCCGGTTGAGGTGGCGGGCCGCGGCCCGGGCCCGCTCCGATTCGAAGCCTTCGGCCGCCATCTCGTATCCGAACAGGACGGTGTCGTCGTAGCGTTTCTGTCCGTTGCGCTCGAACTCCTGAGTGCGGTCCAGCAGTACGGAGATCCTGGGCACCCCGTAGTCGCGCAGGAAGGCGATGCTGATGCCCTGTCTGTAGTCCCACGGGAACTCGTACTGGGACATGAGCCGGAGTATCTCGGCGCAGTCCCGGGCGGGGTCCATCCGGCGGATCTCCTGCAGTCGGCTGTATCGGCCCATGATGTGCGTCTCCTCTGTGGACGGGGGGTTCAGGCGCAAGGGCCCGCGGTGGAGCCCCGTGAAGCGGACGTCGCCGGCGTCGACGAGGACCTCACCCACCAGCGGAAGCCTCTGCTTCATCGATACGCAGACACCCTCGGGCGATCCGTTCTCGATCCCGGCCAGGAGCGCCGCGTGCCCAGATCGCTTCCAGTGGGTCCGGCCCTCTGGGCTCAACTCGCCTGCTGAATAGGACATTTGCCGGCTCCTCTCGCCCTTGAGAGTCAAAGTTACAAATACTATTGACTTGTTTCACGAGGTGCGTCAACACTGCTGACACAGATTCGAAGAAGGGGGTCCGCACGGGCACGGACATGAGCGCGACAGCCGAGGCCGCCCGCTACGCCCTGCTCGTCACCGTCGGCACCCTGCCCCCGGTGCTGCGTGAGCGCCTCGGCCTGGACCGGAGCCTCGGGCGGAACGCGCCCTGCGCCGCTTCGTCCGGCAGATGCGGGTGCTCGTGACGCTGGTCCCCCCGCCCCTGCGGGTCGCCGGCGCCCTCGCGATCGCATACTGGAACAGACACGGGCCGGGCACCGATCCCCGCACCCGCCGACCCCTGGGAGCACCCGCATGACCGGCGCAGCAGAACCCGCACCGCCCCCGCCCGGCGGCGTGCTGTGGAGCCTCGCCGGGGACGTCCGCGGACTGCTGATGCTGCCCGCCGCCCTCACTCTCCAGGTCGCCCACCCGGCCGTCGGTGCCGGTGTCGACGATCACTCGGTCTTCCGCACCGACCCCTGGGGGCGCGGCGAGCGGTCCCTGAGATCGCTCCAGCTGTGGGTGTACGGGGGAGAGGCCGCGGCGGAGGAGGGGCGCAGGCTCAGGAGGCTGCACCGGACGATCCAGGGAACCGACACCCGCGGCCGCCGGTACCACGCGCTGACGCCCGCGAACTACGCGTGGGTGCATGCCACCGGGTTCCCGGTCTACCAGCACGCGGCTCGCTATCTGGTCCGCCCGCTCACCGGCGCGCAGGAACGTGCCCTGTACGGGGAATGGCTCCAGGTCGGACGAATTCTGGGCATCCACGACCGGGACATGCCGCAGACGATCGAGGAGTTCTGGCCGTACTACCGGAAGATGCTGGCCGAGGAGGTGGAGGCCACCGTCGTCGTGAGGGAGCTGGTCGCCGCGGACGCCCCCGTACCACCGCCCGACCGCGGGCCCCTCTGGCTGCGGCTGTGCCTGAAGGCGCTCTGGCCGGCGCTTCTCCCGCCGCTGGCCCGTTTCCGCAGCTTCATCACCGTCGGACTGATGCCGCCGGACGCCCGGCAGGCCATCGGGCTCGACTGGACCCCGCGGCAGGAGCGCCGACTGCGGCGCTTCGGCGCTGTGGTGCGGCGCATCGTGCCCCTGCTCCCGGAACGGCTGCGCTACCTGCCGCTCGCCCGGTCGGCGCGGGCCGAGTGGCGCGCCGGCCTGCGACGGCCGGCCGGGGTGGGGTGACCGGACCCGGCCGACGGACCGTCCGGCAGTCCCCCCGGGCCGGGCCCGACCGCCACCCGCCGTCGCGGGGGGACCTCAGGCCGAGGCCCGGCGGACCAGCTCGGTCGGGGTGATCACGGACTCTGGCCATGCGCCCGTGCCGCTGTTCAGGCGCTCCATCAGCAGCCGCACCATCAGCCGCCCCATACCCTCGACATCCTGACGGACCGTCGTCAGCGGCGGCACGGCGGCCTCCGCCACCGAGGTCATGTCGTCGAATCCGACCACCGCGACGTCCTCCGGCACCCGGACGCCCCTCTCGCGCAGCACCCTCAGGGCACCCGACGCCATCAGGTCGTTGGACACGAAGACGGCGTCGAGGTCCGGATGGGTGTCCAGTAGATCCGCCATGGCCCGGGCCCCGCCCTCCGCGGTGAAGTCGCCGTCCGCGACGAGACCCCCTCCCGCGTCCGGGAGTACGTCGTGATACCCGTCCATCCGGTCGAGGGCCGATGTCTGGTCACGGGGCCCCGCGATGTGCGCGATGCGGCGCCGGCCGAGCGAGACCAGATGGCGTACCGCCTCACGGGCTCCGCCCCGGTTGTCGCAGTCGACGTACGGGACCTGTGGGGCTTCCCCGCCCGCCGGGTGTTCGGGGCGGCCGCCGTAGACCGTCGGGACCCGGAACCGTCGGATGATCGCGGGCAGTCCGTCGTCGGTGTGCAGCGAGAAGGCCAGTACCCCGTCCACGTGGCCGCCGGCCAGATAACGGGTGACCCGCTCGAAGTCGCCGCTGCCCTCCACGAGGAGCAGGACCAGTTGCGCGTCGTGGGCGTTGAGTTCGCGGCTGATCCCGCGGATCTGGCGGGAGAAGAACGGGTCGGAGAAGACCCGGAACTCGGGCTCGTCGATGATCACGGCGACCGCGCCGTTGCGCCGGGTGACCAGCGTCCGTGCCGCGTGGTTCGGGACGTAGCCGAGCTCCTCGACCGCTTGGCGCACCTGGTCCACCAGGGGCTGCCTTACGCCCGCGCCGCCGTTGACGACGCGGGACGCCGTCGCCCTGGACACCCCGGCGAGAGCCGCGACAGCCTCCAGGGTGGGCCGGACGTCACGCTGCGGGTCGGGGGTCGGGTCGGGCAAGAGTCGCTCCTCGTACACGCGCGTCCCGGCTGGGAACGGCTGGAACTGGCGGGTTCGGCACGAACGCCGTCAGCCTAACCGTCCGGTCCGGGCATCCGGGCAGGTGATCGCACCGTGAGCGTGGTTACATATCGGGACACAAATGGTCAAGCCGGAACGGCTTGTTGGTCCCGCGTGATGGACACCGCGTGTGGTACTGCCTACGGAGAGCGAAATTTCGCACTGCGTGAAAGGTGCCATTTGTGTCACACGACGAGCAGGATTCGGGCGGGCGGGGGGACTATCTCCCGGTCACGGCCGATCTACCCGCCGATCCGCATCACGGCCGGCGGCCCACGACCGACCGGGTGGTCTTCGGTGTCACGGCGGTGCTGACCGTCGCCTTCGTTGTCTGGGGTTCCACGGCCACCGACTCGCTGGAGGACGTCTCCAGCAGGCTGCTCAACGGTCTCATCCACAACGGTGGCTGGGCCTTCATGCTGGCGGCCTCGGGTTTCGTGGTCTTCGCCCTCTGGCTCGCGATCAGCCGCTACGGGAAGATCGCGCTGGGGCAGGAGGGAGAGGAGCCCGAATTCCGTACGGTCTCCTGGGTCGCGATGATGTTCAGTGCGGGTATGGGCATCGGCCTGATGTTCTACGGAGTGAGCGAGCCGCTGGCCCACTTCATCGATCCGCCGCCGGGGACCCGCCCCGAGGACGCCGCCGAGGCGATGCAGACGGCGATGGCGACCACCCTCTTCCACTGGACACTGCACCCCTGGGCGATCTACGCGGTCGTCGGGCTCGCCATCGCCTACAGCGCCTACCGCCGGCACAGGAGGCAGACGATCAGCTCGGTCTTCGTGCCTCTCATCGGTGAGAAGCGCGCCCACGGGCCCATCGGCCGGGTCATCGACATCCTCGCCATCTTCGCGACCCTCTTCGGCTCCGCGGCCTCGCTCGGCCTCGGTGCGCTCCAGATCGGCAGCGGCTTCCAGGAACTCGACTGGATGGAGAAGACCGGAACGGGCCTGCTGGTCGGGATCATCGCCGTGCTCACGATCGCCTTCGTCGCCTCCGCCGTGTCCGGCGTGGAGAAGGGCATCCAGTGGCTGTCCAACATCAACATGGTGCTCGCCCTGATCCTGGTGGTCTTCGTCTTCATCGCCGGGCCCACGATCATCGTGCTCGACCTGCTGCCCACGTCCATCGGCGCCTACTTCGCCGACCTCGCCCAGCTCGCCGGGCGCACCGAGGCCACCGGAAAGGGAGAGGTCGCCGACTGGCTCGCCAGCTGGACGGTCTTCTACTGGGCGTGGTGGATCTCCTGGACGCCCTTCGTCGGCATGTTCATCGCCAGGATCAGCCGGGGCCGCACGATCCGTCAGTTCGTCGGCGGCGTGATCCTGGTGCCCAGCACGGTCAGTCTGGTCTGGTTCGCGGTCTTCGGCGGCTCGGCGATCCGGCTGCAGGACGCGGGACAGCTCAAGGGTGTCGGCGACACCCCGGAGGCACAGCTCTTCGGTGTCCTTCAGCAGTTCCCGGTCGCGACCCTCATGAGCATCCTGGTGATGGTCCTGGTCGGAATCTTCTTCGTCTCGGGTGCCGACGCCGCATCGATCGTGATGGGCACGCTCTCCCAGAAGGGCGTCCTCGAACCCGCCAAGTGGGTCGTGATCTTCTGGGGCGTCGTCACCGGCGCCGTGGCCGCGGTGATGCTGCTCATCGGTGACGGCCAGGGCGACGCGCTCGCCGGACTGCAGAACCTGACCATTCTCGTGGCCGCACCCTTCACCATCGTCATGATCGGCATGTGCGTCTCCCTGATGAGGGACCTGCGGCACGACCCGATGATCGTCCGCAGGGAGTTCGGCGTGGAGGCCGTGGAAACCGCGGTCATCCAGGGACACGCCAAGTACGACGGGGACTTCGAGATCCGGATCGGTCCCGGACCCGCGGAGGTCACGGCCGACGAACGTCACAAGGGCGAACCCCCGGCCTGACCCCGGTGCTGCGGCTCAGCCCACCAGCTGGGCCGCAGCACGCGCACAGCCCCGGGCCACCGTCACCCCGGCGCCTCCGTGCCCGTAGTTGTGCACCAGCAGACCGCCGCCCGGCAGCTCCTCCGCCTCGATGCGCACTCCTGCGTCCCTGGCCGGCCGGAGCCCCACGCGGTGGCCGATGACACGGGCCCCCGCGATCTCCGGCCGCACCCGTGCGCAACGCTCCACGATCTCCCGCGCCGTACGGGCATCGGGCTCCGTACGCGGATCATCCACCTCCGCCGTTCCGCCCAGTACCAGTCCGCCCGGCTGGGGGAAGAAATACGTCGTGGCGCTCGACGCCGGATCCGCCCGGGTGAACCACTCGTCGATGCCGGGGTTCTCCACCACCACCAACTGGCCCCGTACCGGCCGCACACCGGGATCCGGGACCAGCTCGCGGGCGCCGAGCCCGGTGCAGTTGACCACCACCCGTGCCTCGGCCGCCGCCTCCGCGAAGCCGCGCACCGTACGTAGTTCGACCACACCACCCGCAGCGGACAGCCGGCCCTCCAGCCAGCGCAGATGGGCCGGCATGTCGATCAGCGGAAGGGTCACCCGCATCCCCTCCGCCACCTCGGACACCTGACGCAGGCCGCGGGCCCACGGCCCCAGCGCGGCCGGCCGCCGGCCCCCGTGCACCCCGGCGACCATGCGCACACCTGTCTCCGAGGGGTCGGCGGCCAGCTCCTCGTACACCCGGAGGGTCTCGAGGGACCACGCGCCCACCAGCGCCTCGGGCTCGATCCGGTACGGCCACCACAGCGCGCCCGCCACGGCGGAGGTCGTCGCCGCAGCCGGGTCCCGGGACCAGACCCGCACCCGCAGGCCGCGCTCCGCCAGCACCAGCGCCGTGGTCAGCCCGCTGATCCCGCCACCCACCACGATCACGTCCGCCACCGTGCTCACCTCTGTGTCCACGCCGCCCCGCGCCTGCCGAGGGCCGGAGTGGCCATGGTCGCACCGGGGTCCGGCGGACAGCACGACCGCTCCGGTTCGTTAGGATCGGCACCCTGATGACTGCCACTCTCGTCGCCAAGGAACTCGCCGCCGGACACGGCGACCGCACACTCTTCGCAGGACTCGACCTCGTGGTCGCGCCCGGCGACGTGATCGGTCTCGTCGGAGCCAACGGCGCCGGCAAATCCTCGCTGCTCCGCCTGCTCGCCGGGCTGGACCGGCCGGAGGAGGGCGAGCTGAGGCTCTCCCCGCCTACCGCCACCGTCGGACACCTCCCGCAGGAGCCCGAGCGCCGCGCGGGTGAGTCCGTACGTGAATTCCTCGCCCGCCGCACCGGCGTGGCCGAGGCCCAGACCGCCATGGACACGGCGACCCAGGCCCTGGTCGACGGAGCGCCCGGCGCGGACGACGCGTACTCCGAGACACTGGAGCGCTGGCTGTCCCTCGGCGGCGCCGACCTGGACGAACGCGCCGAGGAGGTCGCCGCCGACCTCGGCCTGACCATCGGGCTCGATCTCCCCATGACGGCCCTCTCCGGCGGCCAGGCGGCGCGCGCCGGCCTGGCCTCACTGCTGCTGTCGCGCTACGACGTCTTCCTGCTCGACGAGCCCACCAACGACCTGGACCTCGACGGCCTGGAGCGCCTGGAGCGCTTCGTCTCCGGGCTGCGCGCCGGCACCGTCGTCGTCAGCCACGACCGCGAGTTCCTGATGCGCACCGTCACCAAGGTCCTCGAGCTCGATCTCGCCCAGCAGGAGATCAACCTCTACGGCGGCGGCTACGCCTCCTACCTCGAGGAGCGCGAACGTGCGCGTTCCCACGCCCGCGAGGAGTTCGAGGAGTACGCCGACAAGCGCTCCGCGCTCGAAGGCCGGGCCCAGATGCAGCGTGGCTGGATGGACAAGGGCGTCAAGAACGCCCGCCGCAAGGCCACCGACAACGACAAGATCGGCCGTAAGTTCCGAAGCGAGGCCAGCGAGAAGCAGGCCGCGAAGGCCAAGCAGACACAGCGCATGATCGAGCGCCTCGACGTCGTCGAGGAACCGCGCAAGGAGTGGGAGCTGCGGATGGAGATCGCCTCGGCGCCACGCTCCGGTTCCGTCGTCGCCACCCTCCGTGACGCCGCCGTGGTCCGCGGCGGCTTCTCCTTCGGTCCGGCCACCCTGCAGATCGACTGGGCGGACCGGGTCGCCATCACCGGCGCCAACGGGGCCGGCAAGTCCACACTGCTGGCCGCCCTGCTCGGGAGGCTTCCGCTCGACGCGGGCCACGCCACGCTCGGCTCGGGCGTCGTGGTGGGCGAGGTCGACCAGGCGCGCAAGCTGTTCCACGGCACGGAGAGCCTGCTGGACGCCTTCTGCGCCGCCGTCCCCGACACCGAGCCCGCCGAGGTGCGCACCCTGCTCGCCAAGTTCGGCCTGCGCGCCGCACATGTGCTGCGCCCCGCGACCACGCTCTCGCCGGGCGAACGCACCCGGGCCGGCCTCGCCCTCCTCCAGGGGAGGGGCGTCAACCTGCTGGTCCTGGACGAGCCGACGAACCACCTGGACCTTCCGGCGATCGAACAGCTGGAGTCGGCGCTGGAGGCGTACACCGGGACCCTCCTGCTGGTCACGCACGACCGGCGGATGCTGGAGGCGGTCCGCACCACCCGCCGAATCGAGGTGTCCGGCGGCAGGGTCACCGAGCCCGCCTGATCCGCGAGGAGCCCGTCCCCTCCCCACGGGGGAGGGGACGGGCTCCGAAGGACGGGCCGTGACTCAGTCGACGTAACTGATCTCGGACGAGGAGTAGATGCAGTTGGTGCCGTCCGCACCCGAGCCGATCTCGCTCGGCTCACCGCTCGTCGTGCCCTTGTACTTGGTGCAGATCTTCATGTCACGGTCGCCGTCGTCGTAGATCGTGACGTCCGAGATCCGGGCCGTGTCACCGTAGTTGGTGTTGATCCCGACCAGGCTCGTGCCGGGGGCCGTCGCCCAGATGTTCTGCAGCTGGATGTGCCGGGCGTTCTGCGTGGAGCAGTTGCCGCAGGAGCGGACCAGCTTGCCGAAGTCGTCGACCTGGAAGTTCTTCACGACCAGGGTGCCGACGCCGTTGTGCTGGAACACCTTGTCCTCGGCCAGCTTCGCGCCGCCGCCGTCGATCGTGCGGACCGTCGAGGAGGAACCGCCGCGGAAGGTCGCCGCGTCCTCGCCCACGTCCTCCCACCAGACGTTCTTGATGGTGCAGGTGCCCGCGCAGTGCACCCCGTCGGCGGCCGGGGCGCCCAGGATGACGTTCTGCAGGGTGGCGCCGTCCGCCAGCTTGATCATCGGGGGCTGGTCCTCGTCCTGACCGCCACTGCCCAGGTCACCGCTGCCGAACAGGCGCTTCATGCCACCGTCGTAGGTCCCCGAGACCTCGATGGTCGATGAGACGGCCTGACTGCCGTTGGCGGTCGGCCACGACGGCCGGTCCGTGGGCGGATCGGTCGGGTCGGTCGGCGGATCGGTCGGGTCGGTGGGCGGGTCCGTGGGTACGGTTCCCGAGGCGGTGAAGGTCCAGCTCTTGCTGCTCACCGAGTCGCAGGAGTTCTGCTGGACCAGGGCCCCCGCCGCGGTCGAACTGTCCTTCACGTTGAGGCACTTGCCGCCATTGCTGTTGACGACGCGATAGGTGTTGCCGCTGACGGCGGTCAGCGTCCACACCTGGGTGGCCGCACCGCTGCAGTTCTGCTGCTCCACGGCCTTGCCGGCGCTGGTGGAGGCATCTCGCACTCCGGCGCACTTCGCGCTGTTCGCGGCGGCCAGGGTGTAGCCGCCGCCCGACGCGGTGAGCTTCCAGGTCTGGTCGGCGGCGCCGGTGCAGGAGCTCTGGGCGAGCTGGGTCCCCGCCGAGGTGCTGGAGCCCGGTACACCCAGACACAGACCGCTGCCGGCGTTCGCCAGCTTGTACGAGCCCGCAGCCGGGGCTGCCGAGGCGGATCCGGCCGCGAAGAGTGCCGTGAGGCCCGCGGCGAGCAGCGAGACCACGGCGACGACGGTGGCGGCCGCGCGGCCACTCCGTCTCCTGACGTGCTGATTCTCAGTGCGCACTGGTCATTCCTTTCACCGCCTGCGGCGTCCTCCGCAGGCACCTGTCAGTGGTTGGTGCGGTGATGAAGGCTGTTCCCGGCTCCGGAAACAAGATTCCGTATGTTGAACCGAGTTCTGATATGCGAACAGCGGTGACGGTACGTCACCTGTTCGGAGCGGTCAAGAAGGAGATGCGGACGATCAGCGGGCCGACGGATCCGCCGTCGCGGTGGAGTCCCTGACGACCAGTGAGGTGGCCAGCGTGGTCTGCGCCGTGGAGGGACGGGTGTCCGCCGTCTCCACCGTCTGGATCAGCAGGTCGACGGCCGTCCGGCCGGCCGGCGCGGTGGGCATGGCGACCGTGGTGAGCCGCGGCCGGTTCAGCCGGCCGGCCACGGTGTCGTCGACACCGACCACGCTGAGGTCACGCGGCACCCGCACGTCCCGGTCGTGCAGCCCCTCGATGAGTCCGATGGCGACCAGGTCGTTGTAGGCGATCACCCCGGTTGCTCCCGTCCTCAGTACGGCTGCCGTCGCTGTGATCCCGCCGTGCTCCGTCGGTGCGTTGGGGCCGACCACGTCGAACCGGATCCCCCGGTCCGCGGCCGCACGCCCGGCGGCCCGGCGCATCTGGGCGCTGGTCCACGACCCGCGCGGGCCGGCGACGAGAGCCAGATGCCCGTGGCCCAGCTCCGCGAGGTGTTCCACCGCGAGGGCCGCGCCGTGCGCCACATCCATCAGTACGGCGGAGAGCCCCGGCACCTGACGGTTGACCAGTACGAAGGGCAGATCTCCGCCCAGCCGGGCGATGACGTCGTTGGCCAGCCTGGGGCTGACCAGGACCACACCGTCGACCTGGCGGGCCAGGGTCCGGATCAGTTCCTCCTCCGTCCGGACGTCCTCGTCGGTGTCCGCGACGAAGACCTGGTAGCCGCGGACGCGGGCGTACGACTGGGCGGCCTTGATGAGCGGCGGGTAGAAGGGGTTGGCGATGTCGGAGACGATCAGCCCGAGGTTCCGGGTGCGGCCCGTGGTGAGCGCCCGTGCCGTCTCGTTGGGCTGGTAGCCAAGCTCCGCCGCTACGGCGAGCACCCGGTCCAGGGTCTCCCGCTTCACGAGATGGGAGGCCGAGAAGGCCCGCGAGACGGTGGAGACGTGCACCCCCGCTGCCTGCGCGACATCACGGATGGTCATCGCCACGGTCGTATCCCCTTGCCCGCCCTGCGGCATCGGCCGCCTGTCCCCGAACGTACCCCTGCCGGACCCCGGTGCATACCGGAGAAGCGGGGCCACGACCGTCCGCCGGGCCTGGTCACCTGCAACCGGTTGCACGGACGGTCACGGGTCAGGAAGCCGAAGAGGGCCGGGCGGGTGCGGAGCGGGTGGCTCCGGGCGCCGCGGCGGGGGCGGCGCTGACGGGTCTTCGTGGGGTGAGCGGCATCGGCAGTCCTTTCCGCCGGGGAGTCGATGGGGGTGCGAGAGGTGGGGGGACCTCACTCCTCCGGCATGCGGCCCGTGCTGCCGGGACGCAACCAGTGCGATGCAACCGGTTGCATCCCGGGCTGGCACTCAGAGTGATGGCGAGTCCTGAGCATGTCAATGGTTCCGACGACACCTGTCCGGTGCGAGGGTGTCGTGCCCGGTCAGCGGTGCGGGTTCGGTGAAACGGCGACGGGCGCACAGGGCGCTGCCCCGTCCGCCCGTCGCCGTTCGCCTCAGTGCTTGCGTCCGCCCTTGTCGGAGCCGCCCGTCAGGCCCGCCCGCCGAAGCGCGTCAGCCATCGCGCTGTTGGCGGGTGCCGCGGCGGGACGCGCCGCGCCACCGCCACCGCGCCTGTCATGGCGCTGACCGCCGCCTCCCTGGCGGCCGTCCTGCCCCTGCGCCTGCCGCTGCCGGGGCGGCCGTTCGCCACCCTGCGGTGCGTTCCGCTCGCGCTTCGGGCCCTGTCCGCCTCCCTGACCCGCCGCGGCCTCGTCGTCGAGCCGCAGGGTCAGCGAGACGCGCTTGCGCGGGAGGTCGACGTCCATGACCTTCACCTTCACGATGTCACCCGGCTTCACGACGTCCCGCGGGTCCTTGACGAAGGTCCGGGACATCGCCGACACATGGACGAGACCGTCCTGGTGGACGCCGATGTCCACGAACGCGCCGAACGCCGCCACGTTCGTGACGACACCCTCCAGCACCATCCCCGGGGCCAGGTCGCCGAGCTTCTCGACACCCTCCTTGAACGTGGCCGTCCGGAATGCGGGTCGCGGGTCGCGGCCCGGCTTCTCCAGTTCCCTGAGGATGTCGGTGACCGTCGGCAGACCGAACTTCTGGTCCACGAAGTCGTCCGGCCTGAGCGAGCGCAGAGTCTCCGAGTTCCCGATCAGCGAGGCGACGTCACCGCCCGTCCGCTTCACCATGGTCCGCACCACGGGGTACGCCTCCGGGTGCACGCTCGACGCGTCCAGGGGGTCGTCGCCGCCGCGGATCCGGAGGAAGCCCGCGCACTGCTCGTACGCCTTGGGGCCCAGCCTCGCCACGTCCTTCAGCGCCCGGCGGGAGCGGAACGGCCCGTTCGTGTCCCGGTGGGCCACGATGTTCTCGGCCAGCCCGGACCCGATGCCCGACACCCGTGAGAGCAGTGGTGCCGAAGCGGTGTTGACGTCGACGCCGACCCCGTTCACACAGTCCTCGACCACCGCGTCCAGGGAGCGCGACAGCTTCACCTCGGACAGGTCGTGCTGGTACTGCCCCACCCCGATCGACTTCGGGTCGATCTTCACCAGCTCGGCCAGCGGGTCCTGCAGCCGGCGCGCGATCGAGACGGCGCCGCGCAACGACACGTCCATGTCCGGGAGTTCCTGCGAGGCGAAGGCCGACGCCGAGTACACGGAGGCGCCCGCCTCCGAGACCATCACCTTGGTGAGCTTCAACTCCGGGTGCTTGTCACACAGTTCACCGGCGAGCTTGTCGGTCTCACGGGAAGCCGTGCCGTTGCCGATCGCGATCAGGTCGACGTGGTGCTCCTTGGCGAGACGCTCCAGGGTGGCCAGCGACTGGTCCCACTTGTTCGCCGGCACATGCGGGTGGATGACGTCCGTCGCGACGACCTTCCCGGTCGCGTCCACGACGGCGACCTTCACACCCGTACGGAAACCCGGGTCGAGCCCCAGCGTCGCCCGGGTCCCGGCCGGGGCGGCGAGCAGCAGGTCCCGCAGGTTCGACGCGAAGACGCGTACGGCCTCGTCCTCCGCCGCGGTGCGCAGCCGGAGCCGCAGGTCGATACCGAGGTGCACGAGGATGCGGGTACGCCAGGCCCAGCGGACCGTGTCACCCAGCCACTTGTCCCCGGGCCGGCCGCGGTCGGCGACGCCGAACCGCCGGGCGACCATGCTCTCGTACGACGAGGGGCCCGGCTGCTCCGACGGTTCCTCCGGCTCCAGGACCAGGTCGAGCACGTCCTCCTTCTCGCCCCGGAGCATCGCCAGGACCCGGTGCGAGGGCAGTGCGGTGAAGGGCTCGGCGAAGTCGAAGTAGTCGGCGAACTTCGCACCCGCCTCCTCCTTGCCGTCCCGCACCTTCGCGACGACCCGGCCGTGCGACCACATGCGCTCGCGCAGTTCGCCGGTCAGGTCGGCGTCCTCGGAGAAGCGCTCGGTCAGGACCGCCCGGGCGCCTTCCAGCGCCGCCGCCGGGTCCGCCACACCCTTCTCGGCGTCGACGAACGCCTCAGCGGCGACGAGAGGGTCCGTGGAGGGGTCGCCGAGCAGCGCGTCGGCGAGGGGTCCCAGGCCCGCCTCGCGCGCGATCTGCGCCTTCGTCCGGCGCTTCGGCTTGAACGGCAGGTAGATGTCCTCCAGCCGCGCCTTGGTGTCGGCCGCCCGGATCCGCGCTTCCAGGGCCGCGTCGAGCTTGCCCTGTTCACGCACGGAATCGAGGACCGCCGTGCGGCGGTCCTCGAGTTCCCGCAGGTAGCGAAGCCTCTCCTCGAGCGTGCGCAGCTGCGCGTCGTCGAGCATCTCGGTCGCTTCCTTGCGGTAGCGCGCGATGAACGGCACGGTCGACCCGCCGTCGAGCAAGTCGACGGCCGCCTTCACCTGACGCTCACGTACGCCGAGCTCCTCGGCGATCCTGCCTTCGATGGACGTCGTCACGGTTTTCCCGACTCGCCTTCTCGTACTGGCTGTGCTGGCTGTACCACCGGGGTGATCCACACCCGGTGGTCCCCTTCGCCTGCATTGTGCCGGGTGGCCGGGGGCCGTGTCGCGTGACCTGGTCGGTCACATGGCGATCACGGCCCCCGGCGTCGTGCCGGACGGTCCGGTCACGCGCGCCTTCCGCTGCGCGACGCGCCGCCGAAAAGGCCTGCCAGGAGCCGGAAGGGCAGAGTCACCACGGTGGCAATGGCCGAGCCGACGGTACTCAGGGCGTTGGCGATCGCACGGAACACGGTGTGCCTCCTTCGTAGGGTGTGTCTACCGCCTGGCCCGTTGCGCCCGCCGTAAACGTGCGGTGGCTCAGCCCTTGCCGACCAGGTCGTCGGGGAACGCGCCGGCGGAGGCCGCCCTGAAGAGGAACCCGCGGCCCAGTTCCGTGAGCCGCTCCACGCCCCCGGCGCCGAGGTGCTCGTACGGTGCCGAGTCCATCCGGTCCGTCGCCTCCTCCAGTTCCGCCCTGAGCGCGGTGCCCGCGTCGGTCAGCTCGCCCTCCGCGTCCAGCACGCCCCGGCCACGCAGCCGCTCCACCGCCGCGTCCCAGTCCGCGCGCCGCCAGCCGCGGGTGGCGACGATCCAGCGCGGCGCCATGCCCTTGCCTGTGGCGGTGTGGCTGACCAGGGCCTCGAGCGGGTCGAGGCCGGCCGCGAGCAGAGCGGCCAGGTGTCCGTCGCCGCGGTGCTCGCGCAGCAGCGTCGCCGCGTGCCAGAACGCCATGTGCGGCTGGTCCGGCACGTCCAGGTCCGCGTGCGCGGAGTACAGCGGACGGGCGTGACGCGTGCAGGCCTCGGAGGCCCGCAGGGCCAGCCCGGCAGCCTCCGCCATCTCAGGGGAGGCGAGGGCCTCCTCGCCGAGCACCCGGCGCAGCGTCGAGTCGGCGGCCCGCAGACGGGCGTCGAGCGCCGCCCGGGGGGTGATGTCGGACCAGACGGCGGGCAGATGGCGGGCCACCAGCTCGTGCTTGAAGTTGTAGAAGGCCGCGGTGACCGTGCCCGCGCCGACCGCGCCCAGAGCCGCGCCCCGCGCGGCGAAGTAGACCCGGCTCTCGTTGTCGATGCCCAGCTCCCCGAACTCCTTGCCGAGGTCGGGGGAGAAGTAGACGCAGGAGTGCAGCGGGTTGAGCGCGTTGTGGCAGCGGCGTCCGGCACGCGGGGGAAGAGTACTCATGCCCGCACGTTACCGACTGGTTGGTACGTGAGGTAGTCCAGGGGCGGCACCGCCGGCCCGCGGGGCTCGGGGCCGCAGGGCTGCTCACCGGGCGTCGAGCCACCTCGCACCGGCTCGCACTCGACCTCCTGAGCACCTTCGGGGCCGAGCCGACGGGGGAGCGAGCGGTCATCGACGGCAAGTACGTCACCGCCGCCGGTGTCTCCTCCGGCATCGACATGGGCCTCACTCCGCTGGGCAGGATCGCGGGCGACGAGCACGCCCGCACCGTACGGCTGGTGACCGAGTACGATCCCCAGCCGCCCTACGGCAACGGATCACCGGAGAAGGCCCCGGCAGCCATGGTCGAGCAATGGCGGGCGAAGAGCCGGTTCATCCTGACGTAGTCGTGGCCCCCGCGCTCCCCGTCGTCCAGGTGAAGCGAGGAGTGCGGCGCTCCAGGAAAGCGGCGACCCCCTCCGCGGTGTCGCCGCTGCCGCGCGCCTGCCGCGACCAGTGCGCGTCCCGGTCCAGGCGTCCGTCGGCGAACTCCTTCGCCGCGGCCTGCGTCAGCTGCGAACGTGACGCCAGGACCCGCGCGAACGAGAGCACACGGTCCTCCAGCCCGCCCGCCGGCAGCACCTCGTCGACGAGCCCCGTGCGCAGAGCCCGCTCCGTGCCGATCAGCTCACCGGAGAACAGCAGGTACTTCGCGGCGGAAGGTCCCACCAGCGCGACCAGGCGCCGTGTGGACGAGGACGGGTAGACGATCCCGAGCTTGGCCGGGGTGACACCGAAGGACGCGCCCTCCTCGGCGAACCGCAGGTCGCAGGCGGCCGCGAGCTGGCTGCCCCCGCCCACGCAGTAGCCGCGTACGGCGGCCAGCGTCGGCCGGGGGAACGCGGCCAGCGCCTCCTCCGCCTGGACGGCGAGCGTCTGCGGCCGCACGGCCGGGTCCCGGAGGGAGGCGATGTCCGCACCGGCGCAGAAGGTGTCACCGGCGCCGGTGAGCACGAGGACGCGTACGCCGGGGTCCGCGGCCAGTCCCTCCAGCAGCACCGGAAGCGCCTGCCACATGTCCGAGGACATGGCGTTGCGCTTGGCGGGGTTGCTGATGACGACCGTGGCGACGCCGTCCACGACCGTGTGCTCCAGCCCCGGCTCCGTCCGTGCCGGCTGCTCCGTGGGGTCCATGCGCCGGATGCTATCCGTACGGCCCGAACCTATGATCAAGAAGGGGTCCCGAAGCGAGCACGCACCGCGAGGAGTCGTCGATGGCCGGACCCACGACCGAGGGCAGGAAGCTCGACCGGAGCTTCAAAGGGCTCACCCTGCTAGGCGTCCTGCTGGTCGTCGCCGGGCTCGTCGGCCTCGTCTACACCGGCGTCGCCACACTCACCTCGATGATCCTCTTCGGCTGGCTGCTGCTCATCGGCGGTCTCGTCGGCCTCCTGCACGCCGTCCAGGCGCGCGGCACCGCGTTCTTCTGGCTCGGAGTGGTGGTCGCCGCGCTGAACATCGCCGCCGGTGTCGTCGTCATCAGGAATCCGGTGGAGACGGCCGAGGCACTGACGATGTTCGCCGCGCTGCTCTTCCTCACCGGGGGAGTGTTCCGGCTGGTCGGCAGCGTGGTCGTGCGGGGCCCGCAGTTCGGCTGGACCCTGCTGCAGGGGGCCTTCGGGCTCGTGCTGGGCGTGCTGGTGCTCGTCGACTGGCCGCACAGCAGCCTCTACGTACTCGGCTGCTTCTTCTCACTCGCCCTGTTGTTCGACGGACTCGGACTGATCGCATTCGGTGTGGGCGGACGACAGGTCGTCAGTCTGGTGACGGACCAGATGACGCCCGAAAAAGGCGAGAAGTAGTCCAATCACCTGACGCCGCCACACTCTCCCGGTCAAATCGGTTCAAGAAGAGACCACTTCCGGTCAGAGCTGCGGTCCGGACCACACTCTTCCCGACACTCATTACTCGATGGTCAGTGACATGCGAGTCGAGAGCGGGTGGCGGTCCATGGAGAGCCGTGGGAGTGTTCCGGCCCATCCCGTTGCGTACGAGGGCGTGTGGCGCTTCACCGCCCCCGCCGTCGACGTCTCGGTCCCGCAGTCACGGCGCGCGGTCCGGGACCTGCTCGAGCGTCAGGGCGTACCCGTCGAGGACGACATCCTCCAGGGGCTGCTGCTGATCGTCTCGGAACTGGTCACCAACGCGGTCCGGCACGCGGCGCTGCTCTCGCCGGAGCTGGCCGTCGAGGTGGCCATCGGGGCGGAGTGGATCAGGGTCTCGGTCGAGGACAACCACCCCTACCGCCCGACGGCACTCGTCACCGACTACGCGCAGACCGGCGGGCGAGGGCTGCTCCTGGTGCGCGAGATCACCGCCGAGGCCGGCGGTACCTGCGACGTGGAGCACACCGCGGGAGGCGGGAAGATCATCTGGGCGGCGCTGCCCCTGAAGACGCAGCTCTGACCGCCCCCTGCGCGGTGTGCGGCTTCACCAGCCCGCGGACGGCCCCGTCAGCTCCCTGACCGCGGGCCGCGCGGCATCCAGCACGGTCATGAACCACGCCGAGAACGGCGCGGCGGCATGCCGCTCCGCGAGTTCACCAGCGGTGACGAAGGCCGTCTCGCCGACCTCCTCCTCGTCCGGCCGCAGGCGCTCCTGCACCATTCCGACGAACAGGTGGTTGAATTCCTGCTCCACCAGGCCCGACATCGGATCGGGGTGGTTGTAGCGGACCGTGCCCGCCGCGGCGAGGAGCGAGGGCGAAACGCCCAGCTCCTCGTACGTGCGCCGGGCGGCAGCCGCGAACGGCGCCTCACCCGGGTACGGGTGGCCGCAGCAGGTGTTCGACCACACGCCGGGGGAGTGGTACTTGCCGAGCGCACGGCGCTGCAGCAGCAGCCGCCCCTGCTCGTCGAAGAGGAAGACGGAGAAGGCCCGGTGCAACTGACCGGGGGCCTGATGAGCGGCGAGCTTCTCCGCGGTGCCGATGGTGGTGCCGCTCTCATCGACCAGTTCGAGCATGATCGCGTCTGCTGTGCCGTTCGACGAGCTGTTCGCCGCGGTGGCTGGTGTGGTCGGCATACCCATCCTTCGCTTTGGTTCCCGGCCTCGTGCGCCGGACCCCTCGAGTGCGGTCAAGTCTGCCGTACAAAAGCCGCTTGTCCGCACTTCGGCCGCTGGCATGTCCGTCCCGCCGCACCCCGGAGGGCGCGGCGGGACGGACACGGCGTCAGATTCCGAAGGCCTCCGGGTAGTGGATCCTGCCCCTCGGCACCGGCACGGAATCGTCGAGGACCAGGGCCATCATCGCCTCGTCCGGAACCTCGGAGCCCGGCCTGATCCCGAACCTCGACGCCGGCACGAAACCGAAGGCCGGGTAGTACTCCGGGTGCCCGAGTACCAGGACGAGTGACTCCCCCCGCAGCCGCGCCGCGTCCAGCACCGCCCGGACCACCGCACGCCCGGCGCCCCGGCGCTGGTGGGCGGGCGCGGTGGACACCGGGGCCAGTGCGAGAGCCGGGCTCTCCCCGACCAGGCACCGCGTGAGCAGCGCGTGGGCCGCGACGGAACCGTCCGGGGCCTCGGCCACGTACGAGAGACCGGGCAGCCACGCCCCCGGGTCGGTGCGCAGGGCGTCGACCAGATCGGCCTCGGCCCTGGTGGGGAAGGCGGCCCCGACGACCTCGTGCACCGCGTCGCGGTCGGCGGCCGTCTCGGGGCGGGTCCGCCAGCGGGAATCGAACGGGCGCAGCACATAGCCGGCGTAGCCGTACTCCGCGCCGTGGCGACGGCGCACCTGCAGCTCCTCATGGGTGGCCGCGAGCGCCTCCGGCATGCCGGGAGCCGACGGGTCCGCCGAGGCGACCCGGCCGGCCAGCGGGACGTAGTACTCGTCCCAGTCGCTGTCCGGCTGCACCAGCCCGCCGATCACATGGCAACCCGCCTCCACGGCTGCCGCGGCGTTCCCGGCGACGGGGCGCAGCGAGGCCTGCGGGTCCCAGAAGGCGCGCGCCCCGGCCGACGGGGAGCCGGTGGTCCAGACGCACTCGGTGATCACCATCGATCCGCCGGGGGCGAGCAGCCGCTGCCAGTCCCGCACCGCGGTGTCGAAACCGACGATGCAGGCGGAACCCTCGGCCCAGACCAGGTCGTAGGACCCGTCCGCGAAGTCCGGTCCGGTGAGGTCGGCCATGTCGGCCCTGACCGTGCGGATCCGGTCACCGAGCCCGCGGGCCTCCGCGGCCTCGGTGAGCTCGTCGAGGAACTGCTGGTGCAGATCGACCGCGGTCACCTCGGCGCCGGCCTCTGCGGCGAGCAGCAGAGAGGCCTTGCCCGGGCCGCAGCCCAGGTCCAGCACGCGCGGGCGGTCCGGTCGCGGGCCCGCCATGGCGAGCAGCCGCCTGGTGGTGGCGTCGGAACCGGGGCTCTGCCGGGGCAGCCCGTGGTGCAGTGCGAAGAATGCGTTGTACGTGTTGTCGGTCAAGACGGGAACCCTTGAGTGAGAGGGCCCCGGCCGACGCGGCTCAGGAAGGGCGAGCGGTCAGCCGGTGACCCGGAAGAAGATGAAGGACTGATTGCCGCGCGGGGCAGCCGTCGTCATGACCGTCATCAACCTCAGCTCCTTCTGGCTTCACCGGGCTCCGGACTCGGAGACACGGCCCAGACACTAGCACTGGGCGCGGGCGGCTCAGTGACAGAGCCGTGCCTCGTGCTCCGCGTGCCCGCTGGGCTCCAGCTGGAAGGTGCAGTGCTCGACGTCGAAGTGGTGGCCGAGGCAGCCCTGGAGTTCGTGCAGGAGCTTCTCGTGCCCGATCGAGTCCAGCATCTCCTGGTGCACGACCACATGGGCGGAGAGGACGGGCATGCCCGAGGTGATCGTCCAGGCGTGCAGGTCGTGGACGTCCAGCACGCCGGGCAGAGCCGTGATGTGGGCGCGGACCTCCTCCATGTCGACCCCCTTGGGGGCCGACTCCAGGAGTACGTCGAGCGTCTCCCGCAGGAGTTTCACCGTGCGCGGGACGATCATGAGGCCGATCAGCAGCGAGGCGACGGGGTCGGCGGCCTGCCAGCCCGTGGCCATGATGATGCCCGCCGACACGAGCACCGTCACCGAGCCGAGCGTATCCGCGACGACCTCGAGATAGGCACCCCGCACGTTCAGGCTGTCCTGCCGGCCTCGCGTCAGCAGCGACAGGGAGACCACGTTGGCCACCAGGCCGACGGCGGCGAACGCGATGGCCAGGCCGCCCTTGGTCTCCGCCGGGCTGATGAAGCGGTCGACGGCCTCGAAGACCAGATAACCGCCGACACCGAGGAGCAGCAGGCAGTTGGCCAGTGCGGCGAGGATCTCGGCACGGGCGAAGCCGAAGGTGCGATTGGGGCCCGCGGGCCTGTTCGCGAAGTGGATGGCCAGCAGGGCCATGCCGAGCCCCAGCGCGTCGGTCGCCATATGGGCCGCGTCCGCGATCAGGGCGAGCGAGTCGGCGAGCAGTCCGCCGACGAGCTCCATGACCATGACGCCGAGGGTGATGCCCAGGGCGACCCGGAGCCGGCCCCGGTAAGCGGCGGCTGCCGTTCCCGTAGGGGGCGTCCCTCCGTGCGTATGCCCGTGATCATGGCCAGCCCCCATGTGAACGCCTCCGCAATCCCGCCGAGCCCTGAGACAGCTCGGACTCACCTCGCCCGATGCGGCCAGTGAACTACGGGGGCGGGGCAGGGGGCAACACGGCACTGAACACCGTTGTCATATGCTCTGACCTGCGGAAACGATCGCAGGTCAGAGCGTCGCGCAGCTGCTGTCCCCTAGCGCGCGCTGCGGGCCTCCGGGTGGTGCAGGCACCAGCCCTCCCAGGCCGACTCGACCATCTCGCGCATGCTGCGGCGCGCCGTCCAGCCCAGTTCCCCGGTCATCAGGGCGGCCGACCCGACCGCCCGGGCCGCGTCCCCCGGCCTCCGCGCCTCGACGGCCGGCTCCGTGCGCACACCCGTGACCTCGGCGACCAGCTCGGCGAGACGGCGCACCGACACGCCCTCGCCCCGGCCGACGTTCACGGTGAGGTCGCCGCCGCCCGGGTTCTTGTCCAGGTGTCCGGCTACGGCGAGGTGCGCCTCCGCCAGGTCTGCCACATGGATGTAGTCGCGCACACAGGTGCCGTCCGGCGTCGGGTAGTCGTCACCGAAGATCCGCGGGGCCTCGCCCCGCGTCAGCCGGTCGAAGAACATCGGCACGACGTTGAAGACACCCGTGTCGGCCAGCTCGGGCTCGGCGGCCCCGGCCACGTTGAAGTAGCGCAGACAGGCCGTCGAGATGCCGTGGGCCCGCCCCGTCGCGCGCACCAGCCACTCCCCGGCGAGCTTGGTCTCGCCGTACGGGTTGATCGGCGCGCACGGCGTCTCCTCCGTGATCAGGTCCACGTCGGGAACGCCGTAGACCGCCGCGGACGAGGAGAACAGGAAGCGCCTCACACCGGCCGCCACGACGGCCTCCAGCAGGACGGTCAGGCCCCCCACGTTCTCCCGGTAGTAGAGCAGCGGCTTCTCGACGGACTCACCGACCTGCTTCTTCGCCGCGAGATGCACCACGCCCGTGACAGCGTGCTCCGCCAGGACCCGGTCGAGGACCTCGCGGTCCGAGGCGGACCCCCTTACCAGCGTGACGTTCGAGGGCAGCCGCGCCTCGATGCCCGTCGAGATGTCGTCGAGGACGACCACCCGCTCCCCGGCCCCCGCCATGGCCTTCGCCACATGTGCCCCGATGTAACCGGCTCCGCCTGTGATCAACCACGTCATGCCCGTCAGCTTAGACCGGCCGGTGAGGAGGGCCGCCCACCGATCGCCGGCCGCCCCATGCGCTGCCCGGACGCGGTTTGTGAGTCGAGGCGGTGATCAACGATGATGATCGCGAACGGCGCCGCATGATGGCCGATTCGCCCGAACGGAGCGCAAACGGGTGGTGAACTCGGTCTTCCGTTCATCCGATAGCCTCAGCCGACGTGCCGCCGGCCCGCCCCCGGGCCGCATGCCGCGCGCCGTTCCCGTCACAGCACCAAGGAGTGAGTTCGTCTGTCGACCGCCATTCTCACCGGTGCGCCGGTACCCGGGTCGTCGCTCGAGGACGATCTGCGGTCACTCGGCTTTGACGTGACTGCCGCAGCCGACGCCTCCGAGGCCGCCGAGCTGCTCGCCGCAGTCCCCGCGAGCAGGCGTGTCGCGCTCGTGGACCCCCGCTTCGTCGGCCACGTCCACGCCCTCAGGCTCGGACTCACCGACCCCCGCTTCGCCGCCGCGTCGATCCCCGGAGCGCTCACCGCGCAGCCCGAGGCCCGCCCCGCGCTGCTCCGCGCCCTCCAGCGGGCCGTGGCCGCCGTCGGTGCGGGAATCCCCGTCGCGCCTCCCGGTGCCGAACCCGTCACCGAGGACCGCACGGTGCCCGGCCGGCTGGCCGTGGCACTGGACGCGGAAGGCACCGCCGTGCAGCGCCCCGAGCTCGGTTCACTCACGGCCGCGGTGCCCACCGCGCCCGAGGAACGCAACGCCGCGCGGACCGCCGTGGCCGCCGTCGACGACGAGGCCGTACGGCTGCGCAGCGCGGTGAAGGCCCACGACGGCTTCTTCACCACGTACTTCATCAGCCCGTACTCCCGTTACATCGCCCGCTGGTGCGCACGCCGGGGCCTCACCCCGAACCAGGTCACCACCGCCTCGCTGATCACCGCGCTGATCGCGGCCGGCAGCGCGGCGACCGGCACCCGCGGCGGTTACGTCGCGGCCGGAGTGCTGCTCCTCCTCTCCTTCGTCCTGGACTGCACCGACGGGCAGCTCGCCCGCTACTCGCTCCAGTACTCGACGATGGGCGCCTGGCTCGACGCCACCTTCGACCGGGCCAAGGAGTACGCCTACTACGCGGGCCTCGCCCTCGGCGCCGCCCGTGGTGGCGACGACGTGTGGGTCCTCGCGCTCGGCGCGATGGTGCTCCAGGCCTGCCGCCATGTCGTCGACTTCTCGTTCAACGAGGCCAACCACGACGCGGTGTCCAACACGAGCCCCACCGCCGCGCTCTCCGACAAGCTCGACAGCGTCGGCTGGACGGTCTGGCTGCGCCGGATGATAGTGCTGCCCATCGGCGAACGATGGGCCATGATCGCCGTGCTCACCGCCGTGACCACGCCCCGGATCGTCTTCTACGCCCTCCTCATCGGCTGCGCCCTGGCCGCCTGCTACACCACGGCGGGCCGGCTGCTGCGGTCGCTGACCCGCAAGGCGCAGCGCACCGACCGGGCGGCCGGGGCGCTCGCCGACCTCGCCGACTCCGGACCCCTCGCCCAGGCCGTCGCCACCGTGCTCCGGCGCCCGGGAGGCGGTTTCACGGCCCCGTTCCTGGCGCTCGCCGGGGCGCTGGTGATGGTCGCCGCCGCAGTGTTCACGCCCTACGGCGGATGGCTGACCGTCGGCGCTGCAGCGGTCTACGCGGTCCTCTCCGGCCTCGCGGTCTCGCGGCCGCTCAAGGGTGCGCTCGACTGGCTCGTCCCGCCGGTCTTCCGGGCCGCCGAGTACTGCACGATCCTGGTGCTGGCCGCCCGCAGTGACGTGCCGCACGCCGTCCCCGCGGCATTCGGCCTGGTTTCGGCCGTCGCCTACCATCACTACGACACGGTGTACCGCATCCGGGGCGGCACCGGAGCGCCGCCCCAGTGGCTGGTGCGCACCATCGGCGGGCACGAGGGCCGGGCCCTGGTCGTGGCCGTCCTCGCCGCCGTACTGATCCACGGTTCAGGTTTCACCACGGCTCTCACCGCGCTCGCGGCCGCCGTGGCTCTGGTGGTGCTCGTGGAGTCCATCCGCTTCTGGGTGTCCTCCTCGGCCCCTGCCGTACACGACGAAGGAGAACTCGCATGATCGGCCTCGTACTGGCTGCCGGTGCCGGACGCCGTCTGCGTCCCTACACGGACACGCTGCCCAAGGCACTGGTGCCCGTGGACGGCGAGAAGACGGTCCTGGACCTGACGCTGGCCAACTTCGCGGCGGTCGGACTCACCGAGGTCGCGGTCGTCGTCGGCTACCGCAAGGAGGCGGTCTACGCCCGCAAGGCCGAGTTCGAGGCGAAGTACGGCGTGACGCTGACGCTCATCGACAACGACAAGGCCGAGGAGTGGAACAACGCCTACTCCCTGTGGTGCGCGCGTGACGTCCTGAAGCAGGGCGTCATCCTCGCCAACGGCGACACCGTGCACCCGGTCTCCGTCGAGAAGACCCTCCTGGACGCGCGCGGCAAGGGTCAGAAGATCATCCTCGCCCTCGACACGGTGAAGAACCTCGCCGACGAGGAGATGAAGGTCATCACCGAGGGCGACAAGGGAGTCCGGCGGATCACCAAGCTGATGGACCCCGCCACCGCGACCGGCGAGTACATCGGTGTGACGCTGATCGAGGCCGAGGCGGCCGAGGAGCTCGCCGACGCCCTGAAGGTCACCTTCGAGCGCGACCCCGACCTCTACTACGAGGACGGCTACCAGGAGCTGGTGAACCGCGGCTTCACGGTCGACGTCGCCCCCATCGGAGAGGTCACGTGGGTCGAGATCGACAACCACGACGACCTTGCCCGGGGCAGGGAGATCGCGTGCCTGTACTGACCCGCCTCATCCCGTCCCCGGTCGTCGTCGACATCCGGCGCGGTGCCATGGACGACCTGGCCGGTCTCCTCGCCGACCAGCGGATCTCCGCATCCGGCAAGCTCGCCATCGCCATCAGCGGGGGTTCCGGGCGTGCCCTGCGGGACAGGCTCGCTCCGGTGCTGCCGGGGGCCGACTGGTACCCGGTGGTCGACGGCACGATCGACTCCGCGGTACGGCTCGCCGACGGCATCAAGGGCAACCGCTACGACGCCGTGGTCGGTCTGGGCGGCGGCAAGATCATCGACGTCGCTAAGTACGCCGCGGCCCGCGTGGGCATGCCCATGGTCGCCGTCGCGACGAACCTGTCCCACGACGGGCTCTGCTCGCCGGTCGCCACCCTGGACAACGACAACGGCCGGGGATCCTACGGGGTGCCCACCCCGATCGCCGTGGTCATCGACCTCGACGTCATCCGTGAGGCGCCCGCACGCTATGTGCGCTCGGGTGTCGGTGACGCCGTCTCCAACATCTCGTGTGTCGCCGACTGGGAGCTTGCCCACGAGGTGCGGGGCGAGGAGATCGACGGACTCGCGGCCGCCATGGCCAGGCAGGCCGGCGAGGCCGTGCTGCGCCACCCCGGCGGGGTCGGCGACGACGCCTTCCTCAAGGTGCTGGCCGAAGGCCTCGTGCTGACGGGCATCTCGATGTCGGTCGCCGGGGACTCCCGGCCCGCCTCCGGCGCGTGCCACGAGATCAACCACGCCTTCGACCTGATGTACCCCAAGCGCGCCGCCAGCCACGGCGAGCAGGTCGGCCTCGGCGCCTGCTTCGCCATGCACCTGCGGGGCGCGCACGAGGAGTCCGTCCACATGGCGTCCGTGCTGAGGCGTCACGGGCTGCCGGTGCTGCCCGAGGAGATCGGCTTCACCACCGAAGAATTCGTGCGGGCCGTCGACTACGCCCCGCAGACGCGCCCGGGACGTTTCACGATCCTGGAGCACCTCAACCTGTCCACCGACCAGATCAGGGACGCGTACGCCGACTATGCAAAAGCCATCCATAGCTGAACTCCGTCCGGTCGTGCACCCGCCGGGTGTCAAGGACCGGCGCAGCGGTGAGCACTGGGCGGGTCGGCTCTACATGCGCGAGATCTCGCTGCGCATCACCCGGCGCCTGGTGACCACGAGGGTCACGCCCAACCAGCTGACCTACGTGATGACCGTCGCCGGCGTGCTCGCGGCGCCCGCCCTGCTGGTCCCGGGCATCCCGGGTGCGCTGCTCGGCGTGGTCGCGGTCCAGCTCTACCTGCTGTTCGACTGCGTCGACGGCGAAGTGGCCCGCTGGAAGAAGCAGTACTCCCTGGGCGGGGTCTATCTGGACCGGGTGGCCGCCTACCTCTGCGACGCGGCGGTGCTGGTCGGCTTCGGCCTGCGTGCAGCCGACCTGTGGGGCACGGGCCGCATCGACTGGCTGTGGGCCTTTCTGGGCACGCTCGCCGCGCTCGGCGCCATCATGATCAAGGCCGAGACCGATCTCGTCGGTGTCGCGCGCCACCAGGGCGGGCTGCCGCCCGTCAAGGAGGCCGCGTCCGAGCCCCGGTCCTCCGGCATGGCGCTCGCCCGCCGTGCGGCCGGCGCACTCAAGTTCCACCGGCTGATCCTCGGCATCGAGGCGTCTTTCGTCATCCTGGTGGTGGCCGTACTCGACACGGTCAGGGACGACCTCTTCTTCAGCCGTCTCGCCGTCGCCGTCATGGCCGGCATCGCCCTTCTCCAGACCGTCCTGCACCTGGTGTCGATCCTGGCGTCCAGCAGGCTGAAGTGAGCTCTCCCATGAAACTCGGCGCGGTCATCATCACCATGGGCAACCGCCCCGACGAACTGCGCGCCCTTCTCGACTCGGTCGCCAAGCAGGACGGCGACCGGATCGAGGTGGTCGTCGTCGGCAACGGCGCCCCGGTCCCCGACGTCCCCGCGGGCGTACGGACCGTCGAGCTGCCCGAGAATCTGGGCATTCCGGGCGGCCGCAACGTCGGCATCGAGGCGTTCGGCCCCTCCGGAGCCGATGTGGACGCCCTGCTCTTCCTCGACGACGACGGGCACCTGCCGAACACGGACACCGCCGAGCTCTGCCGGCAGGCGTTCGAGGCGGACCCGAAGCTCGGCATCGTCACCTTCCGCATCGCGGATCCCGACACCGGCGTCACCCAGCGACGGCACGTGCCGCGGCTGCGTGCCTCCGACCCGATGCGCTCGTCCCGCGTCACGACGTTCCTCGGCGGTGCGAACGCCGTGCGCAGCCAGGTGATCGCCGAGGCGGGCCCGCTCCCCGGCGAGTTCTTCTACGCCCACGAGGAGACCGACCTCGCCTGGCGGGCCCTGGACGCGGGCTGGGCGATCGAGTACCGCGCGGACATGGTGCTCAACCACCCCACCACCGCTCCCTCGCGGCACGCGGTCTACCACCGCATGGTGGCCCGCAACCGCGTCTGGCTCGCCCGCCGGAACCTGCCCGCACCCCTGGTTCCCCTCTACGTCGGGGTCTGGCTGCTCCTCACCCTGGTCCGCAGGCCCTCCCTCCCGGCTCTCAAAGCATGGTTCGGAGGTTTCCGGGAAGGCTGGACGAAGCCCTGCGGACCCCGGCGCCCGATGAGGTGGCGTACGGTATGGCGGCTGACCAGGCTGGGCCGGCCGCCGGTGATCTGAGAGGCTCTCCTCTGAGACCATGAGCCGTATTCATTCGTACGGGGAACCTGTCCGCCTCGGCCGCGCCCGCGACCGGCTGCGCATTGTGAAGACGAGAGTTCTTAACTGTGAGTGACACGACCCACGACGGCGGGATTGCGCTGAGCAGCCCGCCGTCCGCCGACGAGGGACTGAGCGCGTCCCAGCTCGCCGACAAGTACGGCTTGACGGTGAGCGGCGCCCGGCCCGGGCTGTTCGCGTATATCCGGCAGCTCTGGGGCCGCAGGCACTTCATCCTGGCGTTCTCCAGGGCGAAGCTGACCGCGCAGTACAGCCAGGCCAAGCTCGGCCAGCTGTGGCAGGTGGCCACGCCCCTGCTGAACGCAGTGGTCTACTTCCTGATCTTCGGGATCATCCTCGGCACCGCCAGGGGGATGAGCAAGGAGGTCTTCATCCCGTTCCTGGTGACGGGTGTCTTCGTCTTCACCTTCACCCAGAGCTCGGTCATGGCCGGGGTGCGCTCCATCTCGGGCAACATCGGACTGGTCCGGGCGCTGCACTTCCCCCGCGCTTCGCTGCCCGTCTCGTTCTCGCTGCAGCAGCTCCAGCAGCTCATGTACTCGATGATCGTGCTGCTCGCCGTGACGGTCGCCTTCGGCAGTTACCCGGCGCTCTCCTGGCTGCTCGTCATCCCGGCACTGGCCATGCAGTTCCTCTTCAACACCGGCCTGGCGCTCGTGATGGCCCGGCTGGGCAGCAAGACCCCCGACCTCGCCCAGCTGATGCCGTTCGTCATGCGCACCTGGATGTACGCCTCGGGTGTGATGTTCTCCATCCCCGTGATGCTGGCGGACAAGCCGCAGTGGATCGCCGACGTACTTCAGTACAACCCGGCGGCCATCTACATGGACCTGGTCCGCTTCGCGCTGATCGACGGCTACGGCTCCGAGAACCTGCCGCAGCACGTCTGGGCGGTCGGGCTGGCCTGGTCGCTCGTGGTGGGCGTCGTGGGCTTCGTGTACTTCTGGAAGGCAGAGGAACGGTACGGCCGTGGCTGAGGAATCGTCCCAGGGACACATCCCCACCGTGATCGCGGACGACGTGCACATCGTGTACCGCGTCAACGGCACGGGGGGCGGCAAGGGCAGCGCCACCGCGGCGCTGAGCCGGATCATGCGCCGGGGCAAGGGCGAACCACGCGGTGTGCGCAAGGTGCACGCGGTGCGGGGGGTCACCTTCACCGCCTACCGCGGCCAGGCGATCGGCCTCATCGGCACCAACGGTTCGGGCAAGTCCACCCTGCTGCGGGCCATCGCCGGCCTGCTGCCGACCGAGCACGGCAGCGTGTACACCGATGGTCAGCCGTCGCTGCTCGGCGTCAACGCGGCCCTGATGAGCGACCTGACGGGTGAGCGGAACGTCGTGCTGGGCGGTCTCGCGATGGGCATGAGCCGCGAGGAGATCCGTGCGCGGTACAAGGACATCGTGGACTTCTCCGGGATCAACGAGAAGGGTGACTTCATCACGCTGCCGATGCGGACGTACTCGTCCGGCATGGCGGCGCGCCTGCGCTTCTCGATCGCGGCCGCCAAGAACCACGACGTGCTCATGATCGACGAGGCGCTGGCCACCGGTGACCGCAAGTTCCGGGTCCGCTCCGAGGAGCGGATCCGCGAGCTGCGCAAGGAGGCGGGCACGGTCTTCCTCGTCAGCCACAACAACAAGACCATCAGGGACACCTGTGACCGGGTGCTGTGGCTGGAGAAGGGTGAGCTCCTGATGGACGGCCCCACCGAAGAGGTGCTGAAGGCGTACGAGAGGGAGACGGGCAAGTAGCCGTCGCGCACCCGTGGCTCCCGCCGGCGAGCGACGGCGGGAGCCACGCGGTGAAGGGCGCCGAGACGGAGGGCCCGAAGGGCGCCCCGGGAGGATCTCCTCCCGGCGGATGACGTCAATCCACCCGCGCGCGGGGAAGGTTGACGACGGCCGAGGCGTCGCACGAGGCGCGCAGCACCCCGGCGCGGCTCTGTGAGCTGCACAACGTAAGCTGTGACGGTGCTGATTCGCGGCAATGTGGGGTGATACGCCCCCGTCGCATCGCCCGTTGTGCGCATGTCGCACTCGGCCGGACGAGCGGCGTGTCCGAAAAGGTATGTTTTGGGTGAGCAGTGTAGAACGGGAGATATGACGGCAATGATGGCAAATCTCCAGCTCCGACGTGGTGTGGCCGTCCCCGCGTCGGGTGGTACGCGGTGACCCGTACCCAAAGGGCGCGCGAGGACGCCGCCGCCACCGCCACGCTCCACAAGGCCGCGCACGAGAACTTCCCCGTGGCCCCCTTCTTCCTGCCCCGGGCCTGGCGCGACGACCTGATGGCCGTCTACGGATTCGCCCGGCTCGTCGATGACATCGGTGACGGCGATCTGGCTCCGGGCGGTGCCGACGCCCGCCACCTCGGCCTCGAACCCGGACAGAGCGAGGACCGGCCGGCAGCCCTCGACGCCCTCGAAGCCGATCTGCGCCGCGTCTTCTCGGCCACGGGCGACGGGCCGCGCCACCCCCTGATGCGCGCCCTGCGCCCCACGGTGCGGAGCTGCGCGCTGACCCCCGAACCCTTCCTCGGGCTCCTCGAAGCCAACCGGCAGGACCAGAAGGTCCGCCGCTACGGGACCTACCGGGAACTGCTGGCCTACTGCGAGCTCTCCGCCAACCCCGTCGGCCGCCTCGTCCTGCAGATCACCGGCACCGCGAGCCCCGAACGGATCCGACGCTCCGACGCCGTCTGCACCGCACTGCAGATCGCCGAGCACCTCCAGGACGTCACCGAGGACCTCGGCCGCGACCGGATCTACCTGCCCGCCGAGGACATGGCCCGCTTCCATGTCGGCGAACCGGATCTGGCGGCACCGTCCGCAGGTGCGGCGGTGAGATCCCTGGTGGCGTTCGAAGCGGAGCGCGCCCGTGAGCTGCTGGCCGAGGGCATCCCCCTGGTGGGCAGCGTCCACGGCCGGCTCAAGCTGCTGCTCGCCGGATTCGTCGGCGGAGGGCGGGCCGCCCTCGGCGCGATCTCGGCCGCCGGTTTCGACGTACTGCCCGGACCGCCCGGACCCACCGCGCCCAGACTGCTGCGCGAAGTCGGGGACGTCCTGCGAAGAGCGCACAGAGAGAGGTGAGCCGGACCGTGGAGGGACAGACGACGTACATGTCGGCACCGGTACAGGCCGCGTACAGCTACTGCGAGGCCGTCACCGGACAGCAGGCCCGCAATTTCGCGTACGGCATCCGACTGCTGCCGTACGAGAAGCGGCAGGCGATGTCGGCGCTGTACGCCTTCTCCCGTCGGGTCGACGACATCGGCGACGGCGAACTGGATCCGGGGACCAAGCACGCCCGGCTGGAGGAGACCAGGGAACTGCTCGGCCGGATCCGCGACAACGCGGTCGACGAGGACGACACCGACCCGGTCGCGGTCGCGCTGGCCGACGCCGCGCGTCGTTTCCCGCTGCCGCTCGGCGGCCTCGACGAGCTCATCGACGGCGTGCTGATGGATGTGCGCAGCGCGACCTACGAGACCTGGGACGACCTGAAGACGTACTGCCGGTGCGTCGCGGGCGCCATCGGGCGCCTCAGCCTCGGCGTCTTCGGGACGGACGCGGGCGCACCCGGTGCTGAGCGGGCCGCGGAGTACGCCGACACCCTCGGCCTCGCGCTCCAGCTCACCAACATCCTGCGCGACGTCCGCGAGGACGCGGGCAACGGACGTACGTACCTGCCCGCGGACGACCTCGCCAAGTTCGGCTGCTCCGCCGGATTCCACCGGGCCACCCCGCCCCCCGGGGCCGACTTCGCCGGCCTGGTGCACTTCGAGGTCCGCCGCGCACGGGCGCTCTTCGCCGAGGGCTACCGGCTGCTGCCCCTGCTGGACCGGCGCAGCGGTGCCTGCGTGGCCGCCATGGCCGGCATCTACCGCCGGCTCCTCGACCGGATCGAACGCGATCCCGAGGCGGTCCTGCGCGGCAGGGTCTCGCTGCCGGGCCACGAGAAGGCGTACGTTGCGGTGCGCGGCCTGTCGGGCCTCGACACGCGGTACATCTCACGCCGGACGGCCAGGGGGAGGGCCTGATGACGGGTCGGGTCCGAGGTACGGCCCGGGCAACCTGCGGGCGCCCCGGTGCGTCCCTTTCCGCGACCGCACGGCGAAGGGAGCGGACATGACAGGCCAAAGCCCCCGGCCCTCCCGGGCGGTGGTCGTCGGCGGCGGCCTCGCCGGAGTCACCTCGGCGCTGCGTCTCGCCGACGCGGGGCTCGACGTCACCCTGCTCGAAGGCCGCCCCCGCCTCGGCGGGCTCGCCTTCTCCTTCCGCCGCGGCGACCTGTCCGTCGACAACGGCCAGCACGTCTACCTGCGCTGCTGTACTGCCTACCGCTGGTTCCTGGACCGGATCGAGGGGACCCACCTCGCCCCGCTGCAGGACCGCCTCGACGTGCCCGTGCTCGACGTCGGACGGCCCGCCGGGCCGCGCCTCGGACGGCTCCGCCGCACCGGGCTGCCCGTACCGCTGCACCTCGCCGGAGGGCTCGCCGCATACCCGCACCTCTCGCTCGCGGAGAAGGCCGGCGTCGCCCGCGCCGCACTGGCGCTGGGCCGTCTGGACCCCGCCGACCCCGCGCTGGACGGCATCGACTTCGCGACCTGGCTGCGCCGCCACGGGCAGTCGCAGCGCACCATCGAGGCACTCTGGGACCTCGTCGGTGTCGCCACCCTCAACGCCACCGCGCCCCACGCCTCCATGGCGCTCGCCGCGAAGGTCTTCAAGACGGGGCTCCTCTCCGAACCGGGTGCCGCCGACATCGGCTGGGCCGCCGTGCCGCTCGGGGACCTCCACGACACCCTCGCCCGGAAGGCACTCGAATCGGCGGGCGTCGAGATCCGGCTGCGCGCCCGGGCCGGTTCCCTCACCCGCGCCGAGGGCGGCCGCTGGGCCGTGGAGACCGACGGCGAGCGGTTCGAGGCGGACACCGTCGTACTCGCCGTGCCCCAGGGGGAGACCCACCGGCTGTTGCCCGACGGCGCGCTCGACGACCCGGACCGGCTCCTCGACCTCACCGACGCACCGATCCTCAACGTGCACGTCGTCTACGACCGACCAGTGCTGCGCAGGCCGTTCTTCGCCGCGCTCGGCTCACCCGTGCAGTGGGTCTTCGACCGCACCGCGTCCTCGGGCCTCCAGGGCGGCGGCCAGTACCTCGCGGTGTCCCAGTCGGCGGCCCAGGACGAGATCGATCTTCCCGTCGCCGAACTGCGCAAGCGCTACGTGCCCGAGCTCGAGCGGCTGCTCCCGGCGGCGCGAGAAGCCGGGATCCGCGACTTCTTCGTCACCCGGGAGCGCACCGCGACCTTCGCGCCCGCACCGGGCGTGGGACGCCTCAGGCCCGGTACGCACACCCGTGCCACCGGACTGCACCTGGCGGGGGCATGGACCGCCACCGGCTGGCCCGCCACGATGGAGGGTGCCGTCCGCAGCGGCTTCAGCGCCGCGGACGCCGCGCTCCGGGCCCTCGGCAGGCCACACGAACATCCGCTGCAGGAGGCGGCATGAGCAGTACCACCGGAACAAGAGGAGAGTCTGTGACCCCGGCGAATCCGGCTTACGACACCGTGGCGGACCCCACGGACGTCACCGCGCTTCTGGAGCGTGGGAGGGCCCTGTCAGCGCCGGTGCTGCGAGCTGCCGTGGACCGGCTGGCGCCGCCCATGGACACCGTCGCGGCGTACCACTTCGGCTGGATCGATGCCCACGGCCGACCGGCCGACGGAGACGGCGGCAAGGCCGTGCGTCCCGCACTCGCCCTGCTGTCCGCGGAGGCGGCGGGCGCCCCGGCGGAGGCCGGGATCCCCGGAGCCGTGGCCGTCGAACTCGTGCACAACTTCTCGCTGCTGCACGACGACCTGATGGACGGCGACGAGCAGCGCCGTCACCGCGACACCGTATGGAAGGTGCACGGCCCCGCCCAGGCGATCCTCGTCGGCGACGCGCTCTTCGCGCTGGCCAACGAGATCCTGCTGGAGCTCGGCACCGTCGAGGCCGGCCGTGCCGCCCGCCGCCTGACCACGGCCAGCCGCAAGCTGATCGATGGTCAGGCCCAGGACATCTCCTACGAGCACCGCGAGCGGGTCACCGTCGAGGAGTGCCTGGAGATGGAGGGCAACAAGACGGGCGCCCTGCTCGCCTGCGCCGTCTCCATCGGCGCCGTGCTCGGCGGGGCCGACGACCGCACCGCCGACACCCTGGAGGCGTACGGCTACCACCTCGGCCTCGCGTTCCAGGCGGTCGACGACCTGCTCGGAATCTGGGGCGACCCCGAGTCCACGGGCAAGCAGACCTGGAGCGATCTGCGCCAGCGCAAGAAGTCCCTGCCCGTCGTGGCCGCGCTCGCCGCGGGCGGGCCCGCATCGGAGCGTCTGGGCGAACTGCTCGCCGCGGACGCCAAGAGCAGTGACTTCGACAGCTTCTCCGAAGAGGAGTTCGCCGCCCGAGCGGCACTCATCGAGGAGGCGGGCGGCCGCGAGTGGACCGCCCAGGAAGCCCGCCGTCAGCACGCGGTAGCCATCGAGGCGCTGCACGGCGTCGACATGCCGGAACGAGTACGCGCGCAGCTCACCGAGCTCGCGGACTTCGTGGTCGTACGAAAGAGATGATCACCATCCAGATATGACTCGCAGTCGCCGGCGGGCGCCCCACGGGGCGCCCGCCGACGGAGACCCCAGCACAGCAGAGGACAGCACTGCACGAAGGGGAAGCCATGACAGCGACGACCGACGGAAGCACCGGGGCCGCGAACCTCCTCGCAGCCCCGGCCGGCGATCCGACCGAATCAACCATCGCCGCGGACGATGTTCTCGCCGTCGCGCGGCAGGCCGCGGAACGCTCGGTGGAGCACCTCCTCGGCCGGCAGGACGAGCAGGGCTGGTGGAAGGGCGACCTCGCCACCAACGTCACCATGGACGCCGAGGACCTGCTGCTCCGTCAGTTCCTGGGAATCCAGGACCCGGACACCGTCAAGGCCGCGGCCCGCTTCATCAGGGGCGAGCAACTCGGCGACGGCCCCTGGAACACCTTCTACGAGGGACCGCCCGACCTCTCCGCCACCATCGAGGCGTACGTCGCCCTGCGACTGGCCGGAGACCGGCCCGACGACCCCCACATGATCCGCGCGGCCGGCTGGGTCAGGGAGCAGGGCGGTATCGCGGAGTCCCGGGTGTTCACCCGGATCTGGCTCGCGCTCTTCGGCTGGTGGAAGTGGGACGACCTGCCGGAACTCCCGCCCGAGCTGATGTTCTTCCCGAAGTGGGTCCCGCTCAACATCTACGACTTCGGCTGCTGGGCCCGCCAGACCATCGTGCCGCTCACCATCGTGTCCGCCATGCGGCCCGTACGGCCGGCACCGTTTCCCCTGGACGAACTGCACAGCGACCCGGCCGACCCACGACCGTCCCGACCAACCGCGCCCGTGGTCAGTTGGGACGGCGTCTTCGAGCGGCTCGACAAGGCACTGCACCTGTACCACAAGGTGGCCCCGCGCAAGCTGCGGCGCGTCGCCATGAACGCCGCCGCCCGCTGGATCATCGAACGCCAGGAGAACGACGGCTGCTGGGGCGGCATCCAGCCCCCCGCGGTGTATTCCGTCATCGCCCTGCACCTGCTGGGATACGACCTCGACCACCCGGTCATGCGGGCGGGTCTCGAATCGCTCGACCGGTTCACCGTGTGGCGTGAGGACGGCGCCCGCATGGTCGAGGCCTGCCAGTCCCCGGTCTGGGACACCTGCCTCGCCACCATCGCCCTCGCCGACGCGGGAGTGAGCCCCGACCACCCGGCGCTGGTGAGAGCGGCCGACTGGATGCTCGGCGAGGAGATCGTGCGCCCCGGCGACTGGGCCGTGCGAAAGCCCCAACTGGCTCCGGGTGGATGGGCGTTCGAGTTCCACAACAGCAACTACCCGGACATCGACGACACCGCCGAAGTCGTCCTGGCTTTGCGTCGCGTCCAGCACCCCGACCCCGACAGGGTCGAGGCTGCCATCGAGCGCGGAGTGCGCTGGAACCTCGGCATGCAGTCGCGCAACGGCGCCTGGGGAGCCTTCGACGCGGACAACACCAGCCCGCTGCCCAACCGGCTGCCGTTCTGCGACTTCGGTGAGGTCATCGACCCGCCGTCGGCGGACGTCACCGGACACGTCGTGGAGATGCTCGCCGTCGAGGGGCGGGCGCAACACCCCCGTACCCGCCGGGGCGTCGAGTGGCTGCTCGCCGAACAGGAGGCGAACGGGGCCTGGTTCGGCCGGTGGGGCGTCAACTACATCTACGGGACGGGCTCCGTGGTGCCCGCCCTGATCGCGGCCGGACTGCCTGCCGGGCATCCCGCGGTGCAGCGGGCCGTCGAATGGCTGAAGTCGGTACAGAACGACGACGGTGGCTGGGGCGAGGACCTGCGCTCCTACCGTGAGGAGAAGTGGATCGGCCACGGCAGCTCGACCGCGTCCCAGACCGCGTGGGCGCTCCTCGCGCTCCTGGCCGCGGGTGAGAAGGAGAGCAGGTCCGTGGAACGGGGAGTCACCTGGCTGGCCAGGACCCAGCAGGCCGACGGTTCCTGGGACGAGCCGCACTTCACCGGAACCGGCTTCCCCTGGGACTTCTCCATCAACTACCACCTGTACCGGCAGGTCTTCCCCCTCACCGCGCTCGGCCGCTACGTGTACGGAGACCCCTTCGCCACAGCCGCCGGTATCGGTGCCGGCAAGGGGGCCTGAACCGATGGGTGGTGCACAGGAGCCGCCCGCGCCCGCCACGCCGCTGCTGATCGCCTGTGCGCTCGGTATCGAGCGCTTCGCGCTGCGCACCGGCAGGACGGGCGGCGTCCAGGGGCCCGGCCCCGTGAGCATCATCAGGTCCGGGATGGGCCCCAGGGCGGCGGAGAACGCCGTCCGGACCGCCCTGGGGCAGCACGGTGCCAAAGGCGCCGCGGTCATCGCCTCAGGCTTCTGCGCCGGACTGGAACCCGGCATGCATCCGGGAGACCTCGTGGTGGCCGAGGAGACCCGCGACGCCGGCGGCACCACGGCGTGCACCGGCACCGGCCTCATGGTCGACGCACTGGTCAGGGTGGTGCCAGGACGTACGGTCCACACGGGCCCGCTGGCCGGCTCCGGACACGTCGTCCGGGGGCCGGAGCGGGCCGGGCTCCGGGCCACCGGCGCCATCGCGGTGGACATGGAGTCCGCCGCCACCCTCCGCACAGCCGTGCGGACCGGGTCGCGCCCAGTTGCGGCCGTACGGGTGGTCGTGGACGCTCCAGAGCATGAGCTCGTCCGTATCGGCACGGTCCGCGGTGGAATATCGGCATTCCGCGTTCTTCGTGCAGTGCTTCCGGCTTTCCATGAATGGCACCGTTCTTTGCTGCTCCCCAGGAGGTGAGCCCAGATGGCCATGCCGCTCCGCCAGTCCATCAAGGTTGCGACGTATCTCTTCGAACAGAAGCTCCGCAAGCGGGAGAAGTTTCCGCTGATCGTCGAGCTGGAACCCTTGTTCGCCTGCAACCTGGCGTGCGAGGGCTGCGGGAAGATCCAGCATCCGGCCGGAGTGCTCAAGCAGCGCATGCCGGTCGCGCAGGCGGTCGGGGCGGTGCTGGAATCAGGGGCCCCGATGGTCTCCATCGCCGGCGGCGAGCCGCTGATGCACCCGCAGATCGACGAGATCGTGCGCCAGCTGGTCGCGAAGAAGAAATACGTCTTCCTCTGCACCAACGCCATGCTGATGCGCAAGAAGCTCGACAAGTTCACCCCTTCGCCCTACTTCGCCTTCGCCGTGCACATCGACGGGCTGCGCGAGCGGCACGACGAGTCGGTCGCCAAGGAAGGCGTCTTCGACGAGGCGGTGGCCGCGATGAAGGAGGCCAAACGGCGCGGCTTCCGGGTCACCACCAACTCCACCTTCTTCAACACCGACACTCCGCAGACCGTCATCGAGGTCCTCAACTACCTCAACGACGAACTGAAGGTCGACGAGATGATGATCTCGCCTGCCTACGCCTACGAGAAGGCACCCGACCAGGAGCACTTCCTGGGTGTCGAGCAGACCCGGGAGCTCTTCAAGAAGTCCTTCTCGGGCGGCAACCGCAGCCGCTGGAGGCTCAACCACTCGCCGCTCTTCCTGGACTTCCTGGAGGGCAAGGCCGATTTCCCGTGCACGGCCTGGGCGATCCCCAACTACTCGCTCTTCGGCTGGCAGCGGCCCTGCTACCTGATGAGCGACGGGTACGTCCCCACCTACCGGGAGCTGATCGAGGACACGGACTGGGACAAGTACGGCCGGGGCAAGGACCCGCGCTGCGCCAACTGCATGGCGCACTGCGGCTACGAGCCCACCGCGGTGCTCGCCACCATGGGATCACTGAAGGAATCCCTGCGAGCGGCACGGGAGACCATCGGCGGGAGCCGGTGACCTCGTCACCACCGGCCGGCCGGCCGCACCGGCTCTGCCCGGGCTGCCGGCCCGGCCCGGATGCCGCCGCCTCAGGCGGCGCGTCCGGGCCGGGCCGGCGGGGGCGCGCCGCGGCGCCGGAGCGCCGCGCGGAGGCGGAAGAACGGAACACGGCGAGGGAGGACGGGGCATGAAGGACGAACAGCCGGGCTTCGACCTGGCGCGGCTGCTCGCGGAACGAGGCGCCGAACGCTACGAGCTGCACACCCGCCACCTCAACCACCAGCTGCCGCGGATGCTCCACACCCTCGGTTTCGACAAGGTCTACGAGCGGGCCGAGGGTGCGCACTTCTGGGACGCGGAGGGCAACGACTACCTCGACATGCTCGCCGGCTTCGGCGTGATGGGTCTCGGCAGGCACCACCCCGTCGTGCGCCGGGCGCTCCATGACGTCCTGGACGCCTCGCTCGCCGACCTCACCCGCTTCGACTGCCAGCCGCTGCCCGGGCTGCTGGCCGAGAAACTGCTGGCCCACAGTCCGCACCTGGACAGGGTGTACTTCGGCAACAGCGGTACGGAGGCGGTCGAGACGGCGCTGAAGTTCGCCCGCTACGCCACCGGCAAGCCACGGATCCTCTACTGCGACCACGCCTTCCACGGGCTGACGACCGGCTCGCTCTCGGTCAACGGCGAGAAGGGCTTCCGGGACGGGTTCGCGCCCCTGCTGCCCGACACGGCCATCGCGCTCGGCGACCTCGACGCACTGCGGCGCGAGCTGGGGCGCGGCGATGTGGCCGGGCTGGTCGTGGAGCCGATCCAGGGAAAGGGCGTCCACGCCTCGCCCCCCGGCTTCCTGCGGGAGGCGCAGGATCTGCTGCACCGGCACAAGGCCGTGCTCATCGCCGACGAGGTGCAGACCGGACTCGGCAGGACCGGCGACTTCTACGCCTATCAGCACGAGGAGGGAGTCGAACCCGATCTGCTGTGTGTCGCCAAGGCGCTCTCCGGCGGCTACGTGCCGGTAGGCGCCACGCTCGGCAAGGACTGGATCTTCAAGCGCGTCTACTCGTCGATGGACCGGGTCCTCGTCCACTCGGCGAGCTTCGGTTCCAACGCCCAGGCCATGGCGGCCGGGCTCGCCGTACTCGCGGTGATGGAGCAGGAGGAGACCGTCGCGAACGCCCGCCGCACCGGTGATCTGCTGCGCGAGCGGCTCGCCGCGCTCGTCGGACGCTACGAACTGCTCCACGAGGTACGCGGGCGCGGACTGATGATCGGCATCGAGTTCGGTCGGCCCTCGTCCCTCGGGCTCCGCAGCCGCTGGGCGATGCTGCAGGCGGCCCGCAAAGGGCTCTTCGCGCAGATGGTGGTGGTGCCGCTGCTGCAGAAGCACCGGATCCTCACCCAGGTCTCCGGTGATCATCTGGAGGTGATCAAGCTGATTCCGCCGCTGGTCATCGGAGAACCGGAAGTCGATCGCTTCGTCACCGCCTTCACCGCCGTCATGGACGACGCGCACAGTGGAGGCGGGCTGATGTGGGACTTCGGCAGGACGCTGGTGAAGCAGGCCGTCGCCAACCGCTGACAGCGGCCTCGGGCAATTTGCCTCTGAGGTAAGTAATTTGCCTCGGGGGGAAGATCCTGGCCCAATGGAGGCATGAATCCTCCCGACGGTGGGGCGGCCGACGAGCTCCCGGGAATCGGGCCGCGCCTGCGTGACCTGCGCCGCAACCGCGGCCTCACCCTGGAGGCAGCGGCCGGCCGGGCGGAACTCTCCCCGGCCCACCTCTCCCGGCTCGAAACGGGCCGGAGGCAGCCCTCGCTGCCGATGCTGCTCGGGCTCGCCCGTGTCTACGGTACGACCGTCTCCGAACTCCTGGGCGAGATGCCTCCCGAACGTGACGCGATCGTGCGCGGAGGCCCTCTCGAGGGCGCGCCCGGAGGCACGGAGGCGGGCGGCTGGTTCTACAGGCAGGCAGGCGGACCGGGCCGTGCCATGCAGGCGCTGCGCGTCCGCGTCCCGTACGGCACCGAGGGCGATCTCGTGCGCGTCCACCCCGGCGAGGAATGGCTGTACGTCCTCGACGGCCGGCTGCGGGTCGTGCTGGGGGAGACCGTGCACGACCTCGATCCGGGTGACAGCGCGCACTTCGACTCGCTCACACCGCACCGGATCGCCGCGCCGGACATCACCGGGGCGCGTCTGCTCTTCGTCCACACCCTGCTGCAGAGCCCCGCCGCCGAGCTGTGCCTGGGCAGCGGGATCCACCGCTTCTGATCCCGCACGCCCACACCGTGCGTACCCTTCGTCACCCCGGCCCGAGAGGCCGGGAGAGAGGAACGTCATGTCCGATTCGGAGCACTTCGATCCGCTCACCCCGCGCCGGCCGGAGAGCGCGGACACGCAGGAGCGGCGGATGCCGCGCGGCGTCGTGATCCGGCTCTTCGCCTACCTGGTGGCCGGACATGTCATCGCGGCCTTCCTCTTCCTGCTCTTCACCGTGGCGGGAAAGGGCTGACCCCCGGCGTCACGCGCCCTCGACGAGGCGCTCACGGAGCTTCGCACGTGTCTCGTGGCTGACCTTCAGTCCTTCGAGGAGGTAGCGGTCGGTGCTGCCCCAGACCTCCTCGATGGTGGCGAACGCGGCGTCGAGGTATTCGACGTGGGCCCCGAAGAGAGGATTGAGCAGCTCCATCACCTCGTCGGACATTCCCACCGGTGAGGTGTCGCTGCGCCGCACCCTGTATCGGCGGTGCGCGTCGTTCGACTTGAGGTAGTCGGCCTCGATGGCTTCCTTCTCCACGCCCACCGCCAGCAGCGAGACCGCGATCGACAGGCCTGCCCGGTCCTTGCCCGCCGCGCAGTGCATCAGTGCGGGAACGCTGTCCTCGGCCAGCGCGTGCAGCACGCGGCTGTGTTCGGCGGTGCGGTCCTTGATGATCGAGCGGTACGACGCGACCATCCGCTCCGTTCCCTTGCCGTCGGCCAGGATCGAGCGCAGCTGCTGGATGTTGCCGTCGCGCACCAGCCGCCAGAACTCCGCGCCGTCAGCCGGGTCGGAGAGCGGAATGCTGACATTCCGGACGCCGGGCAGCTCCACGTCGAGACCGTCGAGCTTGTGGTCGGCCGCGTTGCGGAAGTCGAAGACCGTGTGCAGGCCGAGCCCGGCCAGGAAGGCGGTGTCGGCCTCGGTGGCGTGGGCGAGGTGACCGCTGCGGTAGAGGCGCCCGTACTGCACGGAGCGGCCGTCCGCGGTCGGAAGCCCGCCGACGTCGCGGAAGTTGCGGACACCGGTCAGGTCGACGTCCGTCGACTCGGGGCCGGCCAGCGGGACCTCTGGCATCTGCGTCACAAGGGCTCCTGGAGTGTCGGGCGTCGGCGCCGGCCGCCGACGGGGGGCACGATCGCGACGATACGACATGGCTGCGTCAGGCAGCCGTCCCGGTCGTCGTGGCGGCGCCCGCCGGGTGGAGCGACGGCTATCACATGTCCGTATTAGTGCATTTAGAACAACATGCCCCGCTTGTGCGGGAGATGGGGCGAGACAGGTGAGCGGGATCATATCCGTGACGGTGAGTGGTGAAGGAACCGAGGGGTATTCCGGACGCCGTGCGGAAAGCCAAGATCCGTAATCCACGGAGTGTGACGGGAATTCCGCGCCGGAAATGAAGCATTGATTCCGGCTCGCGATCCGCGGCTTGTTCGCCGCGTCCCGGCTCGCTTACGGTCACGGTCAATCCGGACGGAACGCCTAATCCTGCCGCCGCCCGGAATCCGCACCGACTCACGTGTGGCAGGAGCGGGGGAACCAGGTAAGCCGCCGGCCGGAGGGATCCGGTACGGCTTGGGGTCAAGTCGCGCACCATCGCGGCCGGGCATCTCCAGTCCGAACCCGACAGCTCACCTCGCAGGCGCCGGAGAGGAATTCCCCATGCCCGCAAAAGGCAAGCACCGTCGCACGAAGACCGGCCCGATCTCCCGGGGCGTCATCGCCGCAGGGACCGGCGGCGCCGTTCTCGCCCTTCCGTTGATCGGCGCCACCGGCGCCCACGCCGCCGAGCAGGCCGCGCCGGCCAAGTCCGTCGCCGCCCACAGCGCCCCCGCCTCGGCGGCGAAGAGCTCCCCGAAGTCCTACTCCGTGGTCGCCGGGGACTACCTGGCGAAGATCGCGGCCGACAAGAAGATCAAGGGCGGCTGGCAGAAGCTGTACCAGGACAACCGTGACGTCGTCGGCGAGAACCCGAGCCTGATCCTCCCGGGCATGAAGCTGACGCTCGGTGGCAAGGCGTCCGGCTCCGTGGAGAAGCCGGCCGAGGCCGCGCCCTCCAAGGCGGCACCGTCGACGGTGAAGAAGGCCGCCCCGGTCGAGAAGACGGCCGCCCCGGTCGAGGAGGCGGCTGTTCCGGCAGCCGAGACCGCCGACTCCGGCGCGTCGCAGAGCAGCAGCTCCGGCTGGGCCGCCCCGGTCGAGAACGCCAACGTCACCACCCAGTACCGCGCCTCCGGCGCAAGCTGGTCCAGCGGCTACCACACCGGCTCCGACTTCCAGGCGGCCTCCGGCACCAGTGTCCGGTCCATCGGTCCGGGCACCGTGGTCTCCGCGGGCTGGAGCGGCTCGTACGGCAACGAGGTCGTCATCCAGCACAGCGACGGCATGTACTCCCAGTACGCGCACCTGTCCTCGCTCGAGGTCTCGGCCGGCCAGACCGTCACCGGCGGCCAGCAGCTCGGCCTCTCCGGCTCCACCGGCAACTCCACCGGCCCGCACCTCCACTTCGAGGTCCGCACCGGCCCGAGCTACGGCTCGGACGTCGACCCGGTCGCCTACCTGCGTTCGCACGGCGTCTCCATCTGAGACGCACCGCCCGAGGGTGGATGAGCGGGGAGAGGGGCGGTGCGCCGAGGCGCACCGCCCCTCTCCTTATTCCGGCTTTACCAAAAACTGACCGGGTGGTCTTTATCACCACCCGTCAACCCCCTATTACGGTCGCGTAGGTCACATTAGAAGGTGCAGGATAAGCCCTTGTGGCAGACGATTCGAGAAACAGACGACGAGGCATCATCGGGTCGTACGCGGCGATCGGCGACAGCTTCACCGAAGGCGTCGGAGACCCCGGACCCGACGGGACGCTCGTCGGCTGGGCGGACCGGTTCGCGGTCCTCCTGGCGGACCAGCTCCCGGTCCCGCATGCGGTGGTCGGCCCGCCGGACGACACGCACGGGAACTTCCGGTACGCCAATCTCGCCGTACGCGGACGCCTCCTCGACCAGATAGTCGAGGAGCAAGTCCCCCGCGCAAAGCAGCTGGCACCGGATCTGGTGAGTTTCTGCGCGGGCGGCAACGACATCCTCCGTCCCGGTTCCGACCCGGACGACGTGGCGGAACGCTTCGAGCGTGCGGTCGCCGAGCTGACACAGGCCGTCGGCACCGTCATGGTCACCACCGGCTTCGACACTCGTGGCATCCCCGTGCTCAGGCACCTGCGGGGCAAGATCGCCATGTACAGCGCACATGTGCGGTCCATCGCCGACCGCTACGACTGCCCGGTGCTGGACCTTTGGTCCCTGCGGTCCGTGCAGGACAGGCGGGCCTGGGACAACGACCGGCTGCACCTCTCGGCGGAGGGGCACACCTGGGTGGCGCTGCGCGCCGCCCAGGTCCTCGGCCTCGATGTGCCGGCCGACCCCGACCAGGTGTGGCCCCCGCAGGCACAGCGCGGGACGCTCGAGGTGCGGCGCGACGACATCCAGTGGGCGCGTGAGTACCTCGTCCCGTGGATCGGGCGCCGACTGCGTGGCGAGTCCTCCGGGGACCACGTCGCTGCCAAGCGCCCCGATCTGCTGCCGCTCTGACGAGCCGCGTCGGCTCGTCGGTGCTGGCTCCTCGGCGCGGCTCGCGAGTGAGCCCTCAGCAGCTCCTCAGCGGCTCACGAAGGGCAGGGTGCGCCTGGCCGGATCCGGGAACGTGATCCCGTCCGGATCCGGCGGCACGAGCCCGTCCGGGGCGGGTATCCGCACCGGACGGGTGGGTATCCGCTCCAGCACACCGCCCGCGAAGACGTCGTACAACGGCAGCGTCTCCAGGTGTACATAGCCGATGTGGCAGTCGCACACGTCGCGCGGGCAGCCGCGCGGGCCGAGCGAATCCCGGTAGCTGCCGTCGTAGAGATTGCCCAGCTCCGCACGGACGAAGTGGCAGCGCCGCACCGTCCCGTCACCGTCCACCGAGACGACGGACTCCCCGGTCCGGCAGGGCAGCCCGGCCGAGCGGTGCGGATGCCTGCTGTAGGGGAACAGCGGATCCAGGTCCGTCCAGCGGGCCGCCTGCTCGTCCGTGTAGGTCTGCCCCTCGGCGGCGTTGACCCAGAGGTACACCTCGGGCGGCAGCGCGGAGCGCAGTCGGCGGGCCTCCTCCAGATGCTCGTCGAGGCCGACGACACCGACGCTGTACCGCACCCCGAGGGCCGTCAGCTCCCGGCACCGGCCGAGGAAGCGCTCGTACGGTGTCTGCCCCGGGTGGTAGGTGCACCACAGGGCGACCCTGTCGCGCTCCGCCCCCGCCAGCCAGCCGGTACGGCCGCTGAGATTGGTCTGGATGGCGACCCGGCCGATGTGCGGCAGCCGCGACAGCTCGACGAGCGCCTTCCGGTACCAGGACCGCACCAGGCCCTCCCCCCACGGGGTGAACAGCACCGACAGGCGGTCACCGGTCTGCGCGGCGGCCCACGCGGTGAACCGCTCCAGGGCCGCACGGTCGGACCGCAGCTGCTCACCCGTGTCCCGTCGCTTGGCGAAGGGGCAGTAGGGACAGTCGTAGTCGCACGAGGCCAGCGGGCCCCGGTAAAGGATCGTCAGGTCCATGCTCACCGGCCCACTCACTTCGCCTCGTACGCGGCCATCGCGGCCCGTACCCCGGGCGAGAAGAGCTCCGGGCCCAGGGCGTCGGAATGGGCCAGCCCCTCGGGGGAGAGGCGCAGCAGGGCGGGCCCCGCCGAGCCGTCCAGCCAGCCGCGCCCGCCGAAGAGCTCCAGCTCGGCGGGGAAGTCCTCGTACGGATCCGTGCCGAAGCGCTCCCGGTACTCGGCGGGCCGCAGGCCTTCGGCCTGGAGAAGGGACTGCAGGAGGTGGCGCCGGCGCGCCTCCCCGTCGTCGACGTACCGGCCGACCTCCGCCCTGGAGAAGTCCGCCGTGGTGGTGAAGTCGTCGATGATGCCCCGGATCTCCCGCATGTCCACCGCGTAGTCGAAGGAGTAGTGGAGGGAAGAGGTGTACGAGCGGGCGCCGCAGCCCAGCCCGATCATGCCGTCGGTCTGGCACGCGTAGTCGTCCGGGCCGGTGCGGGGAGCGTCCGCGCGGCGGAACATCCGCATCGACACCTGCTCGTAGCCATGGGCCAGCAGATGGTCGCGGCCCTCCCGGTACAGACGCAGCCGCTGCTCGTCCCAGGCCGTGTCCTGGCCCTCCGGCTTCTTCGTCCCCTCCAGTACTTCCTTCCCGGTGCCCAGCCGTCCGAGGCCGGTCAGCGGGCGCACGTACAGCGGGTAGAGGTACAGCTCCTCCGGGCTCCAGGCGAGGGCGGCGTCGAGCGAGGTGCGCCAACTGGCCTCGGTCTGCCCCTCGATGCCGTAGATCAGGTCGATGTTGAGGACCGGGATGCGGGCATCGCGGATCCTGCCGAGAGCCGCCTCCACCGCCGAGCGGTGCTGCGGGCGGACAGCGGCCCTGGCCTCGGCGTCGACGAAGCTCTGCACCCCGATGCTGATCCGGGTGGTGCCCCGGGCTGCCAGCACGGCCAGCCGGTCCGCCGTCGCCGTCGACGGCGAGGTCTCGACCGACAGGGGCACCGCTCCCAGGTCTGCGCCCATCCGCTTCTCCGCGATGTCGCAGAGGCGCTCCAGCTCACCAGCGGTGAGGAAGGTGGGGGTGCCTCCGCCGAACGCTGCGGCGGCGAAGCGCACCGGCTCGTCGTCGCCCAGGGCGTCCCGGACGGCGGTGGCCTGCCGGTCGAGCGCGTCGAGGTAACGGGTCGTCAGCTCCTCGGGGGCGCCGATCCGGGTGAACAGGTTGCAGAAGCCGCAGCGGACCTCGCAGAACGGTATGTGGAGGTAGAGGGAGAGAGCGTCCTTGCGCTCCGCCGCCCAGAGCCCGGTCAGCAGCGGACGGCCGGCGGGGTGGGCGTCGAGCGGGCGGTAGGCGGTCTTGTGCGGGTAGGCGTACACGTAGCTCCGGTACGGGCCGGTGCCGGAGCTCGTGGCGGTGCTGTGGGTGGTGCCGGTCATCGGGTCGCCCCTGGGTCGAGGAAGAAATGGGCATAGGGCACGGTCCAGACGGCCTCGTGACCGATCCTGTGTCCGGTGTAGCCGTCGTCGCCGTACGCCGTTCCGTGATCGGAGCAGACGATGGCGAAACACCTGCGGCGGCTGCTCGCGGCCGCGAAGAGGCGCCCGATGTGCCGGTCCACGTACTCCAGGGCCGCGGCGTGGGTGGCCCTGGAGTCCCCCGTGCCGGCGGTGGCGCCGGGCAGGTGGAACCAGTTGGGCTGGTGCAGCGCCGACACGTTCACGAACAGCAGAAGCCGCTGGTCCTGCGGGAGTTCCGCGACGACCTGCTCGGCGCATGAGACCTGCGCCTCGAAGGACGTCGGAGAGGCGACACCGAACTCCGGCTCCCAGTGGCTCTCCTGGAACATGTCGGGCAGTACCGAGCCGAGCGGGCGGCGGCGGTTGAAGAAACCCACACCGCCGACGCACACGGTGCGATAGCCCACGGCGGCGAGGCCGGAGAGGAAGTCGGGGGTTTCGTGGACGAAGGTGCCGCCGGCGGTCGACTCGCTGCCCGCGAAGCGGGCGGCGAACAGCCGCGGATGAGGACCGGGTGCGGCAGGCGTCGGCAGGAAACCGGCGAAGATCGCCTGGTGGGACGCGTAGGTGAAGCTGCCCGGCGCGTGCCGCTTCTCCCAGACGCCGCCGGGCAGGTGCCGGGCCAGATTCGGGATGCGCCCGGCCGCGGCCAGTTCCTCCGCCACGTCGAACCGCAGGGTGTCCAGGGTGACGAGCAGGAGATCGTGGCTGCCCACGATCGCGTTCATGTCGGGGGCCGAGGCCTCGGCGTCGCGGGACGTGGGATCGTCCAGGGTCTCCGCATCGCGGCACGTGGGATCAGAGGGCATCGATGGCACGGTCGTTCCTTGCTCGGCCGTCGCTGGTCCGGCCGGTCTTTCGGCGGTCGTCGCCCGACCGGCCGTCGTATGAAGAAGTCGCGAGCACTGCGGCGATCTGCGCGCCGTAGGTGTCCAGGCCCTCCGCACCGCTGCCCGGCAGGCCGGTCAGACGTGGCAGGAGATCCCCGAACGCATTCACCTCGCCGACGGTGAAGCGCCGCCAACCGGTCGTCGGCAGCAGATCGACGCCCACGCACAACGTCTCCCGGAAGCAGGCCGCGGCGCGCTCGCACACGGCCAGGGCCTCCCTCCAACTGCCGCCCGCCGCCTCGACGGCGGCACGTACCTCGTCCAGATCACCGCGTGCGCCGCCCAGGTGCAGATTGGTCATGGGGGACCGGCTGGTCCGCACGACGGCGTGCGTCGCCCGCCCTGCGACCACCACGACCCTGAGGTCGGCGGCCCGCCCCCGCTGGGAGGCCTTGGACAGCCAGCGCTCGATGTGCAGTCCGTCCGGGGCCAGCGCGTCGACGAGTGCTCCCACCTCGCGCTCCGTCGTGCAGTGCCGCACCCGGAGCGAGTTGAACAGCCGGCCCTCCTCGTCCCGCTCCACGGAGGTGGCCGCCCGGATCCTGCCCGGTCCTGCCGTTTCCAGGGCCATCACCCCGGAGGCGGAGGAACCGTGCGCGGGCTTCACGAACACCCTTGGCATCCGGTGGTCCGCCATCAACCGGCGCACGTCGGCCCATCCCCGCACGGGGTCCGCGCCGGGGCCAGAGGTGGGGGATTCCGGCACGGGTACCCCGGCAGCGTCAAGAACGCCGTGGCAGAGCCGCTTGTCGAACAGCACCGCGATGTCCCGGGGGCCGTCCAGCAGCACCGCACCCGCCGCCGCGGCTGCCCGCGCCACCTCCTGTACGGCCGAGGTGAAGCGTGCGTACCAGCGGGCCGAACCCTCGACCCTGGTCGGATCATCGCCCCCGCGCAGCAGACGGTCCACCTCGGCGTCCTCACCGGGCGAATCGATGCGCACGGTCTCCCCCGGAAGGAAGACCGCCTCTCCCCGCAGCACCTCCAGCCAGGACACCGTGCGCGCGGCGGGAAGCCCGGCGTCGCGCACGGCGTCCTGGAAGAGGCCGACCCTGCGGTTGGCGGGGATACCGACGACCGCGAGGCGCGGCGGCCCGCTATTCGGCGCCGGCGGCACAGCGGGCCTCGTCGTACTTGCTCATCGGGCCCTCACTCCGCGACCGCGGTGTAGCGGCCCTCGGGTCCGCGGTCGTCCCACGGCTCGCAGCGTCCGGACAGATCGACCGAGACACCGTGCGGCTCCAGGGCCTCCGCGACACGACGCTCCATCGGCACGGTGAGGAAGTGGTGGTGCAGGTCGAGCGAGGCGAGATGGGTGAGCGGCTGACCTTCGAGCAGGGCGGCCGCGCCCTCGTCACCCAGCGTGCCGTTCGACAGGTCGAGCGTGCGGAGCTGGGCCACGACCGGTGCCGAACCGATCGCGGCCGCGATCTCGTTCTGCAACTCGCTGTTGCGCAGACCCAGGTGGCGCAGCCGCGGGAAGCGGGTGCCGGTGAGCAGTGGCGCAAGATCCGGGACGACCACGTCGCCCCCGTACGAGGAGACGCCGAGCCAGAGTTCCAGACGCTCCAGGGCCGGCAGCTCGCTGCCCAGTATCCCGCGCAGCGCCTCTGCGGGCAGTCCCCCGCTCTCGACGACGAGCCCCTGCAGGGACCCGTGCTTGACGGGCGGGAATATCAGGGCCGTGCCGCCGCGCACACCGAGATGGGTCAGGCCGGGGAAGGCGTTGAGCAGCGCGGTGACGTCCGACTGCTCGATCCACGAGATCTCGGCCTCCTCCGCCACCAGGTCTCCGACGAAGACGGCCCTGAGCGAGGTCAGCCGGTCGGCCGCGGCGACGACGAGCCCGATGGGATAGGCCGATGTCTCCTCGTACGACTCGCCCCACTGCCCGATGATGAGGGCTTCGACCTGTGACGGATCGACGGCTTCGAGGAAGGCGTTGAACTCAGCCTCCCAGCTGCTGTCATCGTAGTCCGGGTGGTAGGGGTCGACGCTGATGCGCCAGGCCGCGGCTGCGGCCGGGGGGCGGGTCGTCCCTTCGGTCTCGCGCTGGAAATCGACGGCCGGGAGGCCGAGCAACTCGTGCAGACGGTCCGCGTCGGACATGGCACTGAGCTCCTGATACTGGGGGCGACTGATGTCCGCAAGGTTTATCAAGTGCCACTGACAGTGGCGTGACCGGCCCCGGGCCGCTGCCGATGTCAGACCCCTCTCGTAGCGTTTTCCCTGTGGCCGGCACGAAGGGTGCCGGGACGGAGGGGAGACGTCTGTGTACCGGCAGGGTGACGTTTTGATGGTCGCGATCGAGGAGTCCGAGGTGCCCGCGCGCTTCCTCGACGCAGCGGGTGAACTGCGCGACGGGCGGGGGAGGATGGTCCTGGCGCTGGGCGAGGTCACCGGCCACGCCCACGCGGTCCAGGGCCCGGGGCGGCTGATGCGGGAGGCGGGGCCGTTCGGCCCGATGCTGCTCCATCTTCCCGAGGGCGGACGCGTCGTCCATGAGGAGCACGCCGCGATAGCGCTGCCGAAGGGGTGGTTCCGCGTCGTCCGCCAGCGCGAGTACGCCCCCGGCGCGGTCCGGATCGTCGCGGACTGACCCTTCCCGTGTGGGTGTGGGTGTGGGTCGTGCGGGTGTCGACGCCGGGGGTCCGGTGACGTGTGGTCAGCAAACAGGAACAGGGGACGGGGAGTACCGATGCAGTATGTGAACGCGTGGCGGGCTGTTGCGGCGGCGACGGGCGGGGCCGACCGGAGTACGGCCGAGGACGGGGTGAGGCTCGCCTACCGAAGCGCCGGACTGGCGGAGCCGGAGCGCATCGTATGGGCGGACTCGCCCAAGGCAGCCGTCGAGCTGGTGGAGAAGTTGTCCGACGCGGGACGCTCGGTGCGAGAAGACGTGCGCACCCGCCCCTGGGCGGAGGAACGGCGCCGGATCTACGACGAACTGGGCCCCGCCGGCTGGTCCGCCCTGTGGTCCGCCACCGGGGCCCAGCTGTGGGAGACCACGGCCGCACTGGCCGAGCGGATACGCGCCGGAGTCGTAGCCGAGCTCGCCACGCGGCCCGAGGAGGAGTCCGACGTCCGACTCGTGCTGCTGGACGCTGTCCTCGGCCAGCACGACGCGGCCTGGCTCGCGGCCTTCGACGGCCGTGGTGACCGGCTGACCGGACTGGCCGAGGTCGCCAGGAACGCCGGCTGGTGGTGGCCCTACGAGCGCGTCGCGGTGATCTGCGAGCGGCCTGAGACGCTCCACCGCGACGAGGCGGGACGGCTCGACCGGGGCGACGGACCGGCCCTCGCCTACCCGGACGGCTTCGCCCTGTACGCCTGGCGCGGAATGCCCGTGCCGGTCGAATTCCTGGACGGCCTGGCGAGCCTGACGCCTGAGCGGATACGTGCCGAGGAGAACGCGGAGCTGCGCCGTGTGATGCTCGAGTACTACGGCTACGACCGTTATCTCGCCGAGTCGGGTGCGGAACCGGTGCACCGGGACGAGACCGGGATCCTCTGGCGCATCGCGATGGAGGGCGACGAGGACGTGGTGATGGTCGAAGTCGTCAACTCCACCCCCGAGCCCGACGGAACGCACCGCACCTATTGGCTGCGGGTACCGCCCAGGACCCGTACCGCGAAGGAGGGCGTCGCCTGGACCTTCGGGCTCGAGGGCGAGGTCTACGCGCCGGTGCGCCAGACCTGACCGGACATGAGGCCGCGCTCGGGCGTGTGGGGGCGGAAGGTCTCAGGCGGTCAGAGCCGCGTGGTCGATGCCGAGTTCGCGGGCGAGCGCCTCCTCGGTCCACTGCAGCATCGTGGCCCGGGAGAGCGGACCCGCGTACGACGTCATCTGGACGGCCAGCCCGTCCAGAAGGGCCGTCAGCCGCCAGGCCACGGACATCGGGTCCTCGCAGTGGAACTCACCCGCCGCGGCACCTTCCTCGATGACCTCGGCCAGTTCCGCCTTCCACTCCTGGTCGAGGTCCCTGGCCACGTCGCGCAGCACCGGATCACGCAGGGAGGACGCCCAGCCTTCGATCCACAGCCGCCACCCCTTGGCCTGACCGGTCGGCGCGTACCAGCGGACAGCGGCGCGGAGCCGCCGGACCGCGCTGGTACGACGCGTCAGCAGCTTGCGCAGATGAGCCAGATCGGCCTCCGCCGCGTAGGCGAACGCGGCGGCAACCAGCTTTTCCTTGGACGAGAAGTGGTAGAGCACCAGGGCGTTGCTCACCCCGAGGACGGCGGCCACGTCGGCGATCCGGACCGCGGACACGCCCCGGACCTCGATCTGCTCGACGGCAGCGCGCAGGAGCTCCTCACGACGCTCCGCCACGCTCAGCCGTACTCTCGCCACGCGGTCAGCCTAACCAACGCGCTGGTACGGACGGCCGCCCCCCGTGCCCGGTGGCCTGCCGGCCCGGTGCCGGTCGTCGGCCACCCCCGTGCCCGATGGCCTACCGGTACCAGCCGAACCGCTCGGCCATCACCGGCAGACGGTCCGCGACGAGCGCGTGCGCCGCCGCACGCGGCGTGCAGCCGTCAGCCGCCGCCCGCTCCAGGACGTGGTCGATGAGGGCGCGCATCGAGCGACGGGTATGCCGGAACGCCTCCTCCGCGTCCGGCCCGATGTCCCCGAAGAGTGTCCACCACCACCACGCGTTCGTACCTGAGTTGACCACCACATCGGGCAGCACCGTGATCCCGCGCTCGGCGAGCAGTGACTCGGCTTCCGGAAGCACCGGCATGTTGGCGGCCTCGACCACCCAACGCGCACTGACCAAGGCCTGGTTTCCGGGGCCCACGGCGTAGGACACGGCGGCCGGCACCAGCACCTCCGCGTCGGCGGCCAGCCAGGCATCGGACGGCAGCTCCTGATCCCCGTGCCGCAGCACACCGCGGTCCACCGTCCCGTGCGCGTCACGCGCGGCCAGCAGCGCCTCGACGTCCAGGCCGGCCGGATTGCTGATCGTTCCCTTCACATCGGCGACGGCGACGACCGTCAGTCCGGCCCGGGAGAGGAAGCGGGCCGTAGCGCCGCCCATCGTGCCGAGCCCCTGGAGGGACACACGGGCGTCGCTGTGCGGCACACCCGCCCGGTCCAGTGCGGCGAGCGTGCATTCCGCCACCCCGCACCCGCCGACCAGCTCGTCCAGGCCGATTCCGTCGACCGCGACGGCGAAGGCCTCCGCCAGCCGCCGCCGCGCCCCCGCCTCGTCGTCCAGCAGGGGGTAGGCCGCCTGAACGGTGGAGACGAGGCCGGCCTCCGCAGCGGCCCGGTCGACGAGGTCCTGACTGAGCCCGAGATCCTCGCCGGTCGTCCATACATGCTCGACGTACGGACGCATCGCCCGCAGGAAGCGGACCAGTACCCCGTAGGCGGCGGGGGCACGCGGATCGCAGTCGATGCCGCCTTTGGCGCCGCCCAGCGGGATGTAGCGCGCTCCCGGGTTGCCGGCGTCGAAGTGCAGGGCTTCCTTCATCGACATGCCACGCGCCAGACCCGCCACCTCCGCGAGGGTGCAGCCCTCCCTCATCCGCAGCCCCCCGCTCGACACGCCGCGTACCAGCCGGTCGACGACGAGATAGCCCTCGGTGCCGGTGACATGGTCCGTCCAGGTCAGGGAGATCAGTGGAGCCGGGGAGGGGGACGTCATGGGACCGCTCCTGGAGCACGCGAATCGATTTACTGAACAGCGAGTCAGTATCGGTAGGCGGAACACGGCTGTCAACGCGAGCGGAGGGCCGGATGTGAGATTGCCGTGCGCCGGATCCGGAATCCTGCGGAGGGCGCGGACGTTGGATTCGGCATGACGGACTTCGAACCCGCGCGCGAGGCGCTGCTCCGACTCCTCGGGGAGTACGACGGTGGGGTGCTGGTCACCCTCAAGCGCGACGGGCGGCCGCAGCTGTCCAACGTGAACCACGCCTACTACCCCGAGGAAGAGGTGATCCGCGTGTCCATCACGGAGGGCCGGGCCAAGACCCGCAACCTCCGCCGGGACCCGCGGGCGAGCTACCACGTGACCAGCGACGACCGGTGGGCCTGGACCGTCGCCGATGTCACGGCCGAGCTGACCCCGCCCGCCGCCGACCCCCACGATGCCGTCGTGGAGCAGCTCGTCGCCCTCTACCGGGACGTCCAGGGTGAGCATCCCGACTGGGACGACTACCGCCGGGCGATGGTCCAGGACCGCAGGGTCGTCCTCACCTTGCGGATCGGACATGTCTACGGCCAGCCGCGTGCCTGAGGAAGCGCTCCTGCCGGCACTGCTCCGGAGAGCGCGGGCGTGTGCTCCGTTCACCGTCGAGCCCTCGCCCTGTCGTACCTCCCGACCATAATGAGACGACCGACTCCCTCTGGAGATGCTGTGACCGGCGCAGACCATCAGCCCACACTCCGTACCCGACTCCGCTCGCTGCGGCCCGACGCCTTCGGGGCGGACCCCGCCGGGGCACGCATGGAGCGGATCCGCCGCTCGCCGAATTTCGCCGACGGAGTGTTCCAGAATCCGGAAGGGGCCCGGACCAGGCCGTCCGGTTCCATGCTCGAATTCGCCAAGGTGTACTTCCGCAAGGAGGAACGCGCACGCAGATCCCCGCTCGGCACGGTGCCCGTGCACGCCACTACCCTGGCGGACCTGGCCGCACCCCCGGCCACGGGCCTGCGGGTGACCTGGCTGGGCCACTCGAGCGTGCTGACCGAGATCGACGGCCGCCGGGTGCTGTTCGACCCGGTCTGGGGCGAGCGCTGCTCGCCGTTCGCCTTCGCCGGCCCCAAGCGGCTGCACCCCGTCCCGCTGCCGCTGGCCTCGCTCGGGCCGGTCGACGCCGTCGTGATCTCCCACGACCACTACGACCACCTCGACCTGCCTACGATCAAGGCACTGGCGGGTACGGACACGGTCTTCGCGGTGCCGCTCGGTGTGGGCGCGCACCTGGAGCGGTGGGGTGTGCCCCTGGACCGCATCCGCGAGCTCGACTGGAACGAGACGGTGGAGATCGCGGGCATCAGCCTGACCGCGACTCCCGCACGGCACTTCTGTGGGCGAGGACTGCGCAACCAGCAGCACACGCTCTGGGCGTCGTGGGTCGTCACGGGCCCGGAGCACCGGGTGTACCACAGCGGGGACACCGGCTATTTCTCGGGCTTCCAGGACATCGGGGCCGAGCACGGCCCCTTCGACGTGACGATGATCCAGGTCGGTGCTTATTCGGAGTACTGGCCCGACATCCACATGACACCTGCCGAGGGCCTGCGGGCACACCTGGACCTGCAGGGCGGCACACCGCACGGTGCGCTGCTGCCGATCCACTGGGGCACCTTCAACCTCGCCCCGCACCCGTGGTCGGAGCCGGGGGAGTGGATGAAGGACGCCGCCGACGAGGTGGGGCAGGCGCTGGCGCTCCCCCGGCCGGGCGAGCCGTTCGAACCGTCGGGGAAGCTCCCCTCGGATGCCTGGTGGCGTGCGGTGTCGTCGCCTACTGCGAGTCCGTGGCGTCCGAAGGTGACGGATCCGGCACCGGTGCACCGTGACGAGGTCGACCTTGCGGGCGAGCGGTGACGGAAGGGCGAGGTGATCTCGAGTAGCTGTCTCAGCTGCTGAGTGATCTGTCCGCCCGGCCGGAGCCCGTTTCCAGGGCTCCGGCCGGGCCGAACATGACCGACACCGGGGCGGCGAAAAGGTTGGTCTGCGGGCCCGGCGGAACCGGGTAACGTCTTTGTCATGTTCTTCCAGGCGCCGATTTACGAGTGAGAGCGTTGATGGGCCCCTGCTGACGTCCTCCGACGTCGCCGCCCGTACCCACCGACGAATCCGTAGATCACTTCACTTCATTACCGGGAGAACCCGTGACCGTGAGCAAGAACATCAACAACCCCGTTGGCATGGGCGGCGGCCAGCGCAAGAAGCTGTCCCGCACCGAACGCCAGAACAACGGTCCGCACCGCAACCTCGACCGCCAGGGTGCAGCCGACCAGAAGGCGGAGCTGGTGCGCAAGATGCGCGAGAAGGCAGGCGCAGCAAAGGGCGCCGGGCAGGCGGGCGACGACACCGCACGGAGCTGACGCACCGCCGCCGCAGGGCGGCACCGCACGGGGCAGGGCCCGGACCGCGACGCGCGGTCCGGGCCCTGCTGCCACACCGGGCCTGGCCGGTCCCGCTCAGCTCTCGGCCCGACCACCCACGTCTCGGCAGCCCTGTCTCCGCCACCACCCCGAGCTGCACCAGCAGCTCAGCGCGTTCCCTGTGCCCAGCCCGGGCGATACCGCTGTCAGGCACTGTCCGGCGGATCACGGAGTCGTAGCCTCGAGATCATGCACCGCACTCTGACTGAGCACGCCCGGTGTCTCTACGGAGATGAGTACCGATCCACGCCGGAGTGCCGGCTTGAGCACCGTGAGCATTACTTCGTCGAGGAGCTGACTTTTGCCGACGTCGAATCGATCCTCGCAATGCTCCATGAGCTCAGCCCGCATGTGGTCGATGGCCACCTGCCGGTCTGGATCCGGAACCTGGCATATCGGCTGGTACTCCTGCAGCGGCCGGATGAACCGGCACTGCTGCGGGAGGCTGCGGAGAATTTGTGGATGCACGGCCCGGACTGGGATGACATCGCAGCTGACATGGTGAGGCGAGCCGACGCCCTCTGTCGGGGCGAAGCGGGCTGATCACGACGCGAGCCGGAAGAGTATCGATGCAACCGTGACGGTTCCGAGGAAGACGCAAGGCATCTTGCCGTAACGGGTGGCGACCGCATGGGAGTGGTCCTTCAGTCCGCTGATGGTCCGCTCGACCTCGGTGCGGCGCCGGTAGCGGTCGCGGTCGCCGTCGAAGACGGTGGGTCTGCGGCCTGCGCTGCCTCTTCGGTGGCGGTGGGCCCTTCGGTCCTTCGGCTCCGGGAAGGTGTCGCTTCGTCGTACGCACCATCGGTTGCGGCGCGAGCTGTAGGCCTTGTCGCCACTGACGTGGTCGGGCCGGGGCCGGGGCCGGGGCCGAGGTCGTGCGGTCGGCGGGCGGTGGACCCCCACCCGGTTCAGGACCTCGATCACCTGCGGGGCGCCGCCCCACTGACCCGGCGTGAACAGGGGGCCATCGGGCGGCAGCCACGCGGAGTCGACGCCGACCACCGACCCGGTCGGCGTCCGCCGGGACCGCCTGCGAGCAGAGAGGCGGCCACTCCAGGGAACGAGGTCAGGAAAAGTAATCCTCCGCGTCTTCCATCTCGCTGCTCATCAGGCGCATCATTGCCACGTATTTTTCGTGCCCGAGATAATAAGCCCCCGTGTGATGCGCAAAGAAGAAGCGCCCGTCTCTATCCATGAGGATGGTGGCCCCGTCGTAGGAGTCGTACCCCACCGGGAAGAGTGGCACACCGAGGTTTGCGGCTAGCTCAGAAATCTCCTCGGCATCTCCCTTGAAGACGAGATGCGGGGTGAAGATTGCGAAATTTTCCGGTGCTGTATCGATGACAGCCCGCAGAAACGCATGCTCCCGAATGAAAGCTATGGCAGGCTCGGAAGGTTCGATTTTCACGCCGTAGGACCGGTATCGCGCGACAACGGTCGCAATCGCTTTGGATACCACTTCCTCTCCGGCGTCACGCCCCGGGTGCCACCCGGCTTCCGTCAGCCACGCATCTACTTCTTCGGCTGTGGAAAGAATCGGCATTTCTCCTCTCCTGGCTGTGTGTCGCAGGCGCGACGGACCGGTGGCTTCTTCCTGGCAGGACGATCGGCGCGGCCCCGAGCCGCCAGTCCTCTCCCAGCGCGTGCACATGGAGTTTGTCGCCGCCGGATCCGAACTCCAGCGGCATCCTCGTGGTCAGTGTCTTCGACAGTGTTCCCGGCAACGAGGGTGGTGTCGGGCGCGGCCGCCGGCGGATCAGGTGGCGCGCGCAAGGCAAGGGCATGCGTGGGGGCGCCGGCCCGGGCGGCCGGGAAGGCGGAATGCCATGCGTGCACCGTCGACTATCGGGTAGTCGGCAGCGCAAGGCATAACCGAGCAAGAAGGGGTTGTTCTCCATGTCCTCCTCCCTCGTCGAAACCGTCGACATCAAGGCGCCGGTCAGCGTCACCTGGGCTCTGTGGAGCGACGTGGCGCAGTGGCCGAAGTTCCTCAGCCACGTGCGACGGGTCGATCCGATGGACGAGCGCCGATTCTCCTGGCAGCTGTCCCTGCCGGGTGCCGACAAGAGCTTCGTCGCGGAACTCACCGAGGTCGTTCCGCAGGACCGGATCGCCTGGAAGACGATCGAGGGCGTGCATCACGCCGGAGTGGTCACCTTCCACCGGCTGGACGACACATCCAGCCGGGTCGCCCTGCAGATCGAGTACGACCCCAGCGGATTCGTGGAGCGCCTGGGTGCGCTGACCAACCTCGACTCGGTGCTGGCCAACTACGACCTGGGCGAGTTCCAGAAGCTGGCCGAGTCCACGGTGGCGGGCGAGAGTCCCCGGGGTCTGTGACCACGGCCCGTTCACCGGGCGTCGGAGTACCCGCAGAGGAACCGCCCGTGCGCACCTCCGGAGTGCGCACGGGCGGTTCCGTCTGTCGCAGGGCTCCCACAGGGTGTCAGCGCCTCGACGGCGCGGACGAATCGGTCGGGCGGGAGGCAGGTTCGTCCGCCTCCGCGCCCCGGTCACATACTGCATCGTCTTTCGGGCTGACCGTCGCCGCCTCGCGTGCCTCCGCCGGCCCGCGCGCGGTGCGCAGCGGTGACTGGGTCCACTCGGCGAACCACCAGACCCCTGCCACCACGCACGACCACAGGAGCCCGCCCAGCATCGCGCTCGGCCATGGCGACCGCTCCGCCCATCGCTCCACGGCGGTCAGGACCACCCAGCCGATGACCAGCACGGTCACTACTCGTACGCGCCTGTACCTGAACATTCCCGCCCGCTACCCGGTCGGCGGAGGATTACGCAGCGTGACCCCGAAGAATGTCGCCCGTAGCCCTCGCGGGGGCCACGCGGATGGGCGGCTGGGCTGCCGGCGGTGACGGTTCTGCTTTCGCCCCGTCCCGTCGCACGCCTTGTCTCTTCCCGTGGAACGGGGGTTGTCCGCGGCGGCCGGAGCGGGTGGGATGATCTCATGGAGAAAGCGCTTTCACCGACCCCCGTCGAACCCCTGGCGCCCTTTGACCACCTCGATCACCGCTACCGCGGCGAGAACCCGGTCCGTACCCTCGGCCACCTCTTCCGTCCCGACCGAGGCCGGCTTGCCCTGGCCGTCGCCATCTTCGTCGTGAAACACAGCCCCATCTGGCTTCTGCCGCTGATCACCGCCACCGTTCTCGACGTGGTCGTCCAGCACGGTCCCGAATCGGGGATCTGGAAGGCGAGCGGAGTGCTGCTGTTCATCCTCGTGATCAACTACCCGCTCCACCAGTGGTACGTGCGGTGCCTCGCCGGCAGCATCCGCCGCATGGGCATCACTCTGCGCTCGGCCCTCTGCCGCCGGATGCAGCAACTGTCCATCGGCTATCACTCGCGGGTGAGCTCGAGCGTGCTGCAGGCCAAGGTGGTCCGCGACGTCGAAGCCGTGGAGCAGATGGTTCAGCAGAGTTCCGACCTGGGTCTCGGCGCGGTGGTCACGCTGGTCGGCGGGCTCGTCGTCATCGGAGTGCGCGTGCCCGAGTTCCTGCCCGTGTTCCTCGTCGTGGTGCCCGCATCCGGATTCCTCGTGATGAAGCTGCGAGGGCGGCTGCGCAGCCACAACGAGTCCTTCCGCCGCGAGGTCGAGCATCTCTCCTCGCGCGTCGGGGAGATGACCACGCTCATCCCCATCACCCGCGCCCACGGCCTGGAACGGACAGCACTCGGCCGGGTCGACGGGTCGCTGCGCCAGGTGTTCGCGGCCGGAATGCGCCTGGACACGATCAACGGCCGCTTCGGGTCGCTGGCGTGGGTCATCCTCAACACGCTCGGCGTGCTGTGCCTCACGGGCTCCGCCCTGGTGGCGTATCACGGATGGATGGCCATCACTCCCGGCGACGTGGTGATGCTCAGCTCCTTCTTCACCGTCCTGACCGGCTCCGTGACGACTCTGCTGGGTCTGGCCCCCCTCCTCGCCAAAGGCCTGGAGTCGGTGCGTTCGGCAGGCGAGGTGCTGCAGGCACCCGATCTGGAGAACAACGCAGGCAAGGCCCGGGTCGAGAGCGTCGTCGGGCGCATCGACTTCGAGGACGCCGGGTTCGTCTACGAGGACGGTCAACCGGCCGTCGACGGGTTCACCCTCTCCGCCCGCCCGGGGGAGACCATCGCACTCGTCGGGGCCTCGGGCGCGGGCAAGTCCACGGTGCTCAACCTGCTCATCGGCTTCATCAGGCCCACCTCGGGCCGCATTCTGCTCGACGGCACGGACATGGCCGGGCTCGATCTCCGCACCTACCGGCGTTTTCTCTCGGTGGTGCCCCAGGAGTCGATCCTCTTCGAGGGCAGTATCCGCGACAACGTCACCTACGGCATGGGGAACACGGACGAGGAGACACTGATACGTGCCCTCCGGGACGCCAACGCACTCGAATTCGTGAACGACCTGCCGAGCGGTCTGGACACGGTGATCGGGGAGCGCGGCTCGCAGCTGTCGGGCGGTCAGAAGCAGCGTCTCGCCATCGCGAGGGCGCTGATCCGTGATCCCCGGGTACTGGTGCTGGACGAGGCGACATCGGCGCTCGACAACCGTTCCGAAGCCCTCGTGCAGGAGGCTCTCACCCGGCTCGTGCACGGCCGGACCGTCTTCGTCGTAGCCCACCGGCTCTCCACGATCCGGGGTGCCGACCGCATCGTGGCCATGGAGGGCGGGAGGATCGCCGAGGTGGGAACACATGAGGAACTGCTCGGCACGGGTGGTGTGTACGCGGGGCTCCAGCCTGCCAGCCCGCGGTGATGCGAGTGCCCCCGTTCCGGGCCGGCGATGACGGGGGGCCTGTGCGCGCGGGACGACCTGACACCATCCGAGGCATGCCCACCGGGGGAGTGATGTCCGCGGAGTCCGTCGTTCTCCGGTTCGGGAAGTCCCAGCGGTCCGCTCCGGCATTCACCACCGGAGCGCGGAGGCCGGCGGCGCCGTCTTCGGCGTTGCCCGGTCGTCGGCATAGACAGCGGCGGAGGGTTCCTGGCTCAGCTGCCGTGATTACATGCTTCCGGCCGACGAGGGTGGGGAGAGCCAGTGGAGCGCAGCGAGGCCGACCGGGCCGGGGTGATGACGTTCGGTGAGAGCGTACGAAGCCGTCCGGCCATCTACTTCCGGGTCGGTCGAGACAGCCCCGAGCTCCCCACCGAGGTGCTTCAAACCGTGGTGTGGGACGCGATGCACCGTCGCGACGGCTCCCACGGGAGGGTCGCGGTCGAGATCAGCTCTGACCTCGGCTTCACCGTGGAGGACGATCGGCTTCGCACTGCCGACGACCTCGGCAGACCCTTGCCCGGCTTCTACGGTTCCCTGCTCGACCACGCACGATGGGCGCCGGCGGCGGCAGCGGCCCTCAGTTCGCGGACCGTCATCGAGGTCTGGTTGGAGGGCCGCGGATATCGTCAGGAGCTGGTCGGTTCGCAGCCGGTCGGACCCTGGGAAGAGTTCGCGGCGCCGGCGGCGAACGGAACCCGGACCACCTTCCAGCTTGACCCGGCTTACTGCGCGCCGGGAGAGGCAATCGCCTGGGCTCTCGTTCCGAGTGAACTGCACGGCGAGGCATGCGGAATGCATCCCCCGATGGCAATTCGTGATCTCCGGGCCGAGGGCCGAGGGGGCAGTAGCGAGCAGAACCCGTCTACGTAGCAGAAGCCGGCCCGGTCGGACGTCTGCCGCCTGAACTGATCCGTGCACGGTGGCCTTCGATGCTCCGACCCGGTGTCGGCGTGGAGGGCACCGGTGGGCTCGCCGGCCAGGCTCGCATCCTGCGTGGGCTGTCGTACTCGACATAAGGAGTGACCGAATCAGTCCAGCTCTTCGATGACCCCCCACACCTTCCATGACGTCGACGTACCTGCGTCCGGCCATGAGCTCCTGCGCGGTCGGGACATCGTGGCACGGCTCACCGTGCCCGCGCTGGAGACGGCCGACGTCCACGAGCACTGACGCGATGTGCGAACGAGCGGAGAGCCCCGAGTGTCCGGGACTCCCCGCTCCTTCGTGCGTCCGAAGCCCCTGCGCGGGCCGCCGGATGTTCCGCACACCTGATCGATGCGCGGACGGTCGTACGGAGTTGGCGGCCAAGAGATTCGGCTACCCGTGCGAGGCGTCATACCAGAGCGGGACGCCTGGCGGGCAACTTCGACAACTGCACGCCGGACGCGGGCGATTGGCGACTACCGTGTGTGGTCGGTGATCAACGATGGGCTCATATCGGTCGAGCCTGCCCCAGCCGTTGACCCGGGCCTGACCGACCACCGTAGGTGTCACCACACGAATGCCGATTCCTGGTGCCCCACGTACCGAGGACGATGATGTCTCAACTTCGCGCACCCACAGCGCGACCGGAACGCCGCGAAGGCGGACGGCACGGCCGTCCGGGTGGCCGCTCGCACTCGACCGCGAGCCGGCCGCGTGCCGCGCAGCCCGCCCCCGACGGCCGACTGCGACCACAACTCCTGCGCTCCGCCGTCCTGCCGACCGTGGCCGCAGTGCTCAGCGGCGCAGCGGCCGTCATCTTCACCATCCGGGCCTCAGGGGTGCGTCCCTCGGGCAGCCTGCTGGCGGCGCTCGGCGGGTCCGGGGCGCTGGCCGTGGCAGCAGTCGCCGCGGCCTTCCTCGGCGCGGGCCGCATCGCCACAGGTGTGCTCGACCGTGTGCTCGCGCTCCGTCGCACCGGTGCTCAGCACCGGGCCGAACTCCAGCGCCTCGTGGAACAGCTCCGCGACGGCGAGCCCATGCCGGCCCGCCCGGCCACGCCCGCCGCCGCCCCCGACGCGGACGCGTTCGAGCTCCTCGGCCAGGAGATGGGCCACTCGCAGGACGACGCCGTGGCTGCCGTCGTCCATGCCTCGCAGCTGTTCCGCAGCAACGGGAACGAACAGAAGGTCGAGGTCTTCGTCAACCTCGCCCGGCGACTGCAGTCCCTCGTGCACCGTGAGATCCAGATCCTCGACGAACTGGAGCACGAGGTCGAGGATCCCGACCTGCTCAAGGGCCTCTTCCACGTCGACCATCTCGCCACCCGTATCCGCCGGCACGCCGAGAACCTAGCTGTGCTCGGCGGCGCCGTCTCACGGCGGCAGTGGAGCAATCCCGTGACCATGACCGAAGTGCTGCGTTCGGCGATCGCCGAGGTCGAGCAGTACCCACGGGTCAAGCTGGTCCCGCCGATCGACGGCACGCTGCGCGGACACGCGGTCGCCGACGTCATCCACCTTCTCGCCGAACTCGTCGAGAACGCCACGGTGTTCTCCGCACCACACACCCAGGTCCTGCTGCGCGCCCAGCGTGTCACCGCCGGACTCGCCCTGGAGGTCGAGGACCGGGGGCTCGGCATGCCCGGCCCCGAGCAGAAGCGGATGAACACGCTGCTCGCCGACCCCGACCAGGTCAACGTCGCCCATCTGCTGCAGGACGGGCGGATCGGGCTGTTCGTGGTCGCCTCCCTGGCCCGCAGGCACGGCATCGCCGTACGGCTGCAGAGCAACATCTACGGGGGCACCCAAGCCGTACTGGTGCTGCCCGAAGTCCTGCTGGGCATCGACATCGATGCCACGACGGCACCCGGCACCGCTCCGGCCCCACAGCCCGGAGCCCAGCACCGGCCACCTCCCGCTCACGACGCCCCGCCCCTCGCCCCGTCGCAGGCCGCGGCCCAGCCTCCGCTGCGGCTGGACGCCATGCCCCGGCAGGACCGGGGCCAAGGGCAGGGGCCTCCGCTGCCCCTGCGTGCCGAGCGGGTCGACCGCCCGAACCTCGCCGCCTCTCCGCCCGGCGGGCCGGTCCCGTCTGCCGGGCCCCTCCCGTCCGCTGGACCAGCTCAGCCGGCCCGACCGGACCTGTCTGCTGGACCGGTGCCGCTGCCCGGGAGCCCCGCGTCCGCCTCGTCGTCCTCGTCCGCCATGGACGCTGGTGCTCCCACAGAAGCCTCGGCTGCCCCTGCCACCGCGGCCGGACCCGGTCGGCCCCAGCTCCCCAGGCGCAGCAACCAGGAGCATCTGGTTCCGCAGCTCAGAGAGGCCCCGGTCCCGCGCGCCGAGGACGAGAACGCCCTGCACGACCCGGGTCTGATGGCAGCCTTCCGCCGTGGGGTCGACCTCGCCGAGGCCCGGACCGCCGAAGAGCCGGAAACCACGGACGCATACGGCGCACCCGATGCCGCGCCGGCCGCCCCCGGTGCCGCGCCGGCCGCCCCCGGTGCCATGACAGTCGGGGCACAGCGGTCACACACCCTCGCCCCGCTGCCCTTCCGCGGATCCGTCACCAACGCGACCACCGGAACGGAGCGAGTGGACCCGGGTCACCGGGGACCTCTGACGCCCGAACCGGATCCCCGAACCGAGAACATGTTCAAGGAGTAGATGCACCATGACGAGCGAAATGCCGTCCGGGCAGGTCTCGGACCTCGACTGGCTGCTCAGTGGCCTGGTCCAACGCGTGCCCTACACGCGCAGCGCCGTCCTCCTCTCGGCGGACGGCCTGGTGAAATCCGTCCACGGCATGGACGCCGACAGTGCCGACCACATGGCCGCCCTGGCCGCCGGCCTCTACTCACTCGGCCGGAGTGCCGGTGCCCGGTTCGGTGACAACGGCGACGTGCGGCAGGTGGTGGTCGAACTCGACTCGACGCTCCTGTTCGTCTCGACGGCCGGCTCCGGCACCTGCCTCGCCGTCCTCGCGGGCCGCGAGGCGGACGCCGCGGTGCTCGGTTACGAGATGGCCATGCTGGTCAAGAGCGTCCGCCCCTACCTGATGACGCCGCTCCGGCAGCCGGCCGGAGCTCCGTTCACCCCGGGGCTTTGAGGATGCCGGCCCCGCAGGACGGGCCGTTGCTCGACGACGCGGCAGGCCGGCTCATCCGCCCCTACACCGTGAGTAACGGCCGGACGAGGCCGACCACCGTGCTCGATCTGCTCTCCCTCGTGATGGCCACGGGGAGCGAGCCCCAGGTCCACCTCGGCCCCGAGCACACCGTGGCCCTCGAGCTCTGCGGCGGACCCACGTCCGTGGCAGAGGTCGCCGCCCATCTCCGGCTCCCCGCCGTCGTCACCAAGGTCCTCCTCTCCGACCTGGTCGACTGCGGCGCGGTCACCGCGCACGCCCCCGCCTTCCACGACATGCCAACCGACCGATCCCTGCTGGAGGCAGTGCTCGATGGTCTACGACGACAGCTCTGACAGCTCCGGAAGCCCCGAATTCTTTCCCGTGGCCCTCAAGATCCTGGTCGCGGGCGGCTTCGGCGTCGGCAAAACGACCTTCGTGGGTGCCGTCAGCGAGATCGCGCCGCTGAGTACCGAGGAGCTCCTCACGCAGGTCAGTGCGGCGACCGACAGCCTCGAAGGCATCGAATCGAAGTCGGCGACCACCGTGGCGATGGACTTCGGCCGGATCACGCTGTCCGCGCAGCATGTGCTCTACCTCTTCGGCACCCCCGGGCAGGAGCGCTTCTGGTTCATGTGGGACGAGCTGTCCAAGGGCGCCCTCGGCGCGGTCGTGCTGGCCGACACACGCCGGCTGGCGGAGTGCTTCGCGGCTGTCGACTTCTTCGAGCGGCGCGGCATCGGATTCATCGTCGCGGTCAACGAGTTCGACGGCGCCTACCGCTACGAACCGGAAGAGGTGCGGGCCGCGCTCGACCTCGGGCCCGAGGTACCGGTCGTCCTCTGCGACGCCAGGATCGCCAGCTCGGGCACCGGGGCGCTGGTCACCCTCGTCCAGCACCTCATCAACGCCACTGCGCCCGCGCCGATGTCGGGCTTCGGAGCACATCCGTGACTCCGCACGGGACAGGCCGGCCGCCGCGTCCCGGCGAACCGGCTGACCCACCACCGGGAGACGGCTGACTCAGTGGTGCAGGAAACCGGTGATGCGCTGCCGCAGCGATTGCGCGTCGAGGCCGTGCGCCA